>CAZGSN010000463.1:0-20178 GCA_964528465.1 uncultured Binatia bacterium (SeqCode)
CCGCAGCCGCTGCACACGTGGTAGCTCATGTTTTCGATGACACCGAGGATCGGGGCGTGCACCTGCTGGAACATCTTGACCCCGCGCTTCACATCTTCGAGGGCAACGTCTTGCGGCGTCGTTACGATGATGCCGCCGTCCAAAGGCACCTGCTGCGTGATCGTCAACTGTGCGTCTCCGGTTCCCGGGGGTAAGTCGAGCACGAGATAGTCGAGTTCGCCCCATTCGACCTCGCGCAGAAATTGCGTCAGCAGTTTGTTGATCATCGGTCCGCGCCAAATCACCGGTGTGCCTTCGGCGACGAACAGCCCGAACGACATCACCTTGATACCAAACCGCTCGAGGGCAACGATGCGTTTGTCTTCCGTATTGGTGGGCCGCTCGTTCAAGCCCAGCATCAGCCCGATGCTGGGACCGTACACGTCGGCATCCATCAAACCGACGCGATGCCCGAGACTGGCCAGGGCAAGAGCAAAGTTGCTGGCGACCGTTGACTTGCCGACCCCGCCCTTGCCGCTCGCCACGGCAATGATGTGACGAATACCGGGAACTGCGGCCGGCCCGGCGACTCCCCGCCGCGCTGGTTGTGGCGGCTGAGCGATTGTGATCTGCACGGCCAGGCCCGCGGCCAAGTTGGCTACGGTGGCGAGGACCGCATCGCGGATCTGCTGCACGACATCTTCCTTGGCCGTCGTCGGTGCCAAGATCACGTTGATCCCAGTGCTGCCGACCTCGATGTCCTTGATCATCCCGAACGAAACAATGTCGCGGGCGAAGCCGGGATACTTCACCTTCTTCAGCTCTTCCAAGACCTCTTGCGGTGTCACCATGGGCCAACCTCTGGGCGCATTCCAAACATGGCGGCGCACAGTAGCCAGAAGCGGCTGCGGAAGCGAGATTCGGGGAAGCTCATCTTGAAGGTGTCCGGTGCGCCAGTGCGGAGCGAGCGGAAGCGGGTGCAATCGTTGAAACGTGTAGCTGGTAGGCTACGGTGTACACTGAAGGATCAAGCCGGCCGTGCCCGGATTTTGACGCGGATCGAGCGTTTGATCGCTGGGAACCCAGGGGCGCACCGAAAGCTGAAGCATGGCATTGCGGAGTTGAAGATCGACTTCGGCCCAGGGTACCGAGTCTACTACTCGCAGCGCGGCAACCGATTGTTGTTACTTCTCGCTGGGGGTGACAAAGCTACGCAGAAGAAAGACATGGACCTGGCCATCGCCTTATCAAAGAGATTCGAGGAGTAACGTTATGGCACGAGCCGCTGCGAACAAGACCGGGAAAACGCGAACCACGCCCTACGATGTGGCCGAGCACTTGCGTACGCCAGAAGAGATGGCGGCCTATCTCGATGCTTGGCTTGATGAGGCGCCCGAGGATACGGCTGGTGTCGCGAAAGCACTCGGCGACATTGCCCGTGCCAAAGGCATGAGCCAAGTAGCAAAGGATGCCGGCCTAAGCCGTGAGAGCCTGTATCGCGCCCTCGGCAGCAGTGGCAATCCCAGCTTCGCTACCGTCCTCAAGGTGGCTCGTGCTCTCGGCGTCAAGCTTCACGCGCGGGCGGCGTGAGAACCGCCGCCCTGGTGGCCGCGTCGCTCAGTGCATGGAAACGGAGAGGATCTTGGAGACGCCGGGTTCTTCCATGGTGACGCCGTAGAGGACATCGGCGGCCTGCATCGTGCGCTTGTTGTGGGTGATGGTGATAAACTGTGAGCACGCGCTCATGCTGCGCACCATGTCGGTGAAGCGTCCGACGTTGGCATCGTCGAGGGGGGCGTCGACCTCGTCGAGGAAGCAGAATGGTGTCGGGTTGATGAGGAAGAGCGAGAAAATCATGCTCACCGCTACCAGAGCCTTCTCACCGCCCGATAGGAGGGCCACGGTTTCAAGCTTCTTTCCCGGAGGCCGAACCACGATTTCCACGCCCGACTCGAGCAGGTTGCTCTCGTCGGTGAGCACCAAACGTCCTTCACAGCCGCGGAACAACTGCGGCAGTGTCTGTTGAAACTTTTCGTTTACCGCGGCGAAGGCCTCGGCAAACTTGGTGCGTGAAGCCCGGTTCAGGCGTTGGATCGTCTTTTCCAGATCGTCGAGCGAGCGTTCGAGATCTTCTTTCTGGGTGCGTAGGAACTGAGCCCGTTCTTCGAGTTCTTTGAGCTCGTCGATGGCGCCGACATTGACTTCGCCGATGCGGGCGATCTTCTGGCGTAACGACTCTAAGCGTGCTTGCGATTCCTGCTCTTGCTCGGCCTCGATCTCTTCGACCGCGGCAAGCTCGGCCACGTCCAACTCGTACTTGTCGCGGAGACCGGTAACTAGATGTTCGATGCGCAAACGCTTCTCCGCGTTCGCAACCTCATAATGGTGGCACTGCGTGCGCAGCTCATCGAGTTCCTTGCGCGTCGTATGCAAGCTCTGCTCTTGCTCATTGGTGGCCTGCACGGCCTCGTCGAGAGCAACGCGGGCGTCGCGAATTTTGGCATCGACTTCCTCGCGCTGCGCTGCCAACTCAGCGCGACGTGCCGTCGCTACTTCCGCGTCCTGCTGCAACTGAACACGCTCGCCTTCTGTCGCGGCCCGTTCACTGGCCAGTGCGGCCGTGCGCTGTGCCATGTCGTTGAGCTGTTGCTGCAAGCGCGCCAGGGTCTTGGTTGCCGCTTCATGGCGCTGGCGGGACTCCGCGACGCGAATCTTGATGGCGGTGACCTCTCCGTTCAGCGATTCCACCAGTGTATTGGCGGCGCCGGATTCTTCCTGGCGCCGGCGTAGGGCCGCTTCTTCCGTGAGCCGCCAATCGGAGGCTTCCGCAAGGTTGCGTTGGGCCTGATCCATGGCGCTGCTGGCTTCGGCGCGTTCGTTGGCCAGGGCCTCGCTCTCGAAACGAATCACTTCGAGACGATCCAGCCAGCGCGGTCGCTCGCCCTCAAGCCGTTCGAGGTCCTTTTCTCCGGCGACCAGGTCGAGGGTCAGAGCATGCACATCACGGTCGAGATTCTTGAGAGCCGCCTCTTCGCTTTCCAACTCTGTCCCCAGCCTTTGCAGCTCCGCCTCGGCGCTGGCCTGGGCGGCCTCGGCTGCCGCGGCTTGAGCCGACAGCTCGCCAACGACGCGACGGCGCGACACGATCTCTTCCTCGATCGGATGCTCGCTGCCGCCAGTGACCACACCGGTGGCATCAATGGTATCGCCCTCCGGGGTCACCAACGTCACGTGGACGCCGTTCTTGCGCCACAAGGCGAGGCCCGATTGCAGATCGGGAACCAGAACCACTTCGCCGAGCAGAGTCTCGGCAACGTGCCGGTAAGGCTCGTCGACATGGACGAGATCGAGCAAGCGGCGGGTGTTGCCATTCATGCTGGCAGCACCAGGTCCACCAAGATCAATTTTGCGCGGGGCGAGAGGGATGAAGCTTCCGCGTCCGGAATCCTCGCTACGCAAGGCGCGCACGGCGCCAACACCGTCGTCGCCATCGCGCACGATCACGTACTGCAAGCGCTCGCCGAGGGCAGCAGCCACGGCGCGTTCGTAGGGTTCCGGCACTTCGAGCACGTCGGCCACCACGCCCATGACACCAGTCTCGCTGCTCGATTCCCGGAGGATCGAGCGTACGCCACGCTGATAGCCTTCGTAATTCCGTTGCAGATCCTGGAGGGACGCCAAGTGTGAGCGCAACTGCAGCAGCAACTCCTGCGCTTGTCCCGCTTTGGCTTCGTGCACGCGAAGTGCTTCCGACAGATTGCGCACGGTTTCAGCTCGCTGCTTCTTCTCCTCCTCGGCGTTGCGCAAGCGCTCGCGCAATTGCTGCACATCGGCGCGGCGTGCCACCAAGGCAGCCTCGAGGGAGGTCAGCCGCTGGCTGGCTTCCGACTGCTCGCTGGCGAGCTTCTGCAGGCGCCGTTCCGCCTCTTCGATGCGGCGCGTTTGTGTGGCGATGGAGTTGCGACACTCCGACTCGCGTGCGGCCAGGCTGACGACTGCGTTCTTGGCTGCCTCGACTGCCTCGGCGCCGGCGCGCACCGCTTGTCGCGCTTCTTCCAAAGCCGAGTTCTTGGCGCGCAGCTCTGTTTCGTCGGCCGCCAGGCGGGCTTCGTAGTCGATCCGTTCCTGCTCCTGCCCGGCAATGCTCTCGTTTACTTGGTCGTGCTGGGTTGCAAGGTTGCTGGCTTCCGCTTCCAGCCGCGTGGCGCGCCTCTCGCGCTCGGAGGCTTCCTTGCGCAGCAGTTCGATGCGCTGTTGCAAGCTTTGGCACTCGCTATCGAGCACCGCGGCAGATTCCCGCCAGCGCGACAACTCTTCTTCGGCGCTTGCCTGAGCCGCCGCCTTCTCGCCGCGGCACGCCTCCAGTTCTTCGAGGTGGCTGCCCAGCTCTTGCTCGTGGCTGCGTGCCTTGCCCAGCTCGGCCTCGATCTCGGCAAAGGCGGAGGTGAGACGCTGCCAGTGCAGCCGCGACAACGTGAAGTCGAGGGCGCGAATCTCCTCTTGCAGGGTGCGGTACTGCTCCGCCTTCTTGGCGAGGCGATGCAGGTACTGAATCTGGCGGTCGAGTTCACGCAGAATGTCGTTGACGCGCAGGAGATTCTCGCGCGTCCGTTCCATCTTGCGCTCGGCCGCTACCTTGCGGCTGCGGTACAGGGTGGTGCCGGCCGCCTCTTCAATGAAGAGACGGCGGTCCTCCGCTTTCGAATTGATGAGTTGGTCGACACGCCCTTGCTCAATGATGGCGTAGGCCTTGGTCCCGACGCCGGTGCCGAGAAACAGCTCGGTGATGTCCTTCAACCGACACTGCGTCTTGTTGATCAAGTACTCCGACTCGCCCGAGCGAAACAGGCGGCGGGTCACTTGGATTTCGGTCAGATTGCGAAAGTGTTCGGGTAGGGTGGAAACTTCGAGGTCGGTATCGGATTGCGGGCGGCGGGTAGGATCGTTTTCGAAAGTCAGGCTGACTTGCGCCATGCCGCTCGGGGCGTTGCGATCGTTACCCTTGAAGATAACGTCTTCCATCGAATCGCCACGCAAGTGCTTCGGGCTTTGCTCGCCCAATACCCAGCGAATCGCATCGACGACGTTCGACTTTCCACAGCCATTCGGCCCGACAATCGCCGTGATTCCGGAAGGGAAATCGAGGACTGTTTTGTGCGCAAATGACTTAAAGCCGACAACTTCGAGTTGCTTGATCCGCATGCCACCACCACCAGATCCAGAGGTGCGCGGAGTCTGGCACAGGCGCTTTTTGGAATCAATCCAAAGCACAAGATATTGTGTGTTTTATTGGCTTCGCACACAATTGGTGCGAACAACCCTCTAGAACAAGCGCCGGTACTCGATGGCGGGACAGCGGTCCATGACCACGGTGAGCCCGGCAGATTGGGCGCGTGCTGCCGCCGCATCATCAATGACCCCGAGCTGCATCCACACAACCGACGTGGCGATGGCGATGGCTTCGTCGACCACGGCACCGGCCTGGTCGGCGCGGCGAAAGATATCCACCATCTCGACTCTTCCGGGGATGTCGTGCAGCGACGCGTAGCAAGTCTGCCCCAGCACCATCGAGCAACTCGGGTTGACGGGAACAACGGTGTGTCCCCTGTCGAGGAGGAGTTGGGCAATGCGATGGCTGTCGCGGCTGGCGTCGGGCGAGCAACCAACGACAGCGATACGGCGGGGAGTGGCGAGAATTTCGCGAATCACTGCATCGGTAGGGTTCTCGAACATTCGTCTGTTCCGCGAGGAGCCGGCCCGCACTAAGGTACTTGGTGGCAGAAACTTGTTGCGCAGGGAGCAAGTCTTACGAGCACGTTGTCCAGCGACCAACAGGAACGACGATTCGCAAAGACGCTGGGCGCAGACCGCTAGTATCCTGAGAATTGGAGTTTTCTCTGCAAGATCTCCAGCAACAAGAGTCTCTCCTGATCGTCGAGCCCGTCCGCAACCGCCAACTTAAAACGCTGGAGCCTATCTCTCTTCTCAAGAAGATTGGCGATGTCGTAACTGATGCGGACGGCGTCTTCCAAGATCCCGCCGAGTTTGAAGAGATCCTGTTCGGCATCCTCCTTCTTTTCGAAGTCGGATAGCACTGCGCTCAGTCTCTCATACTCGGCAACCCAAGCGGCCAGGTCGTTTTCCGCCAAGTCGTAGCTTTCGGCATCGCCGACGATCCACAGTTGCACTAGCGCAATGTCCTTGTCGTCGAGCGGAATCTTGTTGGACAACTTGCCCAGGACCACCCCGATCTCGTGCGCTGTCTGCACCTGCAGTTTCTCCCGGACGAGTTGCTTACTATCGCTCAGCGTCGCTCCAGCAGCTTGAAATGACCCATCCGACATATCGCTCAAAGCCTTGTTCATCACCCCGGTTACGCGAAGCCACATACCGCACTCCTTTCCTTAGGGACGATTGCACCACTTGCGTTGTTGAACAGACTCGCCTCACTAGCGCAACCAACTTCCGCGCATGGGCGCATCGGGGGTGTGCGACATGATTGTTTGGGAACCTCGGAAACCCCAAGCTCTGCAAGGGCTGTCTGATAGTAGCGCGCCGTCAGACGCCCGGATGTGGTTGAGAGAGCCTGCATCACGCTGCCCCCGCTCGCTTTCACCATGAAGCGCATGAAGGACATGAAGGCCCAAATTACCTCATAAAAGGAATCTGTGGAGACCGTCCTGCGGCGAGCACAACCCGAGCAGCCAGGGCCAGCGACACGACAAATTTCGATCGCGCGAATTGCCGAATACTGCGGGGGCGGCCTCATTTGCCCTGGCGCCGATGCAGGGCGAGGGCGCCGAGAATCCCGACTGCTGTGAGTATGGCGCCGGCGAGGAAGGTTGTTTGTGGGCCCCGCCAATCCCACAAGATTCCGGCGAGCAAGCTGGCCAGCAGCACCGCTATCCCAGTAGTGAGATGCAGCACACCAAACGCACTTCCGCGCAGATCTGCCGGAGCATGATCTGCGACTAGGGCGGCGAGCAAGCCCTGGGTCATTCCCATGTGTAGTCCCCACAGCGCGACGCCGAACAGCACCATGCCGAGGCTAGGAGCAAAGGCCAGCACCACGTCGGCGACGACCAGGACGGCAAAGCCTACGGCCAGCACCATGCGACGATCGATGCGATCAGAGAGGATTCCCATGGGGTAGGCCGACGCCGCGTAGACGACGTTCATGAGGATCAGTACCACCGGAATTCCGGCCAGGGGCAGGCCTGCGGCTTGCGCGCGCAGGATGAGAAAGGCCTCACTGAAACGTGCCAGGGTGAGGATGGCGGCTACGCCAATAACTCCCCACAACTGAGCCCCGAGGTGGGCAAGCTCGCTCCAGCGCAATGGTGGGCGTGTGGCCGCCTCGCGATGGGTAGAGGTGTGTGGCTCGTGCACGGCGAAAGCAAGCACCGCGACGGAGGCGAGGGCGGGCAGGATGGCGCAACGAAACACGGCGCGAAAATCGTCGTCGAAGACGCGCATCAGAGCCATCGCTAGCAAGGGCCCCATGAAGGCCCCAACCGTGTCGAGCGACTGCCGGAGCCCGTAGGCAGCACCTCGCAGATTCGGGGGAGTCAGGTCTCCCACCAAGGCGTCGCGTGGGGCGCCGCGAATGCCCTTGCCGACACGATCGGAAAAGCGCGCCGCCAGCACCCATCCCGTTGTCGGGGCGAGAGCAAAGAACGGCTTCGACAAAGCGCCGAGCCCGTAGCCCAGCAGGGTTAGGTTCTTCCTCTGCTGGCGGCGATCACTCAGCCATCCGGAGAAGAGTTTGGTTACCGACGCGGTAGCTTCACCAATGCCCTCGATCAGCCCGACGATGGTCGTGCTGGCGCCAAGCACGGACACCAGAAATACGGGCAACAAGCTGTGGATCATCTCCGAAGCGACATCCATCAGCAGGCTTACCCAGCCGAGCGCCCAGATGACTCGCGGCAATCGCGTTGTGCTGCTCACTTGCGGTTCGAGCTTTCTAGCCTAACGACCTGCAGGAACCGGCCGTTCGCATGTCACCCCCGCGAAGGAGACTGTTGATCCGCACACCTTTTCGATGACCTGTCTAGAGTTCCAACTGAGCACCAAGCTCAACGACGCGGTTGGGAGGGATGTCGAAGAACGCGGTGGCCGAGGGAGCGTTGCGCGAGATGATGGCGAACAGGCGCTTGCGCCACTTGGCGAGCGGGGCCTGGCCCGTTGGCAACAAGGTTTCACGACCTAGGAAGAAGGTTGTGTTCATTAGGTCAAACATCATCCCTTGGGCCTGGGCGAGATCGAGAATCTTGCCGACGCGCGGCGTTTCCATGAAACCGAAATGGGCGATGAGACGGAAGAACCCTTCACCCAAGGCAACGATCTCGACACGCTCGTCGTCGGGAACCTCGGGCTTCTTCTCCGACAGGATCGAGAGCAGGACGACTCGCTTGTGCAAGACTTTGTTGTGTTTGAAGTGGTGCAGCAAGACCGGCGGCACACCCTTTGTCGTTGAGGTCATGACTACGGCGGTGCCGCTGACGCGGTGCGGCTGCTGCACCTGCAAGTCGGCCAAGAACAGGTTCATCGGCAGGCTAGCCTGTGCCAGCAGTTCGCCCATCTCGGCGCGACCGCGCTTCCAGGTAGTCATCACGGTGAAGATCCCGGTCGCTACAAGGATTGGGAACCAGCCGCCATCGGCGATTTTCACGATGTTGGCACCGAAGAACGAGAGGTCGAACAACAAGAACAAGGCGACGATGGCGACGATGCGGGCGCGCGACCAACCCCAGCGCTCGAACGCCACTGAGTAGAACAGTCCAGAAGTGACCGCCATGGTTCCGGTCACAGCAATGCCGTAGGCACCGGCAAGGGCACTGGAGCTTTCGAAGCCGATGACCAAGAGGATGCACATGATCATCAACCCCCAGTTGACCTCCGGAATGTAGATCTGGCCCTCCGTTGCTCCCGAAGTATGGACGATGGTGACACGCGGGGAATACCCCAGTTGAACAGCCTGCTGGGTGAGCGAGAACACCCCAGTGATCAGTGCTTGCGAAGCAATGATCGTTGCTACCGTCGACAAGCCAACGAGGGGGTACAGTGCCCAATCCGGTGCCAGCTCAAAGAATGGATTCCTAACGTTGCTACCTTCCTGCAGGAGCAACGCCCCTTGCCCGAGATAGTTGAGCAGTAAGGCAGGTAGCGCCACGGTGTACCAGGCCAGACGAATGGGCTGGCGGCCGAAGTGTCCCATGTCCGCGTACAAGGCTTCCCCGCCGGTGATGCAGAGAACTACCGAGCCCAAGATCCAGAACGCCGCGCTGCCTCCGGAAAAGAACAAGCGTAACGCGTAGACGGGGTTGAGAGCCGCGAGCACCGTGGTTTGGCTACCGGTTTGTCCAAGAATGCTGGTAAGGCCGAGTCCGCCAATTGCTACAAACCACACCAGCATGGCCGGTCCAAACACGGCACCGATCGACGCCGTACCGCGCTTCTGCACCAGGAACAAGCCAACCAAAATCACCACGGCGATCGGCACGATGAACGCGTCCACCCCGTGCGTGGCGACCTGCAATCCCTCGACGGCGGAGAGAACCGAGATTGCTGGTGTGATGACACCGTCACCGTACAAAAGGGCGGCGCCGAACAATCCCATCAGCACCACAAAAGACCGTTTGGTAGGCGTCGGGTTCTGCAGCGGACCCACCAAGGCGAGGAGGGCGAGAATGCCACCTTCGCCGTGATTGTCGGCACGCATGACGAAGCTCAAGTATTTTACCGACACGACCATCGTCAGCGACCAGAAGATCAGTGACAGGACGCCGAGGACGTTCTCTGGAGTAATCGGCAAGGCATGCTCGCCGACGAAGCATTCACGCACAGCGTAAAGGGGAGAAGTCCCAATGTCGCCGTAAACAACTCCCAGCGCTCCCAGAGCCAACGCCAAGAGAGGCTGGGAGTTATGCATCGAAGAACTCTCAGACGGGTGCTCGTTCATCATCGCATCTTTCGGAGGAGCGAACTCGGGTGGGTGCATCGCGGCATGCCGCGGCTCAGGCGAGAGGTTCTTGTAGGTCGTACCCGGCAGCAAGACAAGGTGGGAACGGCGTCCCAGATCCGGCGCTAACGCCGGATCTGGCGGTGCCCGGTGCGCCAGTTCGCCGGTGCGGGGTGCAGCGTTTCCGAAATCATGCACGCCAGGGATGCCGATTGCCCGGTTCCAATAGTGACGCTAGACAGCGCCGCCATGCTTACCGCGGGAGACTTCAAGCGAGGGCTGCGCATCGAGATCGACGGTGACCCGTTCACGGTCATCGACGTACACTTTCAAAGCCCTTCGGCGCGTGGCGCCAGCACTTTGGTTAAGGCACGCGTGCGCAACCTACGCACCGGCAACGTCTTCGATCGAACCTTCAAAACCAGCGACAAGGTAAACGAGGCGCAGATCGAGCTACACCCGATCCAATTCCTCTACGCCGATGACGAGGGTTGCCACTTCATGGATACCGGCTCGTACGAGCAGTTCACCCTGAGCCGCGAGGCCCTGGGGGAAGACGCCGGGTATCTGGTCGAAGGCCTCGAAGGGATCCGGTCGGTTCTGTTCAACGGCAACGTCATGAGCATCGAACTGCCGCAGACAGTGGTGTTGCGCGTCGAATACACCGAGCCTGCATTACGCGGAGCCACGGCTCAGGCACAGACCAAGGCCGCGAGACTGCAAACCGGTATTACCGTGCAGGTTCCATCGTATATGGAAACCGGCGAGCTGGTGCAGATCGACACGCGCGACGGCCACTTCATAGCCCGGGTCAAGGAATAGCGACGGGCTCAGATCCGGCGCTACCACCGGATTTGGGGGTGCCCGGTGCGCCGGTGCGAGATGCAGCGTTTCCGAAATCAGACGCGCTAGCTCAGGAGTAACCGTGCGGGTTGCAGGATAATCCGTCCAGCGAAGGCAAAGTGGGTGGTAGCGCCGGATCTGGGCAGTATTTTCGCGGCTACCAGTCCGCCAGTGCGCCGATGCGCCGCATGCGGGCTCCTGTTGGGTGTGCGACAAATTCGTTGGGAGGCAAACTTCCACCATCCACGCGCTCACGCGCGCGGCTACACGGAGCCGGCGAAGACACAGTAGCCGCGGCCGTGAGGCGCCGTGAGGCCGTGGATCTCGGATGAAAGCCAGCAATTATGACGCACGCCCGCTCCTGTTTGCGGACAAGCACCGGCTTGGCTTTGCCCACGGGCTCACGGTATGAGGTGGCGCGAGCGAGGCTAGCTAACTAGGGCCTACGAGGAGGAAAGCACATGCGAGGGTTCCGATTCGGGATAATGAGCGGTGTCGGCACGTTGCTGCTGCTGGCGGCCTGTGGCCGACATGAAGGCCCGGGCAAGATAGAAGGTAAGCGTGTGCCGGATTCGGTGATTGCCGAGCGCGGATCCCGGCAGGCGGCGGCGGTCGCCAAGCTCGTGCCGGATGCCGGCTCCCGCCCGTCGGCCAGCAAGCAAATCTTGTTCGGTGATTTGCACGTGCACACCACCTTCTCTGCCGACGCCTTCATCCGCAGCCTACCCATGCTGCAAGGGGAAGGAACCCATCCACCTGCCGACGCCTGCGACTTTGCACGCTACTGCTCGCAGCTCGACTTTTGGAGCATCAACGACCATTCGGAAGCAATCACGGCGGAGCACTGGGCGGAGACCAAGGAATCGATTCGCCAATGCAACGCGGTTGCCGGGGATCCCAAGAACCCCGACATGGTGTCCTTTCTTGGTTGGGAGTGGACGCAAGTCGGACAAACTCCGGAGACACACTACGGCCACAAGAACGTCATCTTCAAGGACACCGAAGAGGACAAGGTACCGGTACGCCCGATCAGCGCACTGGATGATCGCCTGGTTGGCATGATGCGCCAGCAGTTGCCGTTGTGGCAACGTCTGCGTTTTCCTGTGCTCGATTTCTGGAATCGCCAGCGCTACCTCGACTTCGGCCTCTATCAAAAGGAGCTGGCAGAGGCGGAAATCTGTCCTACCGGCGTCGATACACGCGAGCTTCCCGCCTCCTGTTCGGAAACCGCGCACACCCCGCGGGAGTTGTTCGAGAAGCTGTCGCAGTGGGGTTTCGACACCATCGTCATTCCTCACGGCAACACGTGGGGCTTCTACACACCGGCGGGCTCCAACTGGGACAAGCAGCTTACTGCCGGCCAGCACGATCCCGACAAGCAGACTCTGATCGAGGTCTTCTCGGGCCACGGGAACTCGGAAGAGTATCGCGATTGGAAGGAAGTCGTCTTCGACAGCAAAGGCGAGGCGACGTGCCCGGCCCCGACCAAGAACTATCTGCCTTGCTGTTGGCAAGCCGGCGAGATCGTGCGCTCGCGCTGCGGCGACATCAGCGCCGCGGAATGCGATCAACGCGTACTGACGGCGCAAAAGAACTTCCTCAAGGCCGGCACTGCCGGGCGCTCGACCCTGCTAGGCACGCCGATCGAGGAGTGGAAGGACTGTGGCCAATGCCGCGACTGCTTCACCCCAGCCTTCAACTACCGCCCAGGGGTATCAACCCAGTACGCCATGGCGCTCACCAATTTCGACGATGCGTCGAACCCGCAGCGTTTCCGCTTTGGGTTCATCGCTTCCAGCGATAATCACAGTGCCCGCCCAGGCACCGGTTACAAGGAATACAAGCGCCGCATGATGACCGAAACCGCAGGGGCACGCGACGAGGCGTGGCTGGAGCGTATCGCGGGTGGACGTGTGGAGCCTGGTCCCGAGTCGCAAGAGTTTCAGCCGGGCGGCCGCGGCGATCTGACGCGCATGATGCAAACGTTGGACGTCGAACGGCAAGCCTCCTTCTTCATGACCGGCGGCTTGGTAGCGGTGCACAGCAGCGGCCGCGATCGCGATTCCATCTGGTCGGCGCTCAAGCAGCGCGAGGTCTATGGCACGAGCGGCGAGCGCATTTTGTTGTGGTTCGACCTGCTCAACGGCCCCAACGGCCCTCTGCCGATGGGATCGGAAACCCAGCTCGCGGCGGCACCGCGCTTCCGCGTGCGTGCGGCCGGCTCGTTCAAGCAGGAGCCAGGTTGTCCGGACAGTTCGATGAGTGCGTTGACTCCCGAGCGTCTCGACTACCTTTGCCGTGGTGAGTGTTACAACCCGAGCGACGAGCGCTACCGCATCACCCGCATTGAGATCATCCGCATCCGCCCGCAGCAGCGCAAAGGAGAGCCGATCCAACCGCTCATCGAAGATCCGTGGCGCCGCTTCCAATGTCCACCGGATCCCGAAGGCTGCGTCGTCGAGTTTGGCGATGCGGATTTTCTCGCCGGTGGCCGCGACGTCCTCTACTACGCCCGTGCCGTGCAGGAGCCGACCCAGGCCGTCAACGCCGGGGGCCTGCGCTGCACCTACAACGCTGCCGGGGAATGCGAGAAGGTGCGTCCGTGTTATGGCGACTACCGCATCGATTACGACGACGATTGCCTTAGTCCCATCGAAGAACGCGCCTGGTCGTCGCCGATCTTCCTGAACACCGCGGGTTCGTAGATCAAAGCGGCGTTGCCCTGAATTCACGGTTCCGTTGGACGCGGGCCGAGGGCGGCCCGTCTCCAAAGACGAATCCTGAATGTTCGTAAGCAGTGGAGACGCCCCCTCGACTAGGCTCGGGACAGGCGCGCCCTCGCGGCGCATCAGCCGGATAGCCTGCCTAATCGAATTGGCGAGCAAAGCCGATCAAAGCCGCGCCGCGATCGAGACGATGGCGTTGATGCCTGGGGCGTCGATTCCGGAGCCGTGCTCGCGGTAGGACGAGTCGCCAATGTTTTCGAGCAGCAGGGTGCTGCTTAGTTGTGGGGTGATGTCCCAGATGGCGCGTAGATTCGCCGTTGCCCAACCGGGAGTGCCGTTGGGATTGATGCGTGGGTCTGTCTTGTCCCTGGAGCTCAAGCGATTCTGCTCGCTGGCGAAGCGCGTGAACACGTCCACTGAAACATCGCGGAGCGCCGTGCAGCGCAAGCCGACGCGTCCGTTTAGGGGAGGGATGCGATCGGCTGGGGTGGTAGTGCCGCCCGCAGCGCTGAGTTCGGCCCATGTGTATGTGAGAGTCGAGTAGAGCTTCAGCTCATCCAGCAGCAGAAAATCAGCACTCGACTCGACGCCAGCGATTCTGAGATTGCTGAAGTTCCGGCTTTGCACGACCGCACGGCCATCCTCCGTTGTCTCCCCCGTGAGCACATCCTCGATGCGATCGTCGAACAACGAAAAGAAGCCGAACAGCTCGCCATGGGCACGCTCGAAGAGGATCTTGGTCCCGGCGTCGACGGAAACGACTTGCTCCGGCTGTAGATCCGGGTTGGGAATGCCAAAGCGATTACCAGGCCGGGCTCCCAGTGTGGACAGATCAAACACGTTGGGAACACGAAAGCCGCGACCGAGATTACTCACCAGGTGAAGATTCTCGGTTGTGCGGTAAAGCAGGCCGAGGCTGCCGGTCGCATCGTGATAGGTGAGATTCACCGGCGGGCGGGCAGAGTCTCCGGGTAGATCCAGGTCGTAGAAGCTGTAACGTCCCCCGAGTGTGACGGTGAGCTTGGGCAGCGGGTCCATCTCGTTTTGCAAGTACATGGCATAGCTGTTCATCGTCGCCCCATCGGCGAAGCGACTCGGGCGTGGCGAAACGGCTTGGGTGGCGATGTCGCGTGCGTAGCGACTGCTTTGCGTATGATCGAGGTAAATCTCGGCACCGTACGTAAAGGTGATGATCTCGCGGTAGTGGCTCATGAGCTGCAAGGTGAGGCCGACGAGTTCGCTGCGGTTCTTCTCGTGATCCTCGCGGTTGCGGTTGGAGCCGGCGTAGTCGCGGTTGACGCGATCATCATTGATTTGCTGGTACCCGGCCTGCAGCTCGACACGGTCGACTGCCGCAAACGGCTCCCGCCTGCGGTAGCGCGCCTGTGTGAACAGACGGTCGTTAGGCTCAAAGTAGAAAACAGCGGAACTCGGCTGGCTTTGTCCGAATCCAGCGACCAGTTCGTCGTAACGCGGCGTCTTGGGTTGAGTCAGATACTGGGCGCTGACCACCAGCTCTTCGTCCTCGTCTTGCAACAACAACGAACCGTTGCCGGCAAACGATGAGTAGGCAGAAGGCTTCTCCACCCCATTGCCGGTGCGTAAGTCGCCATGGTTTTGGTAGGTCATGCCCGTGCTGATGCCGAAGCCCTTGCGGCCGCCTGCCGCCGCGGCATGAGAGATCACACCGAGGTCGGCGCTGGAGAATTGCGTCAGCGCGTCACCCCGCATCTGCCAGGTGTCCTCCTGGAAGCGCGGCCGCGGAGTGAGCACGTGCACGACTCCACCCATGGCGTCACTGCCGTACAGGGTCGATCCGGCGCCGCGCGCGACTTCTATGCGCTCGACGTTGTACGCATCAACCAGAGCCGAGTACTGATTCGGCGCAGATCGGAAAATCGCGCTGTTGAGGCGCATGCCGTCGACCAACAGGAGCGTGCCGCTACCAATGAGTCCCCGAATAATTGGCGCCGCTTGCCCGGGAGTGGTGTTTTGCACGAAGACACCGGTTTCGCCGCGCAATGCCTCCGCAAGAACGGATGGGGCTGCGTCTCGGACCTTTGTACCGTCGACAATCGTCATTGCCGTCGGCACTTCGAAATCCTTGCTCTCGTGACGCGTCGCCGTAACCGTAATTGGCTCGAGGGCAGCTTCCGTGCCTGCGTTTACGGCTCGGCATGGAGAGAGAGACGCCAAGATTGTCAGAAAGACCAGCCGCATTCGTTGCATGTTTCCTCTTAGGCCAGAAGGCGACGACTTGCACAACATTGTCCGTCGGTGCAAGGTGCCGAAATCTACCAACGCGACAGGAGGATTCTATGGGTTATGCACCGACGATTAGCGCGGTCACGCTCGGAATGTTGCTTCTGGGCCCGGCGATCCCGGCCGTGGGGTTAACGGCGGAAGAGTCCTGCCAACTGGGTCGCATCAAAGCGACCGCCGTCTATGCCGAATGCGTGCAAAAGCGCATCAAGGCCTACTATGCCCTGACGACTCCCGGCATGGACAAGTGCGTGGCGAAGTACGCTTCGGCCTACGATAAGCTGCGCGCCAGAGCTGCATCGTCTCCTGCCGTAGAGACATGTGATGCCCCACGATTCGTGGACAACGGGAATGGAACCGTTACGGACAACTTGAGCGGACTCGTCTGGGAACAAAAGCTGGATTCACCGGGCTCGATTCACCACTATTCCGACTTGTACAACTGGTCCTCCAGCGACGGCATTCGAGCCGACGGCACGGTCTTCACGACCTTCCTGTCTACGCTCAATAGTGCATGCTTTGCCGACGAGTGCGATTGGCGGTTGCCCACCCTGGTCGAGTTGCTGGCGATCGGGCTTCCTACGCTCGGTCTGTGTACGGTCGAACCTTGCATTGATCCAGCGTTCGGCGTGACCCTGGTGAACGCTGCCCATCGATACTGGACCGGAACGACGTTTTCCGGATCGGACACATTGGCCAGCAGCCCTGTCCAGGCTTGGACTTGGACCATGGACTTCACGCTCGCGGGACCCGGGCAGTCGAACGCTCCCAAACTCAACCTGGGCCCGGCTCGTGCCGTACGCGGCGGCTTTTGATGGTTCTGTGTAAGGGTGTACGTCAAATTTGTGGGTCTCTTCCCGGCTTGCGCCGCGTGGGGGCACGCGGCCTACAGTGCCTAAGGTTGAGTTTGTAGGCCGGGTCCCCCGACCCGGCGCCTCGGTGCAACTTCACCCACAAATTTGACGTACACCCTCTGTGTAAGAGCACCGTGACTTTGCGAAGGATCTGTGCTGCCTCCAGCAGTGACATGCTCGCACACCCGGTGTGGGCCTGAAGCCTGCAAAGTACGCCGCGGTGGTAGCACGTGGTATCGCCTTGGAGAGAGGTGGAATCGGGAATACCCCCTGACAAAGATTCGTGGGTCGGAGCAAAGCCTCACTGTTCCACCACAACCTCGACTCGCAAGAAGGTGGCAGGGATAACGGTTTCCGCTTTGCCCGTGTTCTGACTTTCGAACAGCTCTTCGAGTTCTGCTTGTAGGATCGCGGCTCGACCGATCCGCTCGGCTGCCTCGAAGGCGTTCATCGTCGGCCCGTAGTGGTCGCGAAACACCTCGACGAAGCGTGAGGGTGACCCAGAAAAGCGAAAGGTGAAGGTGTCACGCGCACAAGAGATCGTATCCGCCGGAATACCTGTGCTGGCGAAACGTCCGATCACGTTGGCCTCGATACCCCAGGTCATCGGACTCACGAATCCCTCCGGCGGAGGGGGTGTGAAGGCGGAGCTAATGCGCAGGATCTGGGCTACCAAGGTTGGATCGTTGGGGATCCAGTTCCCCATGACGATGCGCCCACCCGGGCGCGTCACCCGCACCATTTCCCTGGCTACATCCAAGGGCCCGGGTGCGAACATGGCGCCGAAGATGCTGACAACAACGTCGAACGAACTGTCGGCGATGGCATGCAGGTCCGTCGCGTCGCCTTGTTCGAACGTGCAGTTTGTCACGCCGAGGGCAGCCGCCCGCTTCTTCCCCGCTTCTACCAGGTTACGAGCGATATCCACGCCGAGAACATGAGCGCCCGCCTGTGCCGCCGGCAGCGCTGTCGTGCCGTCGCCGCAGCCGAGATCCATGACGCGAAGCCCAGGGCCGATACCAAGGCGTTGCACCAAGTCGGCTCCGCTCTCGCGCATGGTCGCTGCGATGCGAGTGAAATCACCCTTCTCCCAAAGAGCCTGATTCGAATTGATCGGTACGTCCATGTTACGTTCCTCCTGTCCACGCACTCTACAGCCCGCGATTGTGAAATTCGTGAGAGAGTTCCGAGATTGCGGTGAAATCGCGGGTCCGCGCGGGTTGCTCATGCGCGCCTATGGGTCGCCTCCAGTTGACTTCAGCTTGCGCTAGGCCGTTAATCGCTCCATGTTTCTCGATTTCTTCTACGGCTTGCGCGAGGAGGGGGTGCCACTGGGCATCCAGGAGTGGAGTACCTTTCTAACTGCTCTCGAGAAGGGGCTGCACGGTTCCAACTTGCTGCGTTTCTATCACCTCGGTCGTTCGTGCCTCATCAAGAGCGAGACCTATTTCGATGCCTACGACAAGGTGTTTGCGCGTGTGTTCAAGGGAGTGGAGGGGGCACTTGGAGATGAGACCGTAGAGAAGGTTCTCGGTTGGCTGCGCGACCCGAAGAACTTTCCCAACCTATCCCCTGAGGATTGGGCCAAGTTGGAACGCCTCAACCACGACGAGCTGATGCAGCGCTTTCTCGAAACGCTGTCCAAGCAGACCGAGCGCCACGACGGCGGCGACAAGTGGGTGGGCACGGGAGGCAAGTCTCCGTACGGCCACGGCGGCCAACATCCCACCGGGATTCGCGTCGGCGGACCGCCCAAAAGTCGTTCGGCAATGAAAGTGGCGGAAGAACGAAAGTTCAGGGACTACCGCACCGACATGACCCTGGACCTACGCCAGATGAAGGTGGCCCTGCGGCGCATGCGCCAGTTGACCCGTAGCGGCAACGCCACCGAACTCGATCTCGACGAAACCATCGATGAGACCTGCAAGAATGCGGGCGAGATCGAGATGGTGTTTCGTCCGCCGCGGCGCAACGACGTGCGGCTGCTCCTGCTGATGGACGTGGGTGGCACCATGGACCCCTACTACGAGCCGGTGAGCCAACTGCTGACGGCGTTGCACGAGGAGCGCGGTCTGCGCGACTTCCAACCGTACTACTTCCACAACTGTGTCTACGACCACTTGTTCACCAAGGCGCGCATGTTCCGCAGTGACGCCATTCCTACCGGCGACGTGCTGCGTAAGCTCGACAGCCGCTGGAAGGTGGTGTTCGTCGGCGACGCGGCCATGCATCCGGCGGAACTTCTGGAAGCGTACGGGAACATTGATCCGCGGCGCGGCGCTCCCACGGCCGGCATTGCTTGGCTTAAACAGATTGCCGACCACTTCGACCGCAGTGTGTGGGTCAACCCTGAAGGTCCCGCCTACTGGGAAGCCGATACCTGCAAAATCATTCGCCGCCTCTTTCCGATGTACCACCTGAGCGTCGACGGCCTTGGCGATGCCGTGAAGGCTCTGGTCGGTGCCCGCATCTGATTCAACGCCGCACGGAGGACGAAGATGAGCCAGACCCAACCACTCAAGGGCAAGACTGCTGTCGTAACCGGGGCTTCGAGCGGCATTGGCCGCGCTATCGCCGAAACCCTAGGGGCAGCCGGGGCTCACGTGTTTTTGGCAGGGCGCACGCGTGAGGCCATGGACGAGTCGAAAACGAAGATCGAGGCCAGTGGCGGCAAAGCCACGGTGATCACGCTGGACGTGCGCGACGTGAAGCAGGTTCAGGGATTGGTCGATCGCGCCACCAAGGATACGGGTCGCCTCGACATCATGGTCAACAACGCCGGCCTTTCTTACCCCGCGGCAATTGCCGATGCCGATCCGGAAGAGTGGCGCGCTATGTTGGAGACGAACATCCTGGCGCTGCTGGTCGGCTGCCAAGCAGCGGTACGGGTCATGCGAGCGGGCAAGACCGAGGGGCACATCGTCAACATCTCTTCGATTGCCGCACAGCGCGCCGACTCCGGTGTTTACGGCGCGACGAAGCACGCGGTGAACTGTATTTGCAGCACCCTGCGCCGCGAACTCGAGGAAGACAGCATCCGCGTCGTCAACATCATGCCCGGCGCCATCGCCACCAACTTCGCACGCAACTTCGACCCGGCCTTTGTGGCTAGCTTCGTCCAGGCCGCCGGCTCCGACATTACGGTGAAACGCGGCGAACGCCTTCCCGACGAAGTCATGGAGAAGCTGCAGCCGGTCATGAAGCAAGTGCTCGGCGCCGCCGAAGACATTGCCAACGCCGTGCTCTTCGCCGTCACCCAGCCAATCCACGTGAACATCGCCGAGATGGTAGTCCGTCCACCCAAGCAACTGGCTTTGTGATTCCCAGATCCGGCGCCAGCGCCGGATTTGGAGGTGCCCGGTGCGCCGGTTCATCGGTGCGGGGGGCGGCGTTCCCGAGCACCGGCGCGCAAATGCAGGCGTAACCGTGTGGGGTTCAGTAGGTCTTAGCGCCGTATTAGGGTAATTATGGCAAGATCTCGACCAGGGTGCCGCCATCGCGCGCCCGGTCGATTCTGCCGCTCTGCTCGCTTCAACCCGAAAACCTCAGT
>CAZGSN010000464.1:0-12076 GCA_964528465.1 uncultured Binatia bacterium (SeqCode)
GGTGCAGCAATCGTTTTTTTCCGCGTGGGAGAGGGGAGGGTGAGGGTAGTGACAGGAATAAACCCGGAAACAACAATTGAAGCGCGGATGGACACGGATGAACGCGGATACAGACATTAGCTACAAGGGCAAACGGAGAAACGCTTGGGCAACGGCCGTCCACAGCTCTGTGCTTCTTGGTCTTGATCCGTTTCGCAAGCAGTCCGCGTCTATCCGCGTTCATCCGTGGTTCTAACTGCTTCTTCCCGGATAAAACCAGTGGTTGCTTTCTCGCAATGCCCGATACCCTGCCTCCTAATGGTACGGGTGCGCCACATTTGTTGGCTCTCATTCGACCCTCGGAAAAGCGCTGCGATTTACCGATGTAGGAAGGCGATGTCCGCTTGACCTAACTTCTGCAGGGCCAACACTTTGGGCCCTCACCCTCCCCTCTCCCGCGCTGAGGAGCTGCACGGGAGAGGACACCGATCCTTGCTGCCTTTCCATTCTGCTGTCGGTGTCCAGCCGGCCGATGTGTGGGTAAGGCCCTGGGCCGAGCCTGGGTACGAGGTGTCAAGCGGAGGTTCCCTAATCCTGGTCGAGGGGATGGAACACGAGCCCACTGAGAAGTTTCGGGAAGAAGTATGTTGACTTCTCGGGCATCGTCGCACCCGCCTGCGAAATCGCCATGACGTCGGTGAGTTTCGGCGCGTGCAGGAGAAACGCCGCGGCGGCCCCTTCCTCAACGGCCGTAAACGCCTCGGCATCGCTATGCGTGTAGATCAGGCGGCCGGCCTGGGCAGCGGCGGTAGGGTCGAGCTGCAAGAGGCCGCGCAGCAAGACGCGGTCGAGAATGGCAACATCGAGCTTGCGCGCGGCCGGAGCTAGATCGCGCTCGTAATGCTCAATAGCAGCACCGTCGCTCAGAGAGATCACCCAAACCTGCGGCTCGCCGCGCAGGACGACGCCAATGGACCCAGGCGAGGCAGCCAGCGCCTGCACCAGGGCTTCGCGATTGGCAGCGGGAAACGATTGCACCTGGAAATGCTCCCGGATGCGCTGCTCCACCCCAGCATTGGTGAGCGGCAGCTCCTTCCAAACGCGATGCGTTGGCAGAACCACCAGGCCAGGGTCACTCATGCTGCACAAGTACATGAGGATGAAGTTGTGCGGCGCCGTCTCCTCGGTGTGCCCCTGCTCGCGCAGGTGGTCGCGATAGGCAAGCGCGGTTTCGTAGCGGTGATGGCCGTCGGCGATGAGGACTTCGACATTCTCGAGATTACGAGCCAGCCCCTGCAGCGTGGTCGTATCGTGCAGGCACCACACACGATGGCGCTCGCCGCTATCGTCATACAAATCGATATCCGCCGTGCGTCTTGCTGCACTCTCTCGGGCAGCCCCCAAGGCATCTCGGGAGTCGGCAAACATGCCGAAGATAGGGCTTAGGTTTGTGTGTGTTGCTTGAATCAAGCGCATGCGGTCCGCCTTGGCTCGAGCAAAGGTCTTTTCGTGCGGGCGAATGCGGCCACTGGCAAAGCTCTCCAAGCGCACTGTGGCCAGCAATCCCGACCGTTCGTGGGCGCTGCCATCTTTGAGGGCAAAGTTCTCGACGTAGTAGTAGAAGCCGGGCTGGGCATCGCGCCGCAAGGCGCCTGCACCCGTCCAATTCTGCAGGTGTGAGGCAGCCGACGCGTAAGGGTCTTCGTCTCGATTGAGGATCAGACGAATGACATTGTGCTCGCTGCGTTCATACAACTGATCGCGGTAGCTCGGCGAAATCACGTCGTAGGGTGGAGCGACAACCCGCGCCAGATCTCCCACAACGTCGGCGCGATAGCGCAAGGCTCGAAACGGCCGCAACATCACCATGCTTCACCCATCCTCCGAACTGGAACGTTCACGCTTCGATCTCCTCTCCGATGGCGGCAGCGATTGCTGCCGCAGTAACCACCCCGGCCCGTAACACGCGTGGCTTGCCACGCAAATCCAAAACGGTAGACGCCGGCTCTCCGGGCAACACTTGCGTGCCTAGGTAGACAGACACCTCGTCGCCAAAGTAGTTCCGGGCTTCCTTGATCCGACGCGGTGGCGGTTGCCCGGCGGGGTTGGCACTGGGGGTCGTTACCGGTCGGCCCAGGCCGCGCACCAACTGCGTTGCTAGGTCGTGACTGGAAATGCGCACTCCGATACTGCCGCTACCGCCCGTCAACACGTCGGAAAGCCCGGCGCGTGCAGGTAGCACCATCGTCAACGGCCCCGGCCAGAATCGCTGCGCCAAGGCGCCGGCGACGCTGGGAATGGATTCGACCACGTCGGCAAGCATGTCGAAGTCGCTGACCAACACCGAAATCGGCTTGCCCGGTTCGCGCCCCTTCACTGCCACCAAGCGCTGCAAGGCCACCGGTTCCAACGCATCGGCGCCGAGGCCGTACAGAGTCTCGGTCGGATACACGACTAGGCAAGCACGGCGCAGCGCCGCGACGGCGTCGGCAAGAGCATCACACGCCGCCATGTTGTTGCTGCTGCAGGCGGGCATCCTTCTCTTCCACCTGACGGGCGAGTTCGAGCTTGAACTCGGAAAGGCGACGCGCCAATTCCACATCGCCGAGTGCCAGAATCTGCACGGCGAGAATGGCGGCGTTCTCCGCACCAGCCTTGCCGATAGCCACGGTTCCGACAGGCACGCCCGGCGGCATCTGCACCGTAGCCAGAAGAGCATCGATCCCGCGTAAGCTACCGGATTCGAGGGGCACGCCAATGACTGGCAAGGTAGTGTGGGCCGCCACCACGCCGGCAAGGTGCGCGGCCACGCCGGCGCCGCAGATCAGTACCTGCAAGCCACGCTCACGCGCGGTTGCCGCGAACTTTGCGGTCTTCTCCAGAGCACGATGGGCCGAGGTCACATGCGCCTCGTAGCGCACACCAAAGGCATCGAGACGTTGCGCCGCCGCCGACATCACCTGCCAGTCGCTGTCGCTACCCATCAAGATTCCAACACGGATACTCATGCATGCTTCTCCAAGGCCCGATGGCCGATGTCACGTCGATACTGCATCCCGTCCCAATCAATGTGATCTACCGCCCAGTAGGCTTCCTGGACGGCGTCGCGCACGCTGGCACCGAGGGCGGTTACACCGAGGACACGACCACCATTGCTCACCAGATCCTGCCCGCGCTGTGCGGTGCCGGCGTGGAACACCATGCCGTTTTGCCAGCCGCGTAGGCTTTCCAAGCCACGAATGACCTTGCCTTTCTCGTAGGCGCCCGGGTAACCCCCAGCCGCCAACACGACGCAAACGGCAGCACGCGCATCCCAGTCGACGTGCACCTGGTCGAGCGTGCCGTCGATGCACGCGTCCATGAGGTCGATGATATCGCTGCGCAAGCGGATCAACAGAGCCTGGCACTCGGGATCTCCGAAGCGAGCGTTGAATTCGAGCACCTTGGGTCCAGCCTCGGTCATGATCACACCGGCATAGAGCACGCCGCGATAATCGATCTTCGCCTCGGCAAGCGCGCCAACCACCGGCTTCATGATCTCTTCCATGATGCGATGGTGTACGGCCGGAGTAACCACCGGAGCCGGCGAGTAAGCGCCCATGCCGCCCGTATTGGGCCCGCGATCGCCATCGAAGGCACGCTTGTGATCTTGAGAGGAAGCAAACGGAAGAACCGTGCGCCCATCCGTTAGCGCGATGAACGAGACCTCCTCGCCTTCGAGAAACTCCTCGATCACGATGCGTGCTCCTGCCTCGCCGAAAATTCGCGAACGCAAGATCTCGTTGACTGCTGCCTCCGCCTCCTTGACGGTGTGGCAAATCACCACGCCTTTTCCTGCGGCCAAGCCGTCAGCCTTGACCACAAGAGGTGGCCCAACCTCTTGAATGTACTGCATGGCCTCATCGGCGTCGGTAAAGGAGCTGAAATACCCGGTAGGAATCTCGTGTTTGCGCAGCAGCTCTTTGGTGAAGGCCTTGCTGCCTTCGAGCTGCGCGCCGTCGCGATTGGGTCCGAAGACGCGCAGACCATGGCGTTCGAGTTCGTCGACGATCCCCAAGGTCAGCGGCAACTCAGGGCCTACGACAGTAAGGTCGATGCGCTCGTCACGCGCAAAGCGCGACAGCGCCGACACGTCGTCAGCGGAAATGGATACCAGCTCGGCAAGCTCGCCAATGCCGCCGTTTCCAGGCGCGCAATAGACGTGGCGCACCCGCGGCGATTGCCGAATCTTCCACACCAGCGCGTGCTCGCGCCCGCCGCTTCCAATCACCAAGACCTTCATGCCGCGTTCCGTTACCTCAGACTGGCGAGCAAGTCACCCGACCTTGTTCTTATCTCATTCAGTGGCGGAAGTGACGGACGCCGGTGAGTAGCATGGCGATGCCAAGCTCGTTGGCCACCTTGATCACGTCGTCGTCGCGCACGCTGCCACCCGGGTGCACGATTGCCGTTGCGCCGCCCTTCACCGCCTCCTCCACGCCATCGGGGAAGGGAAAGAAGGCATCACTGGCCAAGACCGATCCTTGTAGGGAGATGCCCACGCGGGCGGCCTTGGCGCGGGCTGCGTGCACCGGGTCGACTCGGGATGTTGCGCCGCCGCCCAGCGCCAGTGTTCCGTGCGCGTTGACGAAGGCAATGGCATTGGACTTGACGTGCTTGACGACCTTCAAGCCAAAGGCAAGTCCCGCGAGTTCATCGACAGTTGGCGCGCGCTTGCTGACCACCTTCGCTGCCCGCAAGTCTTCCATGGCGTTGTCCGTGTCCTGCACCAGCATCCCACCGACAACGCCGCGTAGTTCCAAGCGTGTGCCGCGCAGTGCTTGCGGATGCCAGCGCATCAGGCGGCGATTCTTCTTTTTCTTCAGGAACTCTAGGGCATCGGGATGGAACTCGGGGGCAATCAAAACCTCGGTGAAGATCTCATCGACCTCGCGTGCGAGGTCCAGAGTCCACGGTCGATTGCTGATCAAGATGCCACCAAAGGGGGATTCGGGATCGGTCGCGAAGGCACGGCGATAGGCTTCGAGGTCGCTGCCACCGTTGCCAACCCCGCACGGCGTATTGTGCTTGAGGATGGCGACCACGGCTTGCGGGTCGTCGACAAACTCCATCATCAGGTTCAACGAGGCGTTGATGTCGAGGATGTTGTTGTAGGAAAGCTCTTTTCCGTGGAGCTGCTCGACCGCGTCGAAGAACTTTCCGTAAAGTGCGGCGGCCTGGTGAGGATTTTCGCCGTAGCGTAGGTCCTGCGCCTTCTTGAGGCCTAGGTGCATGGTCTCGCCAAATCGCTGGCGCACGCCGCCGTCGTCCAAGCTCCCCAAGTAGTCGGCAATCGCGCCGTCGTAGGCGGCCGTAATTTGGAAGGCGCGGCGTGCCAGGCGTGTGTTGGTTGCCAAGGAGACGCTGCCGCCACTGCTGCGCATCTCTTCCAGAACGCAAGCGTAATCGGCCGGGTCCACGAGTACCGTCACATCGTGATGGTTCTTGGCAGCGGAGCGGACCATGGACGGCCCGCCGATATCGATGTTCTCGATGGCGTCTTCGAAGGTACAGCCTGGCTTCGCCACCGTGGCTTCGAACGGATACAGGTTGACGACGACGAGATCGATGGGACGAATGGCATTGGCAGCCATCTGTTCTTGGTGCTTGGCATCGTCTCGGCGCCCGAGGAGGCCGCCGTGAATCTTTGGGTGCAGGGTCTTAACGCGGCCATCGAGAATCTCCGGTGAGCCGGTGAAATCGCTAACGGCGACGACGGCGATGCCATTATCGGCAAGCAGTTTTGCGGTGCCACCCGTCGATAGGATCTCTACGCCCATATCTCGCAAGCCCTTGGCCAGTTCCACCAAGCCGGTCTTGTCGCTCACGCTCACCAGAGCACGCGTAATCTTCGCCATGCACCTTCTCCTCTCAGTTGATCCCAACGCGGGGCACGCGTTTGCCGAGGCGGGTCAGCACCTCGTAATCCACGCTGCCCTGCCACGCCCCAACCTCGGCGACGCGGATCTCTTCATCGCCTTGGCGCCCCCACAACACAACCTCATCTCCGGCTTGCGCTTCGGGGACGTCACTCACGTCAAGCATCGTCAAGTCCATGCACACGGCCCCAATCACCGGCACACGACGGCCACGCACCAGCATAAAGGCACGATTCGAATGTGCCCGTGCATAGCCGTCGGCGTAACCGATCGGCACCACGGCGCAGCGCGTCTGCCGCTGCGTGGTGTAGGTCTGGCCGTAACTCACCGGCACTCCGGGAGGCAGCGACTTGATCTGCAAGATACGGCTCTCCACCCGCATCACCGGATGCAATGGAACGGGCGACTCGGTGCCGGAGGGCGCGACTCCGTAGAGCACGATTCCGGGCCGTACCATCGAGAAGTGTGCTTGTGGGCGAGCGATGGTTGCGGCGCTGTTGGCGAGATGAATCCATTCGGGCGCAATCCCCATCTCGCGGACTGCGGCTACCGCCGAGGCGAACGTCGCAACCTGCGTGTCGGAAAAGGCGCGGTCGACACGATCGGCATTGCCAAAATGCGAGAACACACCTTCGATGCGGAAGCAGTCGAGCTGCTGCACGGTTCGCAGAAGCGGCTCCAGTTGGTCGGGCCGCACTCCTAACCGACCCATGCCGCTGTCGAGCTTGATGTGAACGGGAATACGCCAGCCCTGCGCGTGGCTGGCCAGCTCGCGGGCCATGTCCACATCCAAGAGGGCAGTACGAAAACTGTACTCGCGTAGCGCCGCCACGTCGCCACCCGCACTGCCAGCAAGGATCAGAATCGGCTTGGTGATGCCGACTTCGCGCAGCTCGATGCCCTCTTCGATGGTGGCCACGCCCAGCCAGTCTGCACCTGCTTCCACCAGTGCCGGAGCTACGAGATTAGCCCCGTGCCCGTACCCGTCGGCCTTCACCACGACCAGCATCTTGACGCGGGAATCCACGCAGCTCCGCACGGCAGCAAAGTTCTTGCGCAGAGCGGCAAGATCAATCAGCGCGCGCGTGCCACGTCCAACCGGTTGTGAATTCATTGCGGGTGAGGGCGGCCGAGTTACCAGAGGCTTTCTAGGTTGTAAAGGCGTTGGCCGGACCGGGTGCCCAGATGGGCGTGCGTCCTATTTGTTGGCTTTCATCCGAGATCCACGGCCTCACGGCGCCTCACGGCCGCGTCTACTGTGTCTTCGCCAGCTCCGTGTAGCCGCGCGCGTGAGCGCGTGCATGGTGGAAGTTTGCCTCCCAACGAATTTGTCGCACACCCTGCCCAGATCCGCTGCCGGCGCCGGATCTGGTGTGCACAGTGCGCCGGTTCGCCGGTGCGGGCTTAGGCGATCCCGAGAGCGGACGCGCCAGAAAAGACGAAGTCGGCCGCGGCGCTGGATCTCCCTCCTGACTGTGGCTGGCGGCAAGCACCAGGAATGTGCCATATCGTTGGCGCAACTGCGTTCGACGATTGGAAAGGGTGATACGAATGGGTGAGGAGCGACAGCAACTGCACGGCACGACGATTCTGGCTTTGCGCCACCGTGGCAGTGTGGTGATGGCGGGAGATGGGCAAGTCAGCTTGGGGCAGACCGTGATGAAACGTAGCGCGCGCAAGGTCCGCCGCATCTTTGAGGGTAAGGTCCTGGCCGGATTCGCGGGGGCGACGGCGGACGCGTTTACGTTGTTTGAAAAGTTCGAGAAGCAGCTTCAGCAACACAACGGCAACCTGCGCCGCGCCGCGGTGGAACTGGCGAAGGATTGGCGCACCGACCGTATCTTGCGGCGTCTGGAAGCCTTGCTGATTGTGGCCGATCGCGATGCCTTACTCGTACTGTCCGGTAGCGGCGATGTCATTGAACCCGACGACGATGCCATCGGCATTGGCTCGGGTGGCTACTACGCCTTGGCCGCCGCTCGCGTGCTCATCAAACACTCCACTCTCGATGCCCGTACCATCGCCACCGAAGCCATGCGGGTTGCCGCCGACATTTGTGTGTACACCAATGACCAGCTCACGGTGGAGGAGATAGGTTGAGGGTGCTGGGGTGCGGTAGTGCTGGAGTGCTGAGGTTCTGGGGTTCCGGAGTGCTGGGGTTCCGGAGATCTGAACCTCGAAGAGGCTCGGATCTCGAATCTTTTTCGAGATGTCACACGGCGGATCGTAACCCGGCCGGGGTCGGTATCGGAATCGGTATCGGGATCGAATCTGGCCGCCGAACGATACCGATTCCGACCCCGACTCCGATTCCGTCGCTGCCGAACATCGTGCGAGACCTCGCTATGAACGGTACCCCACAACCGCAGCATTCCGGAACCCCCCGCACTTCAGCCCGTCAGAACCTCAGCACGCCCGCACCTCAGAACCCCCGCACCTGAGCCGCACCGATTAGCACCCATGGGTCGGGAGCCCCGCACTTCTAATGGTGGTTTGTCTGGTTTGCGTTGGCGACCGATGTTAGAAGCGCGCGCGATCGCGGCCCTTGGCGAGTTCGATCACTACAAGCGAAGAGGATGCAAGGCATGGCAGAGGCGACGGTAAAGGCGGCAGATTTGGCTCAGGTTGAGAAGCTGGTGGCGGCGACGGATGCGCTGGTGAAAGAAGCGCTGGCGGTCGCCAGCAAGCGCACCGATGGCGGGAAGGGAATCGACGACGAGCAAGTCCATTGTGAACGGCTTGCTTATGCGGCGACCGAAGTCGCCGCGGCTCGTGATCTGCTCGCCTACGCGCAAGCCAGTCAGGCACAGGGGCACGGCGACGCCATCGTGACCGAGATGACGGCGGTGTTTGCGGCCGAGGTGGCGCAGCGTTTGGCTGGCAATATCGACGCCCATCCGGAAGAGTTTGGCATCACCAGCGACCGCCTTAATTCCTCGTTGGGCAGTGCGTCTGCGAGAGGCGCAATTCGTGACGGTTTGCAGGACGCCCGCATCCAGGCCATTGGCCGCCACGTCATCCAACAGCGCGGCGTCAATCATTCGTGGATCGACAGCGATATGGCGGTGATGACCCGCGACTCCGTACGCCAGTTTGCCGAGGCGGAAGTCTTACCGATCGCCGAACACATCCATCGCCACGACGACCTGATCCCCGACGAGTTGATCCGCAAGATGGGCGAGCTGGGTTTCTTCGGTATGGCTGTGCCCGAGGAATACGGTGGCGGCGGCATGGGCAATCTGCCGATGATCATTACCACCGAAGAACTCTCGCGCTGCTCGTTGGCGGCGGCAGGTAGCTTGATCACGCGCCCGGAGATCCTCACCAAGGCGCTGACCAAGGGCGGCACCGATGCACAAAAAAAGAAATGGTTGCCGGCAATCGCCGCCGGCGACGTCATGGTCGGTATCTCGGTCACCGAGCCCGACACCGGTTCCGACGTCGCCGCAGTGAAGTGTCGCGCCGATGCCGGCGAGGTAGGGGGTGTCAAAGGATACTTGATTACTGGTGCTAAGGCGTGGTGCACGTTTGCCGGCCGCGCCAACGTCCTAGCCTTGCTTGCCCGCACCGATCCCGATCCCAAGAAGGGCGCGCGCGGCTTGTCCTTGTTCATCGTCCCTAAGGACTCCTTCGCGGGGCACGAGTTTGAAATGAAGCAAGCCAGTGGCGGTACCTTGTCGGGCAAGGCCGACCGCACCCCCGGCTACCGCGGCATGCACTCGTTCACCTTGGCGCTCGACAACTACTTTGTGCCCGCCGAGAACTTGGTCGGCGAGAGCGGCGGCTTGAATAAGGGCTTTTATCTACAGATGAACGGATTCGCTGCCGGGCGGTTGCAGACCGGCGGACGCGCCACCGGTGTCGCGCAAGCCGCATTGGAGCGCACGGCAGAGTATGCCGCCGATCGCAAACAGTTCGGAACGCCAATCGGAGACTTCGGCCTTACCCAACACAAGCTTGGCCGCATGGCGACGCACCTCATGGCTGCGCGCCAGCTTACCTACGCTGCGGCCTTGGCTTTCGACAAGGATGAGTCGGTAGCTCTCGACGCCGCGATGGCAAAGCTGTTCGCTTCCGACGTGGCCGTGTGGACCACACAAGAAGGCCAACTCGTTCACGGCGGCTGGGGCTATGCCGAGGAGTTCGCCATTTCTCGCTATGTTGTTGATGCCCAGGTTCTTCCCATCTTCGAGGGAGTGAAACCCATCCTGGAACTCAAAGTGATCGCCCGCAGCCTTCTCGGCGCCTGATCGGATCGTCCCTCGAAGTCCGCAGGACACGTAATTGCAGACAAGAGGTTGGGGGAAGGATCTAGAACAACACCGGCGCTATTCGACGCGTGCGGCCTTTGCGCGCGTTCGAGTGGGGCGCCTCGTTAGTAACCGGGTCTGATGCTCTGCGTACGCGTCGAGCAGTCGGCGAATCATGCGCTGGTATTGAGTGCCATGTGTGCGCGCTTCGGATTTGAAGAACTCGACACTACGTTTGCTCAGGGCGATCGTGACCTTGACGCCCTCTTCACGAAACACGAGGTCTTCGGGCGCTGGTAAGAAGTCCGCAACGATCTTCAGCGTGCCCAGCGGTTCATCGGTGTATTTGATTCTCTTGCTCATAAATTCGCTTGCCTTTCCGCCAGTATCCCGCCCCAATGATTCGGACGACCCCATCGCGGTACGTAAAGCGCACCGTCAATATCCCGCTCTCGACGCGGCCAAAGCCGTAGTACCGACTTTCGTTCGAACTGTGGGAGAGATCTTCCGCTATCACGCGCCGTGGATCGGCGAATGCCATCTGAGCTGTCGCAAATGACACGCCATGTTTGCCTTGATTCTCGTAATCCTTCCTCGAGTCCCATTCGAATCGTGCCCTGATCACTGAGCGACGCATACCACGCAATGGCTAGTGGAGCCATACGTTCATATGGCCGATAATGAACCCGAGAGGAGTCGTGGCTTGGCAGCGTGGAGGCTTCTGTCTCATCCGGGGGATAGCACCCTCCCGGCTGAAAGAGCTGTTGCTTAGGTTTTGAGAACCAGCCAGTATCGCCGGGCAATGCCTCATGGCTACGGTTCCAGTCTGCTGTTCCTCTATGTCGCCGGGGTAACCATCGTGGCCTTCCGTGCTCACCTCGGTCGCTGGCCCGATCGGTGGCTGCCATTGCGGCCCGAGTTTCATAGGCGCGCGGTGGCAAGGTTTGATTGGCTGGACGCTGTTGGACCTGCGTTGGGCGCGTCTTTGGCGTATGGGTCGATCCTCTTCATCAGGTGGGCGGTGACGCTAGATGCGGACTTTGAGATCACCTTCAAATTGGTTGCTGTCTTCTTCACCTCAACGGTTGTCACACGATATCTTGCTGGTGGAGTTTCCTCTTCAGGTCTGGACAACAACGAGCGCCCATAACGCCCGAAGCAAAGCGATGGCACAAGCTTGGGTGGTGGTGGAGCGCGCTGTAACGGCGGCGGGGCAGCTCGAGTTGCGGCGGCGGGGAGCGCAAGACGTTTTGCTGACGGTCGACGGCCGCGTGCTGATGAACAGCCGTGCCAGCCGTTCTGAGGCTGCCTTGGCGCAATTGGCTTGCGCCGACCTAGCGCCACCGGCAACGGTGCTGATCGGCGGCTTGGGGCTTGGGCTGACTCTTCGTGCTGCTCTGAATACCTTGCCGAGCCGAGCGCGTGTGCAGGTGGCGGAACTCGATCCGATCGTCGTGCGCTGGTGCCGCGAGCATCTGACGGACGTGCACGAGGACGCGCTTGCCGATCCACGCGTGCAGGTGCGAGTCGAAGATGTCGCCCTGGCCGTGGAGCGCGCACAGCAAGGCGGTGGCCAGCGTTTGGATGCGATCCTGTTCGATCTTTACGAAGGGCCTAGCCCGCAGTCATTGCGCGGCGATCACCCGTTGTATGGTCCGTCTCTATTGCGTCGTGCGCATGCCGCGCTGCGTCCTGGCGGTCGCTTTGCGGTTTGGTCGGAGCAAGCGTGCACCGGCTTCGAAAAGCGATTGCGTGGCGCCGGCTTTCACGTCGAGCTACACCGCCCGGGGCGCGGTGGCTTGCGTCATGCCGTCTACCTGGCCCGTCGCAGTCGCTGAAAAGCCGTACGCCTCCGGTGGTTACCCCGGCTTTGCCCGCCAATTCAGAGAAGCCGGGACCCCGCCCTTCGAGACGGCCCCAAAAGAAGGG
>CAZGSN010000465.1:0-1873 GCA_964528465.1 uncultured Binatia bacterium (SeqCode)
TTCGTCAAGCCATCACAATACGACGCGCAAGGGTATGTCTGGCAGTTCCGTTGGGGGGTGGTGCCGAACAATACGCTGACAGTGCTGGCAGGTCTCAATGCCGCCTATGCCGCGGCGCACGCGGAGATCGAGCTGGAGACAGTGTTGTGGGAGGAACTGGTGGATGGCCCGTTCGGCGAGGCGGCAATGCGCGAGCTGCGGCGGGCTGCACATGCCGATGGCGTCGAGGTGATCCTGGGGATCGCTGGGGTGCAGACGGGTCAGTACTGTCGGGCTCGCGATCTCGCTCTGCAGTTGCGCCGTGCTGGCTTCCCAGTGGTGATGGGTGGCTTTCATATCAGCGGCGACGCGCCGTCGCGCGAGTTCCTGATGGGGCAAGGGATCACGGTAGTTGTCGGCGAGGCGGAAGCTACCTGGGCGGCGCTTCTCGACGACTACCTGGCCGACCACCTGGAGCCTCTCTACACGACGCGTTCCGGCCTGCGCGCCAAGACGGGTTTGGAAGATATTACGGTCCCCGATATCGCGATGGCACCGCTGCCGGCCCTCGACGAACGCTATCGCCGGCGCTTCTTCAACCCGAGCCTTTCGACCATCGACACCTCACGAGGTTGCCCGTTTGCCTGCTCGTATTGTGCGGTCAAGAACGTGATGGGCCGCAGCATGCGCGCGCGTGATCCAGTGCCCCTGTTGGAGTGGATGCGTGCGGCCTACGACCATCACGGCGTGTCGAGTTGGTTCCTCGTCGACGACGATCTCTACCGTAGTCCGCGTTGGGAGGAGATACTGCTTGGCCTGGCCGATCTGCGCCGTGGGGGTCGCGACATCTCCTTCATGATGCAGTGCGATGTCGAAGCCGCTGGCGAGTCGGAACGCTCGCAGCGCTTCATCGACCTTTGTGCGGACGCAGGCTGTTATACGGCGTTCATCGGCTTTGAAACGTTTCAAGCTGCAAACCTCGACCACACACAGAAGTATCAGAACGCGGCAAGGCAGGATCGGCGCCGAGCACAGCTAGATACCGTTGCCGCGTCGCGACGCGTGAAGGACAAGTATGCACAGGCGGTGCAGCGCTGGCACGCCGCGGGCGTCGGTGTTCATGCCGGCTACATGATTGGCCTGCCTTACGATGGTAAGGGCTCAGGGAAGCAGGCAGCACAGGATCTTGCGGATATCGGTGTCGATCTCGCTTCCTTCTTTCCCTACACCCCCTTGCCTGGGACCGAAGACTATCTGGCCTTTCAGCAGCGTGGGGAGATCCTCGACACCGATTTCAATAGCTGGGATTGCCTGCATGTCGTGCAGCAGCATCCCCTCCTGAGTCGCGAGGATGTGTATCGCGAGTACCGGGAAGCGCACCGCGCGTTCTACACCTGGAGGCGGCTAGCTTGGTCGCTCGCAACTCTGCACGGAACCGCAGGGCTTAACTCTCTGTCGCGATACGGCATGCTGGCGCAGCAGCTTTACTACACCTACTCCTATCGACGCGGCTGGCATCCCATGATGGGTGGCTTATGGCGGGTGCGCGACAGTAAGGTGCGCCGTGAGGTAGTAACCGACCGCGAGGCGGCGGTGCTCTACGGATCGCCGGCACCGAGTGTGCAGGCTACTGCGACGTACGGGGCGCGGTTGGCTGGGGAGCCTGCGTAGCGTTACGAACCCGGCAACGGTTGGGCGCAGCGAGCTGGCAAACAGTTCCTGGCAACTTGCTTCGAGGCGGAGCCTCCAGAACGGTGCGTTCCCAGGCTGAGCCTGGGAACGAGCGGACTTCTGTGGGGCCAACACATTGGGCCCTCACCCTCCCCTCTCCCGCGCTGAGGAGATGCACGGGAGAGGACACCGATCCTTGCTGCCTTTCCATTCTGCTGTCGGT
>CAZGSN010000466.1:0-1787 GCA_964528465.1 uncultured Binatia bacterium (SeqCode)
TGGACGCGCCCGCGGCGTTGACGCGGAGCACGCTGCGGCGGTAGCGTAACCGTAGACATAACGAATACACGATCCCACCAAAAGGGGTCGGCTGCCACGCACCGTTTCGGGGTGCGGCGCCGGCCCCTTTTCGTTTGTTTACGGGAGGCGATGGGCTAGTGGTCGTAAGCGTGCTCTGGGCGCGACGGCGAGCAGTCGAAGCAGTACCGGCGTCGGCTCGGCTGGCAGCGGTAGGCACTGCCGCACCGCTCGCACGTTCGCTCGACCCGCTTAGCAAGCCGGACGGCGACCATGTTTTCAATCGTGCCCGGTGGTCGTGGGACGCCCTTCTTCGAGGCCGACAACTTCGCGCGCGTCTCGGCGGTTGGCGTCCTGCCCATTCCAGCAGCGGCAATCTTCGCCCGGTGCTCGGCGGACAACTTACGGCCGCGCAATTTGGCGGCGATGCGGGCGTGATCCGCTGGCGTCAAGCGAGGTGCGCCGCGCTCCTTTCCGTGATGGCTCGTATGAGCAAACGACGTGAGTTTTTCAAGATTCTCCGGGCGATCGTCCAATTTGTCGTGATTGATGTGGTGGATATGGTCACGCCGCGTAAGAGTTTCTCCCGGATGCGCTGCCAGCCAGACCACGCGGGCGCGGTGGACATACGAGCGCTTGACACCGAGTCGGGCGCGCATCGCTTCATCAATCCAAACGAACATGCGGCCTGTGGCCTTGCTCAGCCATTCCCCTTTGAAGTTGGGATTGCGAGCGCCCTTGTATCCCCCGTGGGCATTGCGCGTCGCGACGACCCTGGCCGCTACCTCAGGGCGCTTCATCGGGTGCTTGTCGCCACGCCTAGATTCGGAGATACGACGCAGACCATCGGAGCTAAACCGATTCGGATCGCTGCTGCTGCACGCCTTAGAGCAGTACAGGCGGCCTGGACTCGGCACTGGCTGCTGGCATTTACGGCACCTTGTTTCACTCATGAACCAAGCGTAAGCCGAAGCTAGGAAAGGGGCAAATAGCTTACGGCGTACTCAAGTCCCGCGACCAGAGCAACCGGATATGTCGTCACGGCCACTGACTGGAATGTCATGGTCAACAACTGGCTTGACGGCTACGAGGTCCACAACCATACCGGCGCAACCGGCATGGGCGCCGGCACCCTGACCGTAGACGACGGGACGAACTCCGCGCCGTCGTACAGCAACGAGGGCGACACCAACACCGGCATGTATTTCCCCGCCGCAGACTCGGTGGGGTTTTCTCTTGGCGGCACACTACGGCTCACGCTCGACACGACCACCCGCGGCAATGCGTGGACGTCGTGGACGCCGTCGTGGACGAGCCTCACGATTGGAAACGCCTTGGTAAGCGCCAAGTATTGGAAGGTCGGCAAGCTCGTAGTAGCCAAGGCTGACGTCGTCTGGGGGACGACCACCTCGGCGTCGTCAACCTTCCTTATGTCTCTCCCTGTAACCGCCGCAGCAGTAGGCACCGGGACATCGAACCTCGCCCCATGTGGTACCGCCTTTTTCTGGGATGCAAGCGGCTCAAACGGATGGCTCGTGGTTCCGACCTTCGACTCTACGACAAACGTCCGGTTTCGCCAGCAAAATGGAACGACAGCAACCGGCCTCAACGTCGGCAGCACGTCGCCGGTAACGTGGGCAACGTCTGACGAATATCACATCCTGCTTGCCTACGAGGCGGCTTAGACCGTGCTGGAGATGCTACCGGCCATGCTGGCGGCGCACGTACCACCCGAGTACGCCGTCACCATCACGCGCACCGAACTTAAC
>CAZGSN010000467.1:0-4755 GCA_964528465.1 uncultured Binatia bacterium (SeqCode)
ATCAACACCTTCGCCAGGGCAACCGCGAGCGGATAGAACGGCCAGTCGGTGCCGTAGAGAAGCTTGCTGGCGCCGACTTGCTGCAACAGCTCGTGGATCTGGGTGACCCCTTGGCTCGACAGTTCTAGCCAGACGTTGTCGTGCTTTTGTGCGACAGGGATGGCATCGGCAACGTCGCGGGCTCCGGCGTGGCCGAGCACGAATTTGGTGCCCGGGTACTGCTTGATTCCGGCGACATAGCGGCGGATCAACGCGTAGGGACGCATGAACTCGGGCTCGATCCCAGAGCGGCCGGCGTGAAAGATGATGGGCAGGCCGAGCTTGCCGCACTCGGCGTAGATCTCCATGGCCCCATCCTCGTCTGGGAAAAAACGCTGCATCTCCGGATGTAGCTTCACGCCGCGCACGCCTCGCTTGGCATAGTCGCGTAGCTTGTCGATCTTGCCGCCATCGCGGGGATGCACGGACGCAAAGGCAATCAATCGGTCGGCAGCTCCGGCACGATGAATGCCTTCGAAAACATGCAATGTCGGATCGTGATCGAAAGGCAGACCAGCCGCGATCGGCAAGATGGCGGCCTGCGTGACCGCTACGTCACGCATTTCCGCCAGGAGATTGGGAATGGTGTGGGTCTGCGCCGCACGGCCGCCAATGGTCAGCGTCTTCACAGTCTCCCGTTCGAGTGCATCGTGCATGGGTTCGGTGAAGTTGGCGTTGACGTAGACATCGAGGTCGAGAGCGCACGGTGGCTGCTCGGCATCGCAATCCATGAGGTACTGCGTGCGCGGCGTAGCGCGTTGCAGGTCGACTTCGGGGGCCAACATTTGCGACCAGCCCAAGTGGGCGTGAAAATCAATGACAGGCGGCAGGTCTATCTTGGTGTGCAGCCGGCCCGCCGCATCGACATCAAAGTACGGCAGCTTGGCTAGGCCGCGATATCCCTCGAAGCGCAGCGGACCAAACGGACCGCTGCCCGATCGTAGCGCTTCATCGGCTTGCTGCCGGCGCAGTCTTTCTGCGTCTTCCGGTGAGTAGTCGGCCGAGCTGTGACAACCTGGTAGTGCTGCAATGGCACACGATTGCAAGAAGAGCTTGGAGAACTGACGACGAGTCCACATGACAAAGCACCGTGTAGGCCGCGAGCCTACGACTCGAAGACTACCTTGAAATCGCGCTTGCCCAGGCGGTGGCGAGGCTTGTACGCGAGCAAGGGCTCGCAGCCGCTGCCGCGCAAGACGCTGTCCACCTTCTGCCTATCCGCGGCCGACAAGCCGGCGTAGGCATCGAGTGGCCGCTGCACCATCCACAGCGTGTAGGGGCTCGTCATACGCTGCACTTCGATCCCACGCAGCGTGCTGCTGTGCCCGCCCACACCACGCGGTGGTTCCTGCACGTCGCCTGGCCGACTATCGGCCCACTCCTCGAAGGCGCTGACGTTGTCGAGCAGCAATGGGATGGCGTCTTGGCCGATGAGCTGCAGAAGAGGCTTGAGCGTTGCGGGCAGCTCGTCGTTGTCGACAAAGCTGCCGGCGCGTGGTTGCGGGTGGTTCATGCGTTCGATCCACGCGCACACGCGCGGTGCCGTCTCCTTGAGAATGCGGCTGGGAACGGCGTCGAGGTAGAGATGCGCATAGAGCGGACCCAGCAAGGCAAGGTCGGCAAGCGACATGCGACTACCGAGCAGGAAGTCGTGCTCGGCGAAATGCGCGGAGAGAATGTCCAGAAGTTCCCGGGTGTGGGCCTCGACCGCAGGAATGGTTGCCGGCGTAACCCCAACAAAAGGCAGGGCACCCTTGATACGGTCGGCGAACTTGCCGGCTGTGGTCATGTCGCCGCTGGCACGTGCGAAATCCTTGCGCGCCTTGGCCTCGGATTCGGCAAAGCTCCAGCGATAGTGCAGCGCCGGTAGGATCAGAAACTCGTCGGCGTAGAGTTCCACGAGGTAAGCGACCACGCGCTGCACGGGTGTCGGCGGATACAGGGCCGGCTGCGGGAAGCGCCGTTCGAGTTCGTCCAAGATGTCGCTGGTGTCCTGCAGCGTCGTGTCTTCGGGGGTGATGACGATGGGAATGAAGGCCAGGCCGGTGCGCGCTCGGATGACGTTGCGATACGCCTCTGGTGTCGGAGCGATCTCTGTGTAGGGCACGCCCTTGTAGCGAAAGAACGGACGTACCTTGGCCGAGAAGTACGACTCCTCAGCGGCATAAAACTGATACGGTTGGTGGGACACGCGGGATTTTCCTCTCTTTGTGTCTACGGCCTGTGCGGCCCGCTCCCGGACCTTCATGCCTTGGTTGCGGCCAGGTGAGGTTGTCTCAAAACCCTGCCTGGGGCTTGGGGCTGGTGGCTAGGGACTTGTGAAATCCAAGCAAACCCAAGCCCCGAGCCACCAGCCCCGAGCCCCGCAGCTTTGCTTTGAATCAACCTCAAGGGGCTGCGCTAGGTCGGAGCTACTTCTTCTGTTCCATGTCTTGCCCGCAGCACTTCAGTGTTCCGGTGCCGCCTTTGGTGACGATCACCTGGGCGTTGCATTTGCTGCACAGGTACATTTTGCCAAGCTGATTTGCCATTTCCTCGAACCTCCCAATTGCCGATCTATTCGCCGCGAAACCTAGGCTTTCGCTTCTCGAGAAAGGCGCGCACGCCTTCCCTGCGGTCGCTGCTGGTTTGCAGGAGGACGTAAAGGTCCTCCTCCAACCGAATCCCTTGATCCAGGCTCATGTCGCTGCCCTTCCATACAGCCTCCTTCGCGTAGCGCAATGCGAGTGGGCCCTTGCGGGCAAGATCCGCAATTAGAGCGCGTGCTGTCTGTCGCAATCGAGTGTGCTCCGCAGTGCGCGTCACCAGCCCCATGGCCAGCGCTTCCCTGGCATCGACGCGGCGGCCGCTGAGCAATAGGTCGAGGGCACGCCCGCGTCCTATCAACCGCGGCAGTCGCTGGCTGCCGCCGTGTTGCGGCAAGCGGCCCTCGCCAATTTGCGGCATGGCGAAGCTGGCTCGGCGCGAGGCAAGGCGAATGTCACAAGCCAGCGCGAGTTCCATTCCTTCCGCGATGGCGTCGCCTTGCACGACACAGACGGTGGGGCAGGGGAGAGCCGCCACAGCCTCCACCCAGTCGATCGACCACGATGGTGAGCTGCCTTCGACGCCTTGGCAAAAGCTCGCTCCACCGGATTCCAACAGCACCACGCGAATTGTCTCGTCGTGCTGGATATCGTCGGCAACGGCACACAGTTCTTGTGCGGTGGCAAGATCGATGCGGTTGCCGTGAGCGGGACGATCGAGACGAAGGGTGACGACGGGTCCGTCGTGTGTGATGCGCAGGCCACTTCTGCCTGATGCCACGGCTGTCGTCCCGGTGCGGTGGGCCGGCCGTCTCGGTACGCGTTGCTTTCCGGAAGCCGTCGCCAAGCGTGGCTTCATTCTGCACTCAACTGTTGCCGCAGGTCCTTCTTGAGGATCTTGCCCATTTGATTCTTGGGTAGCTCGGCGGCAAGACGCACGACCTCGGGTTTCTTGAAGCTCGCCAAACGTTGGCGGCAGAAGTCGATCACCTCGTCGACGTTTAGAGTCACACCCGGACGCGGCACGATCACTGCGGCGACACGCTGCCCCCATTCCACGTCGGGAACGCCAATCACCGCGGCCTCGTCGATGCCAGGATGCGAGTAGAGCACGGCTTCGACCTCGGCCGGGGCAATGTTCTCGCCGCCGCGGATGATCATGTCGTCTTTGCGCCCGGCTAAGAAGATGTACCCATCGCTGTCGATCCAGCCCATGTCGCGTGTGGGTAGCCAGCCGTCTTCTTGTAAGGGAGAGGTCAGCCCCTCCTTTGAACTGTATCCCTTCATGACTCGTGGGGTGCGCACCCACAGTTCGCCAATGTCGTCTGCCGGGAGATCCTGGCCCTCGTCGTTGACGACCTTGAGTTCCACGTCCGGCAAGGGACGTCCTATCGATTTCAACCGCTTGAGTCGCAGCTCAACTTCCTCGGCAGAGCCTTGCAGGCGGTGATCCTCGGGGCCGAGCACGGTCAGCGTCGAGGTGGTTTCGGTTTGTCCGAAGGCGTTCACGAAGCCCACCGAGGGCGGGAACATTTCAATCGCCCGGCGCACGACAGGGAAGGGCATGGCCGCACCACCGTAGGAGAGGTTCTGCAGGCTCGACAGATCGAACTCGGAGAAGCGCGGATGATCGATCAACTGCTTGACCATAGTCGGTACCAAGAAGGCGTGCGTAACCTTCTCCTGCTGCACTGTCTCCAGCCACTGTGTGGCATCGAACTGGGGTAGCAGGACGAGGCGTCGGCCGGTGAACAGGTTGCTCATTACGTTGGTGGCGCCGGCAATGTGATAGAGAGGCACACACAGCAACGAAGTCCCACGTGCTGTGCCATCGGCCAACTCCACGTTGGCCGTCACGTATGCGGTGAAGTCGTTGTAGGTGAGCAGCACGGCCTTGGGCAGGGCCGTGGTGCCGCTCGTGTACATCAAGATGGTCGTGTCCTCGTCGTCGACTTCGGGCGGGTCGAAGAATGGGCTCGCCGCGGCCATGCGTTCTTCCAGGGACAGCATCTCCGGGTGTGCCGACTCCATGGTGATCCAGGTCTGTACGCCGGGCAGGCGGCCTTTCAGTTCACGTGCACTGTCGAGGTAGCGGTCGCCGACCATCACGAGCTTGGCATTGGCCGTGGCCAGCATGTACTCCAGCTCGGGAAGCTTGGCGCGGTAGTTCAGTGGCAGGAACACGGCGCCC
>CAZGSN010000468.1:0-32866 GCA_964528465.1 uncultured Binatia bacterium (SeqCode)
CATGAGGCCACGTGCACGGTGCAGGGCAGCGGTGTGGCCATCCAAAACGATGACCTGGTCACACCGCGGCAGTGTGCGCTCGCCATATGCAACGCCTTGGAACAAGCGCCCGCGCTAGTCCGACAGTTGGCTCCACCTACAGAGCACGCGGATTCGCTGGCTGAGGAAGCCCCTGCCCCATTACCTTGGACCGCCCCGGTCATCAGCATCGACGCCGCAGTGTTGATGGGCGAATGCATTGCCACACTGCTTCTCTTTGCTGCCTTCCTGGTTGCGCGCTTCAAGAATCCTATGAGCAGCCCTACCCCGCAGATTCATCGCCGAGATTGGTGGCTGCTTCTCGCGATAGCGGCAGTCGCGCTCAGCCTACGTGCGAGCATCGCCCTGCTCTTGCCGATCGAGTTCGATGAAACCATTTCGGTCGGATACGACAGCTTGTGGCGCGAGTTCGAAGGTCGAGAGGTCCTCATGAACCCGCCGCTGTACCGGGTCCTTGCCTATCCTCTCGCCTGGCTCAGTGGCGGCACGGTTCTGTGGGGCAGGACGGTTCCGGTGCTGCTGGGTGCATGTGCGGTGGTGATCATGGCCAAGATCGCCGACATCGTGGCCGGTCGGCGAGCCGCGCTTGCGGCCGCGGCGGCAGCGATGGCGCATCCCGGTTGGATCATCGCCACGGTCTATCACCGCACCTACGCTTTGTGGATCACGGTCGCAGCACTCGCCTTGCTGTTTTGCATCCTGGCCCTGCGAGGCCGCCACTGGGTCGACCGCTACCTTGTGGCGACCTGTCTCGCCGCGTGTGTGATGAGTCACTACTTCGGGGTCGGTGTCGTGGTGGCACTCGGCTTGTGGGTTGCCTGGGTAGACGCTCGGAGCTGGCGCCAATGGGTTGGGCCGACTGCGTTGCTGATCCTGCTCTGCGTTCCGTACGTACCCGCAACCCTGGGCGGGGCCGGGATGAAGGCGAGTATCGCGCCGCAGGAAATGATGACGATTGGTGTGCCACGCGCCTTGGCCATCGCGTCGGCACTGCCAAGCGTTGCCGCAGGACTCGTGCGCCCGTCGCTGCAGAACCTCGTCAACGTCGATCATCCCGGGTGGCGGCTGCTGCTGCACGCAGTCGTGCTGGTCCTCATGGCATGTCTGGGCAGCCGCTACTTGCGCCGCCAGGATTGCGGCGGTCTGGTTTTGTTTACGCTGATCGCGGGCGCCGTACCGGTGATTGCGGCGACGCGCCTGACAACGGTACGTGAGCTACACGGGATCGTCGCGGCGGTTCCCCTGGTGCTGTTGTTCAGTGCTGCAGCCCGTTGCCGTGCTGGCGCCATGCTTCTTGTTGTCGCTGTACCCGTCTACCTTCTGACGTTGGTGTGGGGACCACCACCGTTGTTGCCTGAGACGCTACCCGATCCGGATGCTGCGACACTGTCCATCCAGAACGACACCTCGCAATGGCCAGTATTCATCTGGCCTGCCGATACCCGTGGCTATCGCCCGATTGCCTTGCGCTTGGGGATGAAGCGACGCGACCTGGATGCTTCGACACAGGGCTTGGACGAGCGTGCGCGCCCCCTGCGCTCTTGCTCTACCGCGGCTGTGCGTGAGGCGAGCTTGGCCAGTCAACGCCGGGAGGTGCGGGTCTATCTCGTCGAGGATACCTGCCGGCCGCAGGATCTCGATGGGCGTGGGGTGGAATGTGGTCTAGCGCACAGGATTGCCGGGCATGTGGTGGCAACGACTTGTCGTGTCGACGTCGGCACCGCGCGTGCCTTTCCTCTTCGTCTACCGATCGCCCGGTCCGAACGGGCAATTGTGGCGGGGCACGAAAAGGAATTCGCAAGTGCTGCCGCTGGTGCTGGGCTGAAGAAAGATAGTGCGGACGGTGTAGTGTTGGATGGAATCGGGATCGGGGCCAGCGAAGTATCCTACGAATTGCTCTCGCCCCGTGAAGGCAATGCGCGCGCCAGGATCGTGATGTCCCCTCGCTTTCTTGGGGAAGACGTCGTGGCCACGGATGTACGCACGCTGCCAGAGGGCTCGCTGCCGCCGCGGCTTTCGGCAGCAGCGCGGCAGCTCTCCGCGGAGTTAGTCCTGACTTTCACCCCACAGTCTTGGGACACAGTCTTCGGTTCCACCGGGCGTGACAAAGGCACCATCAATCTGCACTTGCAATGGACCTTGGGGTTGATGTTGGCGGCAGCAGCCGTCTTTCTCCGCAGCCTGCTTCATGACTACCGCCAGGAACTCCGCGCCGCAGGCGACCATGTGGCTACCTAGCCTCCATGACTGTCTCAGCCAGCATCTTCTCGAGGAGCTGCGTGACGATGTTGTTCGTCTCCAGTTCCGAATCGGGGGGCAACACGTCGTAGGCAATCATCATCTGCGCTACGCGCATCATGATGACGGCGAAGCGAAAGCCTGCCCACATCTCGTAGAAAGGAAGGAAGCGCACGTGCCGTTGCAGCAACTCTTCGTAGCGCGCAACGGTTTCGTCGCGATCGGGAAACCCAGGCAGACGCTCCGTAAACAGGCCTTCGCTGTGATGGCGATCGAGAAAGAGCCACCAGGCGAGATCTTGTTCGCCATCTCCCAGGCATGCCATTTCCCAATCGAGCACGGCTTGGCACTTGCCGTCACGAAAGATCATGTTGCCGATGCGCGCATCCCCCCAGCAAAGGCTGATCCGCTCCTGCTGCGGAAGGTGCGCCTTGATCCAGGCAAAGGCGCGCTCGGCAATGGGCTGCGACTTGCCGCGTGCTGCCCACGCCAAGTAGCTTTCGTAGTAAGAGATCTGTTGGGCAAGGCCGCGAGCTCCCCGTCGCGGCTGGTCGAGAAAGCCGAATCCAAGGCTCTCCCAATCGAGCTTGTGGATTCGCGTCATCACCTCGAGGCCATCGAGCCACAACGATCGCCGCTCTTCAGGAGCAATCTCCGTAACCCAGCCGCCGATGTGATAGGGCGGATTGTCGCCGGGAATGCGGCCGTCAATTTTGCTCATCAAGTAGAAGGGAGCGCCGAGGATGGAGGTGTCCTCTTCGAACCAGAACACGCGCGGCACCGGCACATCGCTATGTGCCGCCAACAAGCGCATCACCGTAAACTGCTGCTGCAGATCGTACTCGGGGAAGATGGCGTACCCGCTGGGTTTGATGCGCGCCACAAAGCCCTGCTGGTGCTCGCTACCTCCTTCCTTCCAGGCGAGGTCGAACAGCAGCGTATCGTTGGAAAAGCCGGTAGCAGCGGGTGGGCTGAGGCTGCTTAGCTCCATGTCGGTGGCAGCGGACATCTTGCGTCGCAACCAGGTGGTAAGCAGATGGGACGTTTCCTCCGGGTCTCGCTGCTGTGGAATGGGCATGGCGCGGTCCTTCCGAGTCAGGATGCAGCCGGCGGTCGCAAGAAGTAATTGAGTTCGATCCAGCCGACGAGCGGGCCGCCACCATCCTCGGGGTGCACACGAATCAAGGCGCGACGATAGATGGAGCGTTCCGGCGGAACGAACGTATGGGTGATGTCGATCTCGGCGGCGGAGACTACTTCGAGGCGCGCGGCGAAGGTCGAGCCATCCTCGGCTCGTACCGCTACGCGCCCGGAAACGGGGTTGAGGACGCTGTCATCATGAAACTGTACATCGAGTTTCACCTCGCTCAGCGACCGCGTCGTGTCGCGATGCATGTAGCCGACGCCGAGTTGGTTGCCGCCGGGAAGGCGCACCTCGGCACATTGTAGTTGCAGACGTTCCCCGTTGAGGACAAGGAAGGTCCATTCCAAGTTCCACAATCGTGGCCCCCACGAGTGGTCGCGCTCGCCACGGCCTGCAAAGGCCTGCGTGACCTCACCCATTTGCAGCGTGCCCTGCAAGGTGATCGGTTGCTCGAAACGGCAAGCATCGAAGGTGGCGGAACTGTGCCCGGCAATGTCGCTACGCCCGGTGCTGTGCGCGGCGCCGATGCTTTGCACGTGCAGGTCGGCGCCGACGGGTAGGATCATTCCTGTACGCGGACCGGAAACCACACGGCCGAAGCCAGAGAATTGGAAGCGCGCACGCCGTAGCGGCTCGATGACATCATAGGAAAAGCGCAACCCCCAGCCTTCGTAGGCAAGACGCGGCAACTGTATGTCAGAGTGTGGTAGGCGTGGCTCTTCGACAACGATCCATTCCCCAGCGTGGTAGGCGTAGAACCAAACCCAGGCCCGCTTCTGTGCCGGATGTAGGCCGATGCGGCAGTGCCCAGCCAAGCTTCCGTCCGCGTTGTACCAGTCCCAAAACCACGATTCGTTCCACCATTCGAACTTTGGATCGAAAGGGTGGACGAACTCGTCCTGCGCCACGATGCCGAACTTAGTCAGTTCTTCATCGGTCAATGTCGACATGGGCTACTCCTGTTTCTCGTTGCCGGGACATTTGCTCCTGCGGGCAGTTCGCAAGCACGCACGAGCCCGTCAGGTTGCACTGCCCACCCGCTAGCTACGCGATGGACCGCCCCTGTTTCCTTGCTTCCGGCGCAGCCACAGCAAAGCACCGGCCGCGACGAGAAGCGGCGCCGCATCCAAACTTCCGGAAGCCGCGCGCAACGCACAGCCGCTCGTGCCTACGGATGAAGTCCGATCGGCAACGCATGGGTAGACCGAATGTGCCCCGTTAATGTCATCGTTCTGCAGTTGATAGAGGTTGCTCACGGTCTTGTTCATGATGGCCCGGACGTCTTGTCCCGCTTCATCGGGGTGAGTCAGGCCGAGAACATGCCCAAGCTCATGCAAGAGGACACGGCGAATGTCGTAAATAGGACCACGTGCCGAGAAACGCAGGTCGCCGTCATAGGCATTCCACTGCGTGTTGGCAGAGACAAAGACGGGAGCGTTGAACATCTCACCGGTCCGCGTATTCCAGCAGTTGTTGGTGATCATGAGTGCATCACCGAATCCTGTCCCGCAGAAGCTCGAGGCAAAAAAGATAGGGTTGTCTCCCTGCGGCCCAGTGTTGGTGCACATGTGCCTGCCACCGTCCTGCGCCCCGCACGGATCGGTGAACCGGGTTCCTGGGCTGACCGTGAAGGTGAGAGCCCCTATTCCGGTCCAGTCGGCGCCAGCACTGATGGCGTTCTGATCCCACGAGGTGGTGCCATTGATCAGTGTGCCCCCGGGGGAACCCAGGAAAGACTGCAAAGTAGCGCGCGAGTCGCTCCAACAGGCGCACTCTCCGGAAGTCCATTCGTTGCAAGAGAAAGCTTGTGCCCCTAGCGCTTGCAGGAGTACCACCGAGATCACGAAAAGGGAGCGAAGGAAGTGGTGCTTTGGTGCTGGGGTTGGATGATTAGGGACGGTTCGCATCACACTTGCTTTCAAGCACTGGAGATCAGCGCGTTGGCGCAGCCAGCTCGTCGGCGACAAGCTGGCGGAACTCGCCGAGACGCAAAGATGGTTGCTGGCTACGTTTGCCGTCTTTGCGTCTGAGCTTGCGCCCGTCGCGTCCCACAATCGCCCTTCCAGAGGCATCCTCTACCACTTCATCGCCAAGGGCTTCGTCGTAGCGGGCGCGAAAACGCCCCTGCCAAATCCCGACCAGGGGACAGATCACTTCCCCATTGCCCGCCACAAACACCACCGCGTGCTCGCCCAAAGAGAACTTCGGCATGTCGGAAATGGCGACGGTCGTTCCTCCGGCCGACCCACCGAAAAACCGCAAGGTGAGGGTTGACCCAACGTTACCCTTCCAAACGGACAGGTCGCCAAAGGTGACATAGGTGAAGGGTCCGCCCGCGACTTCTGCATCTTCACGAATCTCGACAACCGTTCCGGCAACGATCTGTTCCGCCTTGGCGACGAGATCGGGGAAATCACGTTCAATAGCGACCATGCCTTGGGTCGGCCTGACGCCAACGGCCAAGCCGCACGTCCACAGGAGAGAAACAACGAAGAACCAGTACTTCGATCGTGGGCTCATGGTATGGCGGCGCAGGCTAGCAGATAGACCCCAGTGCGCCAGTTCAATGCCGCATCCTATCTGGTCCTGGCGTTATCAACGTCCTCTCGGGGATGGACACCCATGAAGCGCGCAGTGGATAGCCAGAGATCAAGGCGTCTGTCGTGCTGGGACGAACCAGACGGGCCATGCGGCCCGGTGCAAGACTTGGACTGCGGAGTCGCGCGTGAAGTGGCGGCGGAAGAAGGTGTGCGCGTGCTCTCCCATTACCAAGAAGGTGGGATCGAGGTGCTCTCCGAACTCGAGTATCTCCTGGATCGGATCGCCACGTCGCACGTAGCATTCGACGCTACTGGCGTTGGGAGACGCGTCGCGTTGCGAAGAGCGCTTCGTCAGCTTGATTTCTTGAAGCGGGGTCAGGGGAACCAGGTCTGGCGGCACCAATCCGTAGAGTTGCTGGAGCAACGTATCGACGACTTTGCCGTCGGCACTGGGTGCGGCAATGTGCAGCACGTGCACCCGCATGGGGATGCGGCGCGCCAAGTCGAAGGCATACGCCATGGCATGGGCACCGGTGTCGGTGAGGTCGGTGGCGACTAGGAGGTCGATGCCGCCTGCCCGCAGTGTGAACTTATCCACTTGGGAATCATCGTGGATGGTGAGAACGGGGCACGGGCTTCGTTCCACGACGCGCTCGGTGACCGAGGCATGATCGGGCGTGCTCCAGCCGTGGCTCCCCAAGATCATCAAGTCGGCGGAGAGGTCGCTTGCCAGATCCAGCAGCGTCGACACCAACGGCCCGGCGCTGAGACTTGCTTCCGCGGCAATGTCGGGGGGAAGTTCTGCCATGATCGAGCGGAGCCGCTCTTCGGCATGGGTGGATGCATCTTGATCTGCTTGGTGCGTAGCCGACCACTCCGCAGCACGCGCGAAGCCAGGGCTGGCGGCAGCGCGGTTATGATGCAGGACCAGGTGTGCCCCAAAGTGCCGGCACACCTCGACACCGAGCGCCAGCTCCTTGCGAGACAGGTCGGAGAAATCGATAGGGCACAGGACAGTTTTCAGCTCGGTCGGTGGCATCGCTCGGCTTCCCTCTCTCAATTCCTCTACCAGCTACAACATTCCTCGCAAGCAAGGACAGTCGCCCGGACTGTGCCGCCATGGTTGCGGTTGGGAGCGCGCCCCGGATAGATTGAAGGCAGATCGGAGGAGTTATGCAATGTTCCTGTGGAGCTGGGTGCACAACTCGCGTCGTACGTACGCGGCGTGAAATTGTTGCCGGCCTTTTCGCGGTGGGCTTTCTTCTGTCCTGGGTGCTCGGGGGCAGCCTCCTGCATGATCTCGCTGAAGGTCTGCAGCGTAGCCTGCTACCCTTGTGGAAAGCTTTCGTTCCGCTGGCGGTCCTAATCGTTGCGACGGTGGCTGCTTTTGCGCGCCGCACGCAGCCGGTGTGCGAGCGTTGCCATACGGCCAACCCAGCCTGGCTGTACACGCCTCTGTCGCAAGAGCGGTCGTCGGCCGCGCTCGCCAATCCGACTCGCCGCGCAGTTTTGCGAACGCTTGGAGGCGTTGGCACGGGGGTTGCGGCCAGTGCTGGCGGGTTGGCCACGGCGGTAGCTCGCAATCGTGGCTGGCTGCCGGTAGCCAACGACTTCTTTGTGACGCAAGTCGAGAAGACAGCAGCCCACCCGCGCCCTGAGTGGCGCGATGCCAAGATTGTGAGTTACCGGCGCCTCGGCCGAACCAATGTGCACGTTTCGGATATCTCCTTGGGAGGCGGGGGCATCAATGACGCAAACGTCGCTCGTTACGCGCTGGACAAAGGGATCAACTACTTCGACACATCTCCGGACTACGCCGACAGCGCATCCGAGCGTGTGCTCGGGGAAGCGCTCAAGGGGCGCCGAGACAAGGTATTCCTTGCTACCAAGTTCTGTCGTCCCGACGGTCACCTGCACAACGAAACGCCGGTTCCGGAAATCCTGCAAGCTGTCGAGGCGAGCCTCCAGCGACTGCAGACGGACTACGTAGATCTCATCCACGTGCATTCCTGCGATCGCGTCGACCGCCTCCTGGCACCCAACATCCACGAAGCTTTCGATCGCCTCAAAGAACAAGGGAAAGTACGTTTCTTGGGCGTGAGCACGCACACCCCCAATCTGGAGGAAGTTGCCAACGCCGCCATCGACTCCAAGCGCTTCGACGTGATGATGCTGGCATACCACCACAATATGTGGCCCAACTTCACTCACATTCTGGACAAGGCCAAGGCGCACGACGTGGCGATCGTCGCCATGAAGACCTTGAAAGGTGCCAAGCATACCAATCTCGCCAACTTCCGTGACGAGGCTGGAGTCTACTCCCAGGCTGCCTTTCGTTGGGTGCTCTCCAATCCTGCGGTTGGTTGCTTGGTGATTTCGATTGGTACCCAGCAACAGGTCGACGAGTATGTCGTCGCCTCGGGCAGCCCGATCCGGGATTCCGATGTGGCCCTGTTGCAACGCTACGACGAGCTCACCGCGGGGGACTACTGCGAGCCGCATTGCGGGGCTTGCCTCGACAAGTGTTCTTTCGACCTCGCGATTCACGACATCATGCGCTTCCGCATGTATTTCCGGGATTACGGTTGGCAGAAGCACGGCATGCAAGAGTACGCCAAGCTGGAACGCGATGCCTCGATCTGTGTCGACTGCGCCGCCCCGTGTGCCAACGCTTGTCCCATCGGTGTCCCCATCCAGGAGAAGATGCTCGACGCGCACAGCTTGCTACGCTTCTCGGCATAAGGCTCCGCTACCGCCGCTGCTTTTTTCGGCCGAGGGTGGTTCTTGGGACTTGCGAGGGTATGTGGTGTATGGCATACATCGGCGCATGAAAAGGACGCAGATGTATCTGGACGAAGAGATGTCGCGCTTGCTGGCCGCAGAGAGTCGACGCCGCGGGACGAGCGTTTCTTTTCTGGTCCGTGAAGCCGTGGCGGCGGCCTACGGTAGCCGAGCGACGGAGAAAGACCGCGCGAGCGTGATCGCCAGGGTTGCGGGCGCTTGGGCCGATCGCACGGACCTGCCCGCGACGGGCGACTTGGTACGGGAGCTGCGTCAGTCCACGCGCTTGACTCGGTTGGCGGGGGAGCCCAGCAATGCCAAAGTTTCTGCTCGACAGCGACGTCATCATTGAGTGGCTGCGGCACAACCGAGCGGTCGTGGATTGGATTACGATGCATGACGCCTCCGGTAGCTTTCTTGCCTGCAGTGCGATCTCGATCGCAGAAATCTATGCGGGGCTACGCCCCAAGGAAGAACACGTTCTTCAGGATGTTCTGACGATTCTGCATTGCGTGGAGGTCGATGAGCAAACGGCGCGCAAGGCTGGCCACTACCGGCGCTCGTTTGGCCGCTCGCACGGCGTGGAGATTGCCGATGCACTGATTGCCGCGAGTGCGCACGTCGGTGGTTTGACCCTTTGCAGTTTCAACCTCCGGCACTACCCCATGACGGACGTTCGCAAGTTCACGATCCTGCGGGCGGCCTGACTGCCGCGAGATTCGTTCCAGGGCCGCCAAGATGTGGATACGCTTTGTAATGTATGGGTTGTTCGGGTGGTGCACGGAGATCGTGTGGACTGCGTGTCATGGCATGGCGGAGGATCTGGTTGCGGGCCGGCGACCGGACGTTCGCTTGGCGGGTCGCACCTATCTTTGGATGTTTCCCATATATGCCTTCGGTGGCCTCGCCTTCGAAGTGGCGTTTTCTTTCTTGCAAGTCTGGCCGTGGCTCGTGCGTGGCACCGTATACATGCTCGGTTGTTTCGCCGTTGAGTATGCTGCGGGCTGGGCCATCCGACGGATGGTCGGCTCCGTGCCTTGGGACTACTCGCAAGCACGCTGGAACGTGCACGATCTCATTCGCCTAGACTACGCTCCCGCCTGGTTTGCCTTTGGGCTCCTGCTCGAGGTTGTGTCGCGCATCGTTGGCGCCTGCGAGCCTGCCATCCGCGGCGTTCTTTAGCCGACCGGTGCTGAAGGTACACTGCTTCTTCTCGAGTCTCAGCCGCTTATTTCGTCAACTTCGGATGAATGGGCAAGAAGCACTTCACGTGTCTGCGAGAAAGCTGTGGATCTCGTCCTCGGTCATACCGAGCCGTTGACCCACCAGCACGGCCGCGCAGATGGCGTAAAGACTGCTGTCGCCAATGAGTTCGCGTGCCACCGTATACTCTCGCCCTTGGCTGCGGATCGCGAGAGTGTCGCCACGCTGTACAAGATCGTGTTTTCCGAAGCGGTGAATCGTCGGAGCCTGGGCGAGTTCCGCCAAAACCGGATCATCGGTGCATATGGCCAGCGTGGCGTTTCGCTGGTTCATGTGATCAATGAGTTCGATCATCTCGGCGCGTAGCGTCGCCAAGCTGTCGTGGTCTTCCGAGTAGCTCGGGGAAAGCGGCGTAACGAGGGCGATGTGCGGGTGCACGACAGCGAGCAGGCGTCGCATGTCGCTCGCTTGGCGTGCGCCCAGTTCGAGAATCAAGATGTCCACGGAGTCCGGAAACATCGCGCGCCGAGCCGCACGCGCAAAGCCGCGCGCCACGGACACGGCCCGACGCGTATCGAAGCTCATGTCAAGAATCGAGAAGGCGACGCCAACATCGGTGTTGTAGGAAAGTGGATTGCTGCGCACACGCCAGCGCTTACCAAGAAGCTCGGTGAGCGTACGCTTGAGAACCGTCTTTCCGCGGCCACCGGCAATGGCAATTACTTGTGGCCGCCGGCGCCACAGGTACAGGCGTGCCATGCCATGTAGGATACGCAAGCCGGCTCGACGCGAGAGTTTCTCTGGTGCCGGGGGCTGCTTCGGCGCGGGTAGTGTGAAGGAGCGAGGTGCGACGCCAGCGAAGTAATCGGCGAGGCGATCGAAGGCACGCTCGATGTCGCCGCTATCGCGGGCGTAGCACAAACGCAAGTGCGATTCGCCGCTAGGGCCAAAGGCGACACCAGGAACCAATGCCACACGCACCTTGTCGAGGATGTCGTCGGCGAGCCGACGTGAATCGCGCGCCAGAGGCACGGTGTCTTTCACGCGTGGGAAAGCAAAGTACGAGGCATTCGGTTGCTGGTAGTCGAAGATCTCGGGCATGGCGTCGAGCCGCGCAATGACCATGGCACGGCGCTGCCGAAACTGTTCGCGGAAATGGGCAATGTAGGGCCCGCCCACTTCGAGCGCGGCAATGGCGGCGTATTGGGATACGACCGGGGCACAGGTGACCAAGGCATCGTGCACCTTCAAGATGGCCTCGGCGCGCCTGCGATCGGTGTGCAAGAAGCCAACGCGCCAGCCGGTCATGCCATAGGCTTTCGAGAAGGAGCACACACGCACCACACGGTCGCGATACTGCGGCAGCTTGGCGGGGTTACCTATGGGGTCGTTGGTGTAGAGAAAATCCTTGTATACCTCGTCCGTGATCACCACCAAACCGTGCCGTTCGGCGACACGCATCATGCGCTCGGTCGCGGCCGGCGAGTAAATCGTACCCGTGGGATTGTTGGGGTTGCATAGGAGAATGGCGCGTGTGTTGCGGGTAATCGCTTTGCCGATCGCGTCAGGGTCGAGATCGAAATTGGCATCTTCGTTGAGGGCAACGAAGCGCGGCACCGCCCCCGCCAGTTGTACGGCTGGGATGTAGGAAGCGTAGCTCGGCGAGGCCAGCAACACCTCGTCGCCCGCATGTACGGTTGCCAGCAGTGTGGCGCTGATTGCCTCGATGGCGCCGCAGGTTACCAAGATCTCGCCGTCGGGATCGTATTGCATGCCGTCTTGGCGTAGGTCCTCGCTGATCAGCTCGCGCAGTTGCGGAAGGCCCGGGGACAAGGAGTACTTGGCGCAAGCGCCGGAGGCAATTTTCTCGATGACGTAGCCCTTTATTGGTTCTGGTGTGTCGAAGCTTGGAATTCCCTGGGCCAGGGAGACGACATCGGAAAGGCGGCTGGCGCGTAGTTCGATCGCCTTGATTGGCGACAGCTCCATCTCGTCGACAGGCGTGCCTGCGGTGCTCCACGCCGCCAACCCCAAACCACGCCGCCGCATGGATCAGAACCCGATGCGACGCATCACAAAACGCGGCAAGAGCTTGATCACCAGCATGATCCAGCGCCAGATGCCGGTGGCGTAAACCTCGGGCGTGCCGCGATCGATGGCACGGACGACGATCTTTGCTACCTGCTCCGGCTCGGCTGCAAAGGGAGGAGGCTTCAAGCCAACCGTCATCCCCGTCTTCACGAAGCCTGGCTTGACGACGATCGTATGCAGCCCTTGCCTACGGAACTTGTGGTCCAGACCTTCGAGGTAAATCGACAGGCCACCTTTGGCAGACCCGTAGAGAAGCACGGGCTTGCGGCCACGCTCGCCGGCCACGGAGCTGAATACACACAGGGTTCCACCGCCGGCGTTGAGCATGCGCGTACGCGCTTCCTCGCAAAAGTGCACGGTATTGGTGTAGTTCGCCGTCAGTAGGCGATCGCGAAAGTCGGCGTCTTCTTCCAGCGCTTCCTGGCTCCCGAACAAGCCCGCGGTAACCACGACGGTGTCGAAGCCCCCGAGAGCAATCCATGCCTTGTCCAGCGCCGGGGCAAACGTCTTGCGATCGAGAATGTCGCAATGCGCTTTGCCCACCTTACTCCCGCGCACGATGCTGAGATCCGCGGCGCTGCGCTCGATGTCGTCCGGCTCATTGCCGAGGAGGAATACATCATCGCCACGTTGCGCCATGATGCGCGCGATGGCGCGTCCCATGCCCCGGGTGCCTCCAAGAAAGACGGCCTTCACGGTTGGTCTCCAAAGATGCGCACCGACTGCGCGCTACGCAGCTTTCCTGTCGGGTCCCATTTGCGACGCACCGCCAGGAACGCGTCGACACGCGGATCCATGCGACGGAAATGCTCGCTACGAGTAAAGGTGTCCTTGGCCAAGTAGATTCTTCCGCCCTCGGCAATAACCAACTCATTGAGTTCGTCGACCAAAGCCTGCGTGGAGGCGGCAATGGGGAGATCGAAAGCGTACGAGATTCCCGGCTTTGGGTAGGAAAGCAGGCCCCTCCCTTCCGCACCGCAGTCTTTGATGACGCACAGGATGACCGGCGCCTTGCGCTCGCGCAGAAGGCGCACGAGACGATGGTGCGGCGAGTTGTCGTCGGCGTAGGGGAGGACGCACTGATACTGGGTCATGCCGCGCTTGCCATACAGGTTGCTCCAGTCCTGCACGACATCGAGCGGATAGAAGGAAGCTTCCGGGTGTAAGACGCCGCGACGGATGCGCGCGCCATGCTTGGCGAAGTTGAGCGCGTTGAAGATGCGCACATTCCAGGGTTGCACAAACCAGTTGGGGAAGACCGGTGGTACTGTGATCGGGCTACGGAACTGAGGCGGATCATGGGGTGCTTCGTAGACTTCGGCCCAGCGTCCCTTCATGAGCAGGCCGCGGCCATAGCCATCGCCACGGGTAAGGAAGTCGTTCCACATCACCGTGTAGGGCCAGGTCTTGCTCGCGGCGCGCAAGGCACGCAGGGAGCTGTCGAAATCCGGGAGCTGCTCACTCTCTTGCCAAAACCAAGGCGATGGAATGCGCTTCATGCGAAACTCGACTTCCAGAATGTGCCCGGTCAGCCCCATGCCACCCAAGGTGGCGTAGAAGAGTTCCGCTTCCTCGTTGGGAGAGCATTCCAGGATGCGCCCGTCGGCGACGCGCATCTTGAGCTTTAGAACATGGGCACCGAAACAACCGTCGACATGATGGTTCTTGCCATGCACATCGGCTGCAACCATCCCGCCGATGGTCACGAAATGGGTCCCTGGGCTTACCGGAGTAAACCAGCCGCGATGCAAGAAGGTTCGATTGAGGCGCCACAGCGGCAATCCAGCCTCGGCCCGCAAGACACCGGTCTGTGCATCGAAGGCAAGGAAACGATCCGCGAGCGTCGTGCTGGCAACGCGATCTCCCGTCTTCGGCGGTAGCGACGAGTCGCCGTAGGAACGCCCAAGGCCACGCGACAAGACCACATCCTGGGTGATGCGTTCGAGGTCCTCGAAGCGCAGCTCCTCTGCCTCGACGACGGGATTGTGCCCCCAGCCGCGCAACGCGGTCAGGGCAGCGGGCTTCTTGTTCTCAGTCGATGGTGTCACGCGCCTCCCTTCCTTGCCTTCCGTCCGTGCCGCTGGCCGCGAGCGCCATAGCCCGCTCAAGGGTTGGAATCCCGGGGCGCCCGCCAAGCTTCTCGCACTTGAGAGCCGCGGCGGCAGCGGCAAAGCGGAGAGTGCGGCTCGTACTCCAACCTTGCAGCAGCCCGAAAATGCTTCCAGCGTGAAAAATGTCGCCTGCGCCGGTGCTGTCGATGGCTTGCGTTCGAAAGGCTGGTACGAAGTGGAACACGCCGTCTTGGTAGCCAAGTGCACCCCCAGGCCCAAGGGTGACTGCCACAAGCGACGGGCCCATCTTCGCGGCGGCACGCAAGCCGCGGCGCAAGTCTGCCTCGCCGGTGAGCTTGGCGGGAAATTCGGAACCCACGATCAGCACATCCGTCTCTTGCAACAGGTGCTGAATCCCGGGACCGGGGCTGTCGGTATCGAGAACGGTGAGGATGCCCTGGCGCCGAGCTTGTCGAGCCGCGGCAATGGCGCTCGGCATATCGACGGCGTCCATCAGCAAGACTCTCCCGCGTGTCAGCGCATGAACCGACACCTCGTCTTCGCGCAGCACCGTCTCTTCCACTCGCTCCCACAGCACCGACCGTTCGCCGCTGATCTCGTCGATCAAGATGACCGAAACTTGCTGCCGAACGCCCTGGCGGACGGCGGCGCAGGTGAGGTCCACGCCTTCACCGCGCAACGAGTCTTGCGACAACTTGCCGCCAGCATCGTCGCCGAAGGCGCCGACGTATGCCGTGCGCAGTCCCCAGCGCTGCAAGGCAACCAGCGCTGTGGGAACCTGTCCGCCCGGCTGCACGGCGTAGGTCACCAGTTGTTGCTTGGAATCGAGGCGAGGGTGGCGCTTGACCACGCACAGATGGTCGACACTGTTGAGGCCAAAGCCAACCACGTCGAATGGCCGATCCAACGCGGGGGGAATTTGGCGGCGTGGGTGCGAACTCTTCACGGCAGGATGGCAATCACGCGCGCCGGGCCGCCGCTGCCGCCGGTAATCTTCATGGGTAGAGCAACCAAAGTTGCTCCCCGTGCCGGCAAGCAATCGACATTGGCAAGATTCTCGAAGGCCGGCTTGTCGGCGCCATTGATGATGCGGTGGACGATGAAGTCGTGCGAGGGGCCATGATCGATACTGGCAGTGTCGACGCCAATTGCCGCGATGTCGCGCTCGTCGACTAGAAATTGCGCCGCTTCCTTTGAGAAGCCCGGAAAGTGCAGGTTGGCGAGATCGTGCTGCTTGTCGGTACCGAGGTAGTGCAGCTTGTCGCCCCAGTAGCGGCCCCACCCACTAAACAAGATAACGACGGCACCGTTGGGGATTCTTCCGTGGCGCGCTTCCCAAGCCTGCAGATCGCCCACCTGCAGCCGGTAGTCGGCATCGGCCAAGGCCGCGGTGCGCACATCGACAACCACTGCTGGCCCAATGCACGAAGACAGCGGCACTTGTTCGCTCGTGCGCTTGCCCTCCGCAAAGTGAATGGGCGCATCCATGTGGGTACCCCCATGTTCCGGCAGGCACATGTCGTTCGAAGCGTACCAATATCCCGCCGGCGTTTTCGCGAAGGAGGTGCGCTTGAGTTCAAAGGCCTCGCCGTTCGGCCAATAGATGGTGTCGGGGCCAAAGGCGTAGGACAGGTCAACAACTTTGTTTACGTCAATTGCAATAGGCACGGTCGATCGCCCCGGTAGCGCGCAGCCTACCTGCCACACCACCAAGGCAATCCCTAGCAGGAGGCGGCACCCTACAAGCATACAGGCCTGTCTATGGAACGGTTCCCAGCGAGTCAACCACAAGAGACGAAACCGGGCGTGCGTCATATTTGTTGGCTTTCTTCCGAGATCCACGGCCTCACGGCGCCTCACGGCCGCGGCTATTGTGTCTTCGCCAGCTCCGTGTAGCCGCGCGCGTGAGCGCGTGGATGGTGGAAGCTTGCCGCCCAACGAATTTGGCGCACACCCGACGAAACCTAGACTCGGAGTAAGTTCGGCATGCCTACCGTCTGCTCCCCCGCATCCTTAATCAGCGCCAGAGGCGGGAGGCTGATCCGATTTTGCAATGATCCCGATACGGCTGAGATGGATTTGGAACGGAGAATCCGACCACGAAGTTGCCGAAGTTCGCCGTGCAAGACGTTGAGAGAGGCCACCGTCAAGTCGGAAGCTACGACCGGCTCGGATCATGCCGGATCGTTGTGGCCACACCCAGCGAGGAGGATTGCCATCAACACTACTGCCGAATTGACGCCGCGCTTTTTCATCGCCCGTCGCTCGCTAGACCAAATCGGCTTGAAAAGCGGGGTGTGCAATGGCGCGCAACGCTTCGGCGCGTTTGCTCAGAGACTTGCCGCGCAGATAGGCGACGCCAAACTCGCTGACCACGCAATCGACGCTGAAGCGTGGCAGGGTGACGGGAGTCGTTTGCCCAAGGCGGCGGATGATCTTGGAGCGCTTGCCGTTCTCGGTGGTCGACGGCAGAGCCAAAATGGCCATGCCACCCTCCGATGCTGCGGCACCGTCCACGAAGTCGAGACTGCCGCCAACGCCGCTGACCTGCACCCCGTCCACGGTTTCTCCGTTCACTTGGCCGTGCAGGTCCACCTCGATGGCGGAGTTGACCGACACAAAGCGCGGTCGCTGCGCGATAGAGACGAGGTCGTGCGTGATTCGCGACGGGTGTAGCTCGACGCGTGGGTTGCCGCGGATATGCTCATACAGGGCTGGGCTGCCGGCAACCTCGCCGGTGACGACGCGCGAGTTGGGTCCGGTATTTCGCAAGAAATCGATCAAGCCGTCGGTGAGCATCCCAGAGTGCAGGTTCACATCCTCGATCTCGTGCAAGCGACACAGTATCGCGTCGGGGATGGCACCAACGCCGATCTGCACCCAGGCGCCGCGTGGAATCAGGCCCAGTACCTTGTCGACGATGACTTCATCCCGGGGGCTCCGGCGCGATGGCTGGTACTGTCCGAGCGGAGCTGGCGATTCGAAGGCAAAGTCGATGTCGCTCAGGTCGATGCTGGTGTCGCCGCAGGTCTCGGGCATGTTCTCGTTGATTTCGGCAAGCACGAGGTCGGCACTAGCAATCAGATCGCGATACAGGCTCACGGAGATGCCGAGGTTGGCGCGACCCTTGTCGGGTTTGGCTATCTGCACGACGACAACATCCGGGTGGATGGCTCCCGAGCGCGATACGACGCGGACGACATCGCGAAAGCGTAGAGGGAGCAGGTCGATGGCCGGATGAGGGAACGGTGAGCCCTCCCTTGCGGGCGCTCCCTCTTCCGGCTGCAATGCGCGCAGCTTGGCGGAGGCCTGCCAGGTCACATACGAAAAGTTGTCGCCGAGACCGTCGGGCAGAAAGGAGTAATCGCCAAACTGCAGGCCGGAGTAGAGGACGAGCCTGCGAAAGCGCTCGCGCTCTTCTTGAAACGCCGTGTAGAACGCGGTGGGCTCAACGGCACCGTGCGGCAGAATTACGCGCGAGCCGTCGGCGATCTGCCGTACCGCTTCCCTGGGGCTTACGATGCGCATTGTCCAAGGCAGTCTGCCGGCAAGTTTCGCGTCACCCTGTCACCTGATCCAGGTACTCCGAGAGGCCGTAACCAACATGATCGCCGCAGCGCCATTCGGTCATTCCCTCGCTGATGCGCGTCACCTTGCCTTCTTTGCGGTTGCGCAGCGGCAGCATGGTCAGCACCTTGCCGTGGATCTCGAAGTTTCCGATCGAGGTCCGCAGCATGGCCTGGATTTGATCGTGATAGCCACCTTGCCCGCCGAAGGTCGTACCGATGCTCCAGTCAGAGAAGAAATGGTTGGCTCCGTCTTTAAAGACAAAGCCAGTGAGCAACTCGGAGGCGTCCTGCATGACGATCTGCGAAGCCATGAACCCAAAGCTCTCATCGAACTCACAGGTTAGCCAGCGATAGTACTGCGGCGACTGCCAGGAGCGCGGCCCCCACGAATGGTCGCGCAGACCAAGCCCATTCAATGCTGTGGTCTGGCCGTTGATGCAGATGGAGCCAACGGCCTTCACATGTTGCTCCGTGTGCCCCTTGGCGAAGACCATGGCGTTGCTGTCGAGATTGCCCTCCCCGCCGTACATTGGGCTGAGCCCAAGGTATTCCAGTTGCAATTGCAGAGGCCAGTGTGGGTTGGATGTGAATGCCTGCCGCGGGTTCGCAAGGTCGAGCGGTTGGGCCAGGTAAACGACCGTCCCCTCGTAGCTTACGCGCAACCGGCGAGCCGGCTCCACGATCTCGAAGCGCATTCCCCCAGCCGCGAACGCCGAGTTATCGGCAATCGACGGCCGCAAGTAATTGAACAGCGCCGTGCCGTCGGGCTGATACACGGTGATCGTAACCTCGGCGTAGCCCTCGTTCGGGCGATTGCCGATGCGCACGAACCCTCCCAAGCGTGCCTGGCGATCATAGAAATTGAAGTACATGCTTTCGTTGAAATTGGGCTCCCCGGTGTTGGGGTGCAAGAAATCGTGGTGTGCTGGCACTGACATGGGCTGCCTCCACCTACCTTCTTCCATCATGCCTCCAGTGTGGCAACCGACTCCCGGCGCCGCCGTGGCGCCACCAACTGGCGCGCGTTCGATATCGCTTCGGACATCGCCCCAGATCCGGCGCTAACACCCACTTTGCCTTCGTTGGGTGGATTATCCTGAGACCCTCATGGTTACCCCTGTGCTGGCGCGTCGGATTTGGGGAACGCTGCACCCCGCCCGCACCGGCTAACCGGCGCACCGTGCACCTCCGGATCCGGCGTTGGCGCCGGATCCGGTGTGCGACAAATTTGTTGGGAGGCAAACTTCCACCATCCACGCGCTCACGCGCGCGGCTACACGGAACTGGCGAAGACACAGTAGCCGCGGACGTGAGGCTGCCGTGAGGCCGTGGATCGCGGATGAAAGCCAACAAATATGACACACGCCCCGCCGGATCTGAGATCGCTTGGGAGGTTTCTGTCGTGTGCGCCGATGTGCTAGGAGGCGACGAAGAAAATCGCGCCGTCGGGCGCGGAATATTTGGGAGGAGGATATCATGGGAGGAAGTGGACGAGGGATCTGGCTAACAGCAGCCCTGGCAGCGGTGCTGTTGCCGTGCGGTGTCGATGCGCAAGCGGGCAAGGCGAAGGCATCGGGCACTCAGTCGGGAAGCACCCGCTCTCCAGCACAAGTCCGTGCCGCCGAGCGCGCCCGCGAACTCGAACGGCAGCGGCAAGCGCAAGAAGCCGAAAAAGCCAAGGAAGCGGAGGCGGCGGAGGCGCGTAGCCTGCGCCAGCGATTAGACGGTGTCGAGAAAGAGGTGAAGGCAGTGCGGCAGAGCATCGCCAAGTCGCTCGGCATCGAGATCCATGGGATTCTTGCCACCAACTACACCTACAATTTCAACGATCCGGAATCGAAGCAGAATCGGTTGCGCGTGTTCAACGTCGACCACAATAGCATCGTGCTCGACCTGGCCAACATCCGCATTCAGCGGGTGAAGCCGGATGGCGTTGGTTTCGTCGCCGATTTGGACTTTGGCAAGACAGCCGAGATCGTCGGCTCTCGCTCACGCTGGAGCAATGACGACGACAGTAGCGAAAGTACCAACTCGTTCGAGGCGCGCCAGTTCTACTTGACCTACACGATCCCCGAGACTCTGGTGACCCTGCAAGCGGGACGCTTCGTCAGCTTTCACGGCGCCGAGATCATCAAGGCGTACAACAACCAAAACTACAATATCTCCAACAGCATCATCTTTTCGGCCGCGGTTCCGTTCACTCACACCGGCTTGCTGGCAACGGTGCATCTGCCCGACGATCTCGGAGCGGTGTCGGCCGGCGTCACCAACGGCTGGGATTCGGTTGTCGACAACAACGACAGCAAGAGCTTGATCACCAACGTTGCTATCACCCCGCATCCGATGGTCGCCTTTAATTTGTCGACTAGCTACGGCGCCGAGCAGGACGACAACGGCGAATCGAAGCGGCTGTTGGTCAATCCCATCCTCACCGTGAAGCCTATTGATGAGGTCACCCTGATGGCCGAGTACGTGTACGGGAATGAGAGCAATGTCGCCTTCTCGCCCAGTGTGAGTTCGACCACAGCCCTCATCCGCACAGGCGGCAATGCCTCCTGGCAGGGAGCATCAGCATATGCCGTGTGGAACCCCCTTGAGGAGTTGCAGGTTGCCCTGCGCGCTGAGGTCTTCGACGACCCGGACGGCGTACGCACGCTGTTTCAAGAGGTTGGTCGCGGGCCGGGAGCTACGTTCTGGAGTCTGACTCCAACCATCGCCTATCGCATCATCGACGGGCTGGTGTGGCGTACGGAGTACCGCCACGAAGAGTCGGACAAGCACTTCTACGATCGCTACGATACTGGTGGCCCGGGTGGCACGCCATTTCGTCACGTCGGCCAGGACACCATCGCCACCGAAATATTGGTGGCCTTCTAAGATTCGCAACCTCCCCCCTCTGTGGCTGCTAGCTGCTAGCGGAGGGGGGGCCCCTTTTCCCGTCGAAACAGCAGGCGAACATGTATCCCCCGTTTCCCAAGAGCGGCCGCTATTTCGAGGACTTCCAGGTCGGCGAGGTTCTCAAACACTGGCCTGGGCGAACCATTCGTGACTTCGACGACACGATGTTCACGCTGCTGACGCTCAACTCCAACCCCCTGCATTTCGATGAACACTTTGCCAGCCACTCGCAGCACGGCCGTTGTCTCGTAAATGGGGTGCTCGTGTTCGCCGTGACCGTTGGCATGAGTGTGCGCGACGTCAGCCAAAACGCCATCGCCAACCTCGAGTACGAGTACATCAAGCATCACGCCCCGACATTCCACGGCGACACGCTGTACGCGGAAAGCGAGATCCTCGAGAAGACCGAGTCACAATCCAAGCCCGACCGCGGCGTGATCTACGCGGAGACCCGCACCTTCAACCAGAACGGCGAGCATGTCCTGACCCTGCGCCGCCGCGTGCTGGTGGCCAAGCACGGCTGATCGCCCTAGCTCCCACCGACAAGGTGATTTCCTGCCCGATTGTACCGGGTGAAGTACCCTACGGGATCGAGCGCCTGCCAGAAGGCAAGCGACGCGCTGAGTTCAGCAAGAAAGCGGAATCTCGCTTCGGCCGCATTCCTTGCGAGTCGGTCCCGGAAGGCGCAGGTGACGCCTATGGGCAGATCAAGCGAGCGCGCGAAAGGAAGGGCTTCACGCTGGACGAGAACGACCTCTGGATTGCCGCTACCGCATCGGCCATCGGCGCAACTCCGATCCCCAAGGGATCGCGACTTCGAGTCGTGCCCTTCCCGAGTTGGTTCTGCTCGTCACCAGCCGCCATACGGGCTGACGCCAACGATGCGTGCGTGTCCCTCGAGTTGAGCATCGTTCTTCGATCCGTGCCCGGACGCGCCGTGGGGTGGCCGGTGGATTGGGAGCGCAGCTCACGCAGGGCAATCTTGAGTCTTGGTAGCCTACTGACGCAGGCCACGGGGATTTGCGCCTGTCTCCAATTCAATCCGCGTGCAGAGCTTCGATCGCCGCCTTGGGATCCGAGGCGACGATCTTTAGGAGGGCGCGCGCCGGTCCGCTCGGCCGGGTGCGTCGTTGTTCCCAGTTCTGCAGAGTGCGCAGGTTCACTCCTATCAGTCGCGCGAACTGCGATTGGCTGATGCTCGCCGCCTCGCGAATCACGCGTACGTCCGGCTCGCGGGCGATGGTGGTCCGCGCACCTTGCACCGGCTCCCCAGCCATATGGCGCTTCATCAGCTGAACTCCGGCGACCAGTTGCTCGAAGTGTTCCTTATCCATGCTTCAAACCCTCCATCAACTTGGCAAGCGTTTGGATCTGCTCCTGCGTAAGGTCCTCGCGCCGGCTCTTCACATATCCGTAAATCAGGTAGATGTGTTCTCTTGGCACGTGCCAATAGTAGATCACCCGAGCACCTCCTTGCTTGCCGCGGCCCTACGCCGACCAGCGCAATTTACGCAGCCCGGCTCCGCCGCGAATCAGATCCCCTGCATCCGGCGACCCCACTAGAAACCGCTGCATCGCTCGCAGGTCTTCGTCGCTCCAATGCTCATCGCGAAACACCACGAACGGTGGCAACTCGACGAAGACCATGGTCGGACTATGCGCTTTAAGCGTATAACCGTCAAGCGTTTGAACGACGGAAGGGGAAGAAGCCTCACGCGAGGGTGCGGAGACGCGAAGTAAGCCGGGCGAAGGGGACCGGCAACGAGGGTCTGGCTGCCTGGTCGGGAAAACAGCATCAACCCGAACGGCGCCACCAGTCTGACGGATTCGCCTCTATCTGACTGGCATTGCGACTGGGCGCAACGCCGCAAGGTTCTCCGTTTTCCTTCTTTCCTGGGAGACGAGAAACCTGCTAAGCAGGCGTCCCCGATTTTCTTTTAGGAGGTAAGCCGTGTCAGAGCCATTGTCTTTTGAGGCGCCATTTACGGTGTGTGGGCAGATCGAAGCGCGGGCCAACCATGCGGTGGCCAGCGGCAAGGTGTTTCTCATGCAAGGCGAGCGCACGTGGACGTATCGTCAGTTCCGCGACGAGTCGGTGCGTACCGCCCACTTTCTGTTGCGTCGCTTGGGCAACATCGATGACAACCGGCCGGGCCATGTTGCCATGATTCTAGAGAATCACTTCGAACTGCTGTCGCTGTTCGGTGGATGTGCCTACGCCGGCGCCACGTTGTTTGGCGTGAACACGGGCTTGCGTGGTGAGGTGCTGGCCGGCGTGCTCAATCAATCGAAGGCGCGCGTCTTGGTGGTAGATGAGAAGTTCTTTCCGGAGGTGGAAAGGGTCCGCCAAGAACTCAAACACGTAGCCGCAGAGAACATTCTTGTCTTGCCGACACAGGGGGGGAGCCTCGGCGACGCCGCTAATCTCTCGAAGTGCTTGGACAGCGAAGTCGGCTCTGCGGAAAAGTCGCTGGCGGCTCCGGCGGTGGAGGTAGCTGCCGACAAGAATCTAATGGTCATCTACACGTCGGGAACGACGGGCCTGCCCAAAGGCATCAACAACAATCACATGAAGCTGTGCGCCACCGGCTTCGCGGTATCCGCCAACATGCAGTTGACGCAGGACGATACCGGGTACGCATGCATGCCCCTCTTCCATTCGAACTCCATGTTCGTCGGCTTGATGCCGGCGTTTTGGGTGGGTGGCAGCATGGCGATTCGTGAGCGCTTCAGCGCTAGCCAGTTCGTGCCCGATGTGTTGCGCCATGGTGTGACCTACTGGAACTATGTGGGTGAGCCCGTGCACTATGTCCTCGCTGCCATCGAGAAGCAGTACGGTGGCGACCAAGCGCGCATTGCCGCGGAGGTTACCAACAACCCGAAGAACCGCATGCGCTATGCGGTCGGGAACGGTGCGGCCCCGCCGGATATCGACTTGTTCATCAAATGGATGGGTCTCGAGGACATGCTGGAGCTCTATGGTTCCACCGAAGCTGCCATCAGCACCTTCCGCCGCAAAGGCGACCCGCGCGGCAGCGTCGGAGAGATTACCGATGCTGCGGTGCAGATCCTCGATCCGTCTGGAAAGGAGTGCGAGCCCGCGCAGTTGGGTTCGGACGGCAAGCTCCTCAACTACGATCGAGCCGTCGGCGAGATCTGTCGCGTCGCCCCCGATACCAGCCTGTTTCAGGGCTATTTCGACAACCCGAAAGCGAACAACGAGAAATACCGGGATGGCGTGTACCACTCTGGCGACCTAGGCCACATTTTGCACCATGAAGGCCGCCGCTACCTGTACTTCGATGGCCGTACGGACGATTGGATTCGCAAAGACGGCGAGAACTTTTCCGCCGGGCAGGTCGGGCGCATCCTCTCTGAGCATCCGGATGTTGCCTTGGCCGTCGCCTACGGTGTGCCTTGTTCCGTTTCCGATGAGTTAGTGATGACGGCCATGAAGCTGCGGGAAGGGGTGAAGTTCGATCCCAAGGCCTTCTTTGATTGGTGTGAAGCTCAGGTGAACGGCGCCAGTATGGACCGTAAATGGTTCCCCGATTTCGTTCGCTTGGTGGAGGACTTCGAGTACACCCAGACACAAAAGGTGCTGGTGCGTAACCTCAAGAAGGTCCACTTCGATCGCCGGCGCGTCGGCGATGCAAGCATTTACTGGCGCGAGCGCGGCGACAGTACTTTCAAGCCGTTCGCGAAGGCCGACTTCGAGCGATTGCAAAAAGAATTCGCCGAGCGCGAACGCGGCGATTTGCTCGATCGCTAACGGAGATCCCTAGGGAACCTCTGCGCAAGCTCTTATCCCGTGAGCAGACTGTCGTAGTGCCAGTTCGCGAATACCTCGTTCCAGGCCAACGCCCTTCACGTTACCCACAAATCGGGATGCGGAACACGAGAAGGAGTTTGTGCGATCCTGGCGGGTTCCAGAAGCCGCGGGGTACCGTCGTTGAAAACAATGTTGGCGCGTGCCTTGGCTGGGCTCCCGGTCGCCGTGAACGGGCAGAAGGCACCCAACAAGGATTGCGACGTGTGCAGCAGTCTGACGGTTTGGCCAGCTCCGACACTAGGAGCCTGTCGGAGAAATCCGAAAAAGGTCGTGTTCGGGGGTGCTCTGACCCTTCGCCGTACCGGGATCGTCGATCGCGGGGCTTCTCTGCGCATCGAAATTCTTCATCCGCGAATACTCCGACAGGCTCCTAGCGCCGGAGCCGGGGACCGACACGTGGGTTGACGGTGACAGCAAGAGTCTGATAGGCCGCCGACAGTTGTTGTGGGGCGGTGTGGTGGGTGCACGAACAAAGTAGGTGGGACAGCGTGCTTTCCTTTCTCGAATTCGCAGAGCTTAGGCGACAGATGGCGCGGGCAAGGTGCTTGATCGCGATGTTGCTTTTGTCTGGGGTTGTCGCGGCTCCGGTCTGCGCTCAGCCCAGCATCCACGCTGGAGGTACCATCCTTTCGTTTCCGCGGGTGGTTTTCGACGCCAATGTTGGCACCATGATCCAGTTGGGAAACCTGTCCAACGCCATGGCTCATGCCCACTGTTTTTACAGCACCTCCAGTGGCAACCAACTTGCCACGACTGACTTTGAGCTGACCTTACTTGGCCGCCAGTCGCTACGCTGGCAGGTATCGGAGGGGCGTGCCTACGATGTCATGCTGCAGGCGGGGGATCCACCACTGGTGCTACCCGTGGTGATTCCGCCGGTCGTGAGTTCCGACTTTCACGGCGAGCTTTTGTGCGTGGAAGTGGATGCGAGTGGCTATCCGTTCAACGGCAATCATCTCACCGGCATGGCCACCCTGCGCAACTTCGACGGCAGCGAAAGCGCCACCTACCTGGCCATCGGCTTGAGCGGCAACCCGGAGTTTCCGTCCCCACCTGGACTCTCCTTGGATGGCCAAGCCTACAACACCTGTCCGGACACCTGGACGCTCAGCCATCGCGCCGCAGGCACTGCCTTCACCATCGTGCCGTGCTCCCATGACTTTGAAAACAACATCGTGCCAACGGTTGATGTGCAGTTTGACGTCACCAACCAAAACCTCGAAACCTTGAATGCTACCACCACACTGTCCGGATGGACGGAAGTGCGTCTGGCTGATCTCGATCCGGACGGCGACGATCACGCAAGTATTGATGCCACGGCAATCGGCACCGACTACGCTCGTACCAAGATCAGCTCGGTCGGCGGAGGCATTCTCGTTATCGGTCAAGATCTCGGCACCAGCAGCGGGAGCGTAGATACGGCTCTGCACAATCTCGTTGCCAACGAAACACGCGACGACAGCGATGCAATCGTGTTACCCCCGCTCGGGGGAGGTCTGCCGTGAAAATACGCAGGTGGAGGATGACCAGCAGCCGACTGCTGATCGCAGTTCTCTGCATAATGCAGTGGGCTTTCACTGACGCCACAATGGCACAACCAGCCGGCGATCGTAGTGGCGCGCTCGTCGTCTTTCCTTTTGTCCTGAGCCTTTCCGGTCCTGCCTTAGAGACCAGGGTTTTCTTGGCCAATGCCGGCACCAGCAGCGTTTCACTCCATTGTTTCTTCGAGAATCTGGTTGGTTCGTGCGAGATCGACCCAGAACAAGCCTGTGCCGCGGATAGCGAGTGCTCTGGTGGTCGGTGCATTCAAGGATATGCCGAAAGCAATTTCGAGGTCTTGTACTTCCCCGCTGGGCAAGTGCTTGCTTGGGCGGTCGCTTCCGGATTGCCAGGTGTCGCACCGCCGGTATCCGAGTTCATCGGTATGCTGCGCTGTGTGGCTGTGGGACCTGACCTTCAGACGCCGGTTGCGGCACAGCTCGAAGGCCGCACCGAGATCTACAACTCCAACGCGCCGGCTGGGCCGGGCATCGCCTCCTACAATGCCTATACGTTTGCGCGCAACGGCGGCAATGGCGATTCCGTGCTCGAGATCGGCAGCGAATACTCTGCCTGTCCTGCCTCCAATGTGCTGCAGCATTCCTTCCAGGGGGCGAGCGATCCCGTCAGCAGCGCCAGCCTCAGCACGACCCTGGTGCTGGCAACATGCTCTGCCGACTATGAACTCCAGACGCCGATCGAGACCCTGGTCCACTTCACTGTCATCAACGAGTTCGCCCAACGCACCGGCACTAGCAAGCGCTTCTCCTCGCAGTTGGTGGCCGACCTGTCGTCGATTCATCCCACCCTGTTCCAAGCATCCACCCAAGGGTCGCTGGCTGGACAAACGTTGATCCGCAGCGTCAACGACCCGGTGCTCGGTATTGCCATCGAGGTTGCTCAGACGGCCAACGGTTTCAGTGTCGCCGCCCACGAGTTGCCCTACCTTGGCACCAGTATCCAACCCAACGTAGCGGTCGTCCTACCCCCGGCGAACTAGAGAGAGGCGGCTATGCGTTTCACTCCCCCCTTTCCTGCGTTCAAGCTTCTCGCCACCCTGTCCCTCGCGGTTGCCATGATGGGCACGTGTCCATGCCAAGCAGTCACCAGCGAAGGCAGCGGTTCGATCCTGCTCTTTCCCGGCATTGTCGTCAGCAGCGAGCGTGATGCACGCATTCAGATCAGTAACTACAGCAACAACCTGCGCTCCGCCCTGTGCTTGTACGTCGAGGAGCGCCAATTCCCAGGACAGCCCACGCGCCAACACATGCATTTCCAAGTTCGCTTGGAGCGCCAAAGCACACTGCAATGGTCGGCATCGGCAGGCCTGCAACAGATCCCCCCATCCTGCGGTTCGGGCGCGGCCTGCTTTGTGCCACGCCACCTGGTTTTCGGCCCGCAAGGCTTGCTGATCCCGCGCTTGGATGCTGGCTTCTCGGGTGCCTTGTTGTGCGTAGAAACCGATGCCGCCGACTTTCCGCTAGCGGGGAATGCGCTCCTGGGTGTGGTGTCGACCTACGACCTGCCGAGCGGTGAGGTATCGCAAAACAACGCGATCGCAGTTGCAGGCTTCGACACCAACAATGGGGACGACACCCTATGTTTGGGGGGCGAAGTGACCGACAACTGTCCGACCGGAGCCGAATACGACGGCTGTCCGCAGCGCTGGTACTTCGATGCCATTGCGGCTGGTGGCGGCACGTTGACGGCAAGCGACAACAGCAGTGGCGAGCTTGTGATTGCGAGCTGTGCGCAGGATTTTTTCAACGACACACCGGGCACTGGAATTTTGACTTTCCGCGTGTGGGACCAATTCGGCAATCAGATCTCGTCTTCCGGAAGCCTGGCTGGGTACACAACCCGCACCCTGCAATCGATCAACGCCACCGCAAACATCTTCGGCTCCGAAACCGCTGGCATCGAAATTACGGCGTCTGCAGGAATCATCGTGGCGGGTGGCGAGCGCCTAGAGTTTTCCTTGGCGGCCTCCACTACCGCGGCCCAGGCTGGCAACGCCGCTGATGCGCCGCAAGCGGGTGCCATCGTGCTTCCACCCAGGTGACGTCCATGCAGGTATCCGCAAGAGCAAACCGTCGAACCTGGTGGCGACCATTCTTCATCATCGCCTCCGTTGCCCTGATGCCGAGTCGCGGCATGGCCCTGGCCTCGGCAGATCATCCCGCAGCCATGCTCCTCTATCCGTATGTGCGCACCAGCACCGCCCGCAACATCAGCACCGTGCTCGCTCTTTCGAATGTGTCGGAGCAATCAGTCAACGTCCACTGTTTCGTGGAAGATGCGACTGGAACCTGTCCTGACACGTCTTCGTGTGCCGGCGATGATGATTGCGATGGCGCCGAATGCAGCAACGACTACTCACTCTCGGACTTTCGGCTGCAACTAGTGCCAAGACAAAGCATTGGCTGGTCGGTAGCGGCCGGGCTTGATCAGGCTCCTTCCGGTACCATTCAGATTCCCGCGCTTCCCGCCGAGTTATTTGCGGCCGTGCGCTGCTTGGTCGAATCCAGCGCTGGTGTGCCCCTAGTCACCAATGCCCTCGCCGGCCGGGCAACGATCCTGCGCCCGGGGCAAACCTCGGCTGCCTACAACGCCGTTGGCTTCGTCGGCGCGACGAGCAATGGAGATTTGAGCTTGCTGGTCGGCGGCGAAGAGGCCGAGTACGAAGGCTGCCCCGACTTGCTCAATCTCAGCCACACATACGAAGGCGCCAACGATCCGATCACCGGGCAAGCGGCGCATACCAGCCTGGTAGTGGTTCCCTGTGCCTTTGATGCCGTCACCGGAGTGCCGACATCGACATCGCTTTCTCTCTCCCTTCCCGGTCCTGACTTTGACAACCCAGTGCTCGTCGGCCCGTTGGCGGTAAGCGGTCCTACGCTGCTGCCCTTGCGCTACTTGGGCAATGAGCTCACCAGCCTGCAACGTGGCCAAGCGGCGGGGCTCACCCGCATTACCAGCAGCACCCACGGCGTGGTGATGCTGGCGTTGGAGCAGCTCAGCCGACCCTCGCCTGCCGGCGATGCCCTGGCCGCTCGCAATGTCCATGGAGTCGGCGCCCGCGACTCTGCCGATCTTGTTCTGCTTCCCGTTCCACCGCCCCAGTTTGAAGTCGACCCAGTGGACGTGCCTGCAGCTTTGCCGGGTGGCTTCGCCTGCTTGCCGGTCAAGGTCCGGGGAACGATGCCGCTCAGTGCGCAGAGCCGCTTAGACTACAACCCCAGCTTCGCCAGCTTCGTGAGCGCCGCCATCAACCCTGCCATCGGTCCCGGAAGCGTTCCCGACAAGGCCCTGACGCACCAGCATTTGGGCTGTGCCGCCCCAAATCAATGCGCAGAGCAGTTTACGGTCTCCGGCACGAACGCGGTGCCGATTCCCGATGGCGTCCTGTATACAGCGATTTTCTTGGTGGACCCGTCGGTACCCGACGGCACGAGTCCACTCGCCCAGATTCCAGGAGCCTCGCTGAAAGTGACCTCTTGCAACGGGGACTGCAGCGGCAATGCCCAGGTCAGCATCGGCGAGGTGCAAAAGGTCGTCAACCTCTTCCTGGGGGCACCGTTGTGCAACGGTGCGGACATTTCGAAGAGCTGCCCGGTCGCCGACATGGATCGGAACGGAATCGTCTCACTCGGAGAGATTCAACAAGCCGTCCTCAGGTTTTTTTCGAACTGCTGACTACGCACAGCCGCCGAGAGGTCGTACCGCCGACATACCGCTGCACCTGATGGCACCTGTGTTCGGGGCAAGCATATCGACAGTGATTGCCCGCTCGTGTCAGTCGACCTGGCGCCGTCGCAAGCGGACGGCAAAGAAGCCATCCAATCCGTGCTGATGCGGGAGCATGCGCACGCAGCCGTCGGGCTGACACAGCACATGGCCGGCTTCAGGAAGGTAGAGCCGCGGGTCGTCCACGCGTAACTCATCATAGGCGGAAAGCAGGGCCGCGACTTGTTCCTCGTTTTCGGCCCGCATCACGGTGCACGTGGAATAAACTAGCGTCCCCCCGGGGCGGAGTAGCGGCACAAGATGGTGGAGAATAGCGGCCTGGCGGCGCGCTAGGTCTGCAATGTCGGCAGGACTCCGCCGCCAGCGAATTTCCGGATGCTGGCGCAGAGTTCCAAGGCCCGAGCACGGGGCATCTACCAAGATCGTGTCGAAGCCTTTGTCTCCCGCCTGCCATGTCGCGGCATCGGCAACCTCGGCCCGGATCGAAGAGAGGCCAAGACGACAGGCGTTGGCTTCGATGGCAGCAACGCCATTGCGATGCACATCCAGCGCCACGATCTCCCCCTGTTTGCGCATGAGCTCGCCGAGATGCGTCGTCTTTCCTCCCGGTGCTGCGCACGCATCCAGCAGGCGCGAGCCGGGCTGTGGTGCCGCGAGCAAGGCCACGAGCTGCGACGCTTCCCCCTGCACGGAAAAACGACCGGCAGCGAAGCCGGGGAGGTCTTCCACACGCGTCGCTTCCAGCAGACGCAGGCCGACCGGCGAGAACCGGCACAGCTCGCTCGCCACACCAGCTTCGTGCAGCTCGACTTGTACTTGCGCCCGTGTCGCCCGCAGCGGATTGACGCGCAACACCGTCGGTGCCCCTTCGTTGTTGGCGGCTAGAAACCCGGCGGTTTCTTCCGGCCCGAGCTCGGCAAGCCACCTCTCCACGAGCCACGGGGGATGCGACCAGCGCAGCGCCAGTTCCGCGGCTTGGCTGTCGGCGGCTAGGCTGACGCTAGCCCATTGGCGCGCGGCACGTCGCAAGACGGCGTTGACGAACCCGCTTGCCGAGCCGCCGCGATGTCGTTTGCTGAGGTTTACCGCCGTGTCGACGGCAGCAAACGTGGGTACGCGGTCCAGCTTGCAGATCTGCAGCAGGGCTAGCCGGAGCAAGCAACGAATCGGCGCATCGAGCTTGTCGACGGCTTGCTTGGAGAAGGCGGCAAGGATGTGATCGAGATAGCCCTGCCACGCCAACGTGCCGTACACGAGACGCGATGCCAGGGCGCGATCACGCGGCTCCAGAGTGCTCGCAGCAAATGCCGCCGCCAGCACAGCATCGGCATAGCCACCGGATTCGACGCGTTGCAGAACTTGCCACGCCAAGGCGCGCGGATCGCTCTTCGCATTCCCGCCTGGTGGCGTCATGCCTGCGCGTCGCCGCCGAGAACACTAGCAACACGCAGCACATTGCCACGCACAAGCTCGGCGGCGCTGAGGCGCTTGCGGCCTTCGAGTTGCAGCTCGTCCACTACCACCAGCCCCTGGCCACTGGCCACGCACAGCCGTGGGCTCAGGCTCACCACTGTTCCGGGGGGCTGCGTTGAATTCTCCGCGGCGGGATGCGCCCGATGGATCTTGAGCAGCTTGCCGTCGAGGCATGTGAAGGCTGCAGGCCAGGGGTTGAAGGCTCGCACCTGGCGGCAAATCTCCGCCGCCGACTTGTGCCAATCGATTCGCCCCTGCTCTTTCTCGAGTGGCGGCGAAAAGGTTGCGAGCGCATGGTCTTGAGCGAGTCCTGTCAGGGTTCCGGCGTGCAACTTGGCCAACGCCTCTTGTAATGCGGTGGCACCCAGCTCGCTGAGGCGGGTCTGTAGCTCTCCGTAGGTCTCCTCAGGACCGATGCGCATTGGGCGTTGTAAGAGGATGTCGCCGGCGTCGAGTTCCTCGGCAACTCGCATGATTGTAACCCCGGTGTGTTCCTCGCCGCGCAAGATCGCCCACTGAATAGGCGCGGCTCCGCGATACTTGGGCAGCAACGAGGCATGCACGTTGATACAGCCGAGTTTCGGAAGCTCGAGTATGGGGCTCGGCAAGATGCGGCCATAGGCGGCAACGACAATGAGATCCGGCTGCCACGCACGCAATGCCTCGAGAAATTCAGGAGTGCGAATCTTCACCGGCTGCAACACCGGCACCCCAGCCGCCAGCGCCGCATCTTTCACCGGAGGCGCGTGCAGTTTGTGGCCGCGCCCAGCCGGACGATCCGGCTGGCACACCACGCCTACGACAGGATCAGCTCCCGCCAAAAGAGCCCGTAGCGACGGCACCGCAAAGTCGGGCGTGCCAAAGAAGACAATGCGCCATGCTCTGTTCACGCGACGGCCTATAGCACGAAGACAATTGTTGCCGAGCCCGGGCTTCGCTGCCGCCCTGGGCAGCGCTCCCAAGCGAAAGCGTGGTTTTACACCTCGTTCCCAGGCTCTGCCCTTCACGCTACCCACAAATCGGGGTGCTGGACACCAGCACCCCGAAGGGTTTTTCAGTCGAAAAAAGTACCATCGCCAGACATACGGTGTCCTCTCCCGCGCTGAGGAGATGCACGGGAGAGGACACCGATCCTTGCTGCCTTTGTATTCTGCTGTCGGTGTCCAGCCGGCCGATTTGTGGGTAAGGCTAAGGGCTCTGCCTGGAACGAGGTAGGGTGATGTTTGAAGCGGAGAGGAGATCTCTGTGGTGCCCAGCTCTCCGGTGCAGGGTTTTCTAATCCCCTGGTCGGATGTGGAGCAACTGGAAGGCAACGACGGTCAGGGCATTGCTGATGGTGCCGTCACGAATGAGGTTGGGTATCTCGACCAAGGGCACGGTTTCCACCGTTAGCTCCTCGGTGATGTCCAACGCCTGCTCGGCAACCTTCTCGACGCCAAAGGCCGCGTACACGTGGCAGCGATTGTTCATCAGCGCGGGGTTGGGATGAACAACTCCCAAAGGCACGACTTCCGCCGCGGCATACCCGGTCTCTTCACGCAATTCGCGGGCGGCAGCAACGGCTGGGGATGCATCTTCAGCATCGATCATGCCGGCAGGGACCTCGAGTGTCAGCGCCGCAATCCCGTGCCGATACTGGCGTACCATCACGACTTGGTTGTCCTGGGTCACGGGGATGACGTTGACCCAGTCACTGGTTT
>CAZGSN010000469.1:0-1911 GCA_964528465.1 uncultured Binatia bacterium (SeqCode)
CGATAACGTCACCGACCTCGCCTGACTCAACCATCTTCTCTAACTGCCTCGGCGTAATGCCGTCCCAGGCGCGAAAGCAAATCTCGCATTCCAGCCGCACGCATTTCTTGGGTTTCTTCGCCTTGCTCATTCCCATCCCCACTGTTTGTGCTCGGCGGCCAGGATGCGCCGGGCGATGAACTCTGCGACTTGCGGTACTACGGCGTTGCCGAGCTTGGAAGTTCTGACCAGCCCACTGGGAACCCCATGAGCCACTCGACCCAGGGCGGGTTCAGTGGGCCACGGTCGCCCAGTGAAGCCACATCGGATTCCAGGCTCCTGCATCCTCCACCCGGTCGCCCTAAGTCCACTGTCGTCCCACGTCTCGACGCTCGCGGCGTCGAATACAGGCGTCCAGTGTGTTTGTTCGGGCGCCCGTTCACGATCGCCAGAAGGTCTCCGCGGCCACCTCGCCCTCCGTCGCTTGCCTTTGGCGTGGGCAACAATAAACAGCCTCTCGCGAATGTGCGGGGCACCAAAGGCCGCTGCCGGTAGCACTGTCCACTCCGCATCAAACCCGCACGCGGCCAAGTCACCGAGAACTCTACCCATCCCCCGAACAAGCAGCCCTGGTGAGTTTTCCACGACGACGATTCGTGGTCGAATGACGCGAACGATTCTGGCAAAATCTTTCCAGAGCCCGCTTCTTGGTCCGTCAATTCCGAGTCCTCCGGCGTTGGCAAGGCTGATGTCCTGACATGGGAACCCTCCGCAGATAACATCGACGCTCCAATCTCCGGCCGGCGGGAAGGTTCTAGCGTCATCGTGACGCCTCACGTTGGGCCAGTGTTTCTCAAGCACCTTGCGACAGTACGGATCAATCTCCACCTGCCAGGCACACGTCATACCGGCGCGTTCAAACCCCAAATCAAATCCCCCTACGCCCGCGAACAGCGAACCGAATCGCACCGCTCTCCATCTCCTGCCCATTGGGCGTTAAGTCCCCATCCTCCAGTGCTCGGCGTGGTGCGGCTGGTTAGCGTTTGCGGAACTCAATCCAGTCGTTCGCCAACTTGTCAAGCAGCGATGCCTCGACCACGGTGCGCCGCTTCGCAAGTTCACTTCCGACCCATGACGCCCACAAGGCATCGAGCAACGTCCCGCCGTTCGGCATGCGCCTCATCAGGTCGTCGCGAATCATGTTTGCCATCATCCCCTCGCTCGTTGCGCCGCTGCGGCGGCTGGGTTACCAACATTCGATAAAACGCTTCAAGAACTCTTCCTTCGCCTCCTCCCAGGTCCACAACTGCGGGGCCATGCTGCGACCCACCATGCAATCCGGCCATTGCCAGTCAGCGCCTTTCGAGTGCATGAACTCGGCCGCCTCGCGCTTCAGCATGGCCATGTCGAACTGCTTGATGTCCCGGCGATGAATGTCTTTCAACCGCTCCAACCCGTACCGACATTCGATAACCGATTGCGCCCGCTTGGCGATTTGTTCGTAGCCTTCCATTCCAGGCGTCCGGCGCAGCGGTTTCATCACGTCTTTCGTGTATGCCTCGTGCGCGTCATGCAGGAGCGCTCCAAGTGGCCCAGGGACCGACGTTGTTCCGTAGCTGCACATGAGGTCGTAAACGTGACAGCAGTGTTCCGCCACGCTATACGGCGCTCGTGCATGACCGCCGAAGCGTGGCTCAATCGACAACGCATGCGCAATGTCCTCGATGCGGACGTCGCTATCCCACATGCGCTCGCCGAAGTAGAACCTTCCGCCAGTGAAGGTTTCGATGTAGTCGTCGCAGACTTCCGTATCACTCACCCCGCACCTCCCTCTCGCTCCCAGGTCGGTGTCACGCTTCGCTCCTCAGTCGCTAGTCGGATGCAACATGCCAGGCTCAATTGCCTTCTTGCTCTTCAACGCTTCAATCGCCT
>CAZGSN010000470.1:0-12036 GCA_964528465.1 uncultured Binatia bacterium (SeqCode)
GGGGGAGTCGGTCACGCGGCGCGAGTGTCGCACCGGGCGACGACGTGCGGGAATCGAAGGAGCCGCGTCCGGGGACGCGGCTCCTCAGTGAGGCGAGTTCGGCGCGCTGCTAGAGGAAGAGCGGCGTGAGCACGAGCGTGATCGTCGAGAGCAGCTTGATCAGCACGTGGAGCGAGGGGCCGGCCGTGTCCTTGAAGGGGTCGCCGACCGTGTCCCCAACCACGGTGGCGGAGTGCAGCTCCGAGCCCTTCTGTTTGAGTTCGGTCTCGACAACCTTCTTGGCGTTATCCCAGGCGCCGCCGGCGTTCGCCATAAACAGTGCTTGGAAGAGGCCGAACAGCGCAATCGAGATCAGGTAGCCGATGAAGAAGAACGGGTCGAGGCAAGCAAAGGCGAGCGTCGAAAAGAAGATCGTAAGGAAGATATTGAACATTCCCTTTTGCGCGTACTGGGTACAGATCTCCACGACCTTCTTGGAGTCGGCAATCGAGGCCTTCTCGACTCCATCGAGCTTGATGTTTTCCTTGATGAACTCGACGGCGCGGTAAGCGCCGGTGGACACTGCCTGAATCGTAGCTCCCGTAAACCAGTAGATGACGGAGCCGCCGGTGATCAAACCCAACAAGAAGAACGGGTTGAGGATCGACAGCTTGCCAAGGTGCTCGGGTTGCAGGCCATCGGTCAGCGCAACGATGATGGAGAAAATCATGGTGGTGGCACCGACGACCGCAGTACCGATGAGCACAGGCTTTGCGGTAGCCTTGAAGGTATTGCCGGCGCCGTCGTTCTCTTCGAGAAATTCCTTGGCGCGGTCAAAGTTCGGCTCGAAGCCGAATTCCTTCTTGATCGCCTGCTTGATGTTGGGGAGGGTTTCAATCAGCGACAGCTCGTAAACCGACTGTGCATTGTCGGTAACCGGGCCGTAGGAATCGACGGCGATGGTTACCGGTCCCATACCGAGGAATCCGAAGGCCACCAAGCCAAAGGCAAACACGGGAGCGGTCATATCGGCGGTGGCGCCAGGCAAAGCCGCGTGCAACTCGCCGAGGCTGAAGAACCACGCAACGCCCATGAGAACAACGAAGACGATCCCCATCCAGTAGGCAGAGAAGTTACCGGCGGTGAGGCCGGAGAGCACGTTGAGGGACGCGCCACCTTCACCCGAGGCGGTGACCACCTCGCGGACGTGCCCCGATTCGGTGGAGGTAAAGATCTTCACCACTTCCGGAATGATGGCGCCGGCAATCGTGCCACAACTAATGATGGTCGAGAGCTGGAACCACAGGCCGCCGGTGCCCAGGTTGCCGATGAGCAAGTACGAAACAATGTAAGTAAGCACGATGGAGACGATCGAAGTCAGCCACACCAGGATGGTCAGCGGCTGTTCGAAGTTCATGTGGTCTGCCTGCGCGTAGCGGCCACGTTGGACCACCTCGTTGAGCAAGTAGGAGAGCCCGCTGGCCACCACCATCATGATGCGCATGGAGAAGATCCACACCAACAGCTTGACCTGAAGATCGGCGTTGTCCTTGAGCACCAGCAGAATGAAGGTGATGAGTGCGACGCCTGTCACGCCGTACGTCTCGAAGCCGTCGGCCGAGGGGCCGACCGAGTCGCCGGCGTTGTCGCCGGTGCAGTCAGCGATCACACCAGGGTTACGCGCGTCGTCTTCCTTAATATTGAAGACGATCTTCATCAGGTCGGAACCAATGTCGGCAATCTTGGTGAAGATACCGCCGGCGATACGCAGCGCCGAGGCGCCGAGCGACTCCCCGATGGCAAAGCCGATGAAACAGGGGCCGGCGAAGTTGGCCGGTACGTAGAGCAGGATCAACAGCATGATCAGGAGTTCGGTGGAGATGAGCACCATGCCGATGCTCATGCCGGCGCGTAGCGGAATGTCGTAGGTCGGATACGGCTTGCCCTTGAGCGCGGCGAAGGCAGTGCGCGAGTTGGCAAAGGTATTTACGCGAATGCCAAACCAAGCCACACCGTAGCTGCCGCCGATGCCGACCAAACTAAAGAGCAGCACCACCCCGACTTTGACCAAATCGCCTTCGAAGGCACGGGCAAAGTAGATCGCCATGATCGTGCCGATGAAGACCTCGAGGATCAAAATGAACTTACCCTGGGTAACCAGGTAGGTCTTACAGGTCTCATAGATCAGCTCGGAGATCTCGCGCATCGAGCTGTGCACCGGCAGCGCCTTGAGCTGCTGGTAAATGAACAGGCCGAACCCGAAGCCGAGTCCGCACACGAGCAGTCCAAAGGTCAGCAGGCTACGACCCGTCATCCCGAGGAACAACACCGACGTAAAATCCGGCAGTACCAGGTTCATTTCGCCGTGTGGCTCCGCCGCCAGCACCGGCAGGGCAACGCTCAGCAACACGCCGAGACAGCCCGCAAACGACCACATCCTTGTTTGCTTCAGTTCCATTTCCTCTCCGCTCTCCTTGGGAATTCGTGCCGCCACGCCGTTGCCCCTCGTCGGCGAAGACCGCGGTGCGACGTACTCGTCGGCACATCACGACCCGGCCACCTTGCCGCAGGGCGCGGTCTAGACACGATGTTCTTATTTGTAGGCCGCGCTTATATGGCAAAACTGATGCATGATGACAAGGGAACCTACATCTAGGTTCCCGGTGCGCCGGTGCAGGGGAAGTGGCCAACGTCGACTACTATTGCCCAAACCGACGCCGCTTACCTTGCCGCCTTCAAACTCGCACCGGCACACGGGGCGCTGGCACACCTTAAGTTTCGCCAGGGCTGGCATTCGCCTGCTTCCTGATCGACTACGAGGTACTGGTTGGCGGAGAGCTGAGCGCAGCGCTGGCTGGTTTGATCGGGCCACACGACGCGCACCTCATCGACCTGCGCTGTACTTGCCAACCCGAAGTGGGCGAGGGCTGGGTCTTGCGATTCGAAGTTGCTGCCGGCGCGAATCTCTCGCATCTGGGTTTGTGTTCCGCTGACGGCATAGACACGGGCGCCAATCGCCTCGCGGTTGGGAGTTCGACCACGGAGCTTGACGGTCAGCCAATTGCCGCGATTGCCGCCATCGTTGCGGTAGAGCCGTACGGACTGGCCGTTGTTGGCAATGAAAACATCCACATCCCCATCGCGATCATAGTCGAAGCAAACGATGCCGCGGCCCTGTCCGGTATCGGCGATTCCGCGGAGAACGGCTTGCTCCGTAAAGGTCCCGTCGCCATTCGACACGAACAGCCGCGCCGGATCGAAATGAAACTCCTCTGCTCCCTGAACAAAGAAGCCCATCGGCTCGTCGTCGACGTAGCCCATGCCGTTGACATGAAACAAGTCGAGGAACCCGTCGTTGTTGAAATCGGCAAAGCAACTTCCCCAACCCCACAAGCCGTCGCGCACTCCAGCCTCCGTGGTGGCGTCGACAAAGGTACCGTTGCCTTGGTTTTGATAGAGGCGGTTCCCCGACACACCCCAGTTGCCTTCGGCTACACCATTGGGGTCGTAGATACTGGAAACAAACCAATCGAGGTCGCCGTCATTGTCGTAGTCGCCGACCGCGGCGCCCATCCCGTTCTGGTCGGAGATCACACCAGTAGTCGTATTGCGGAAGCTGCCGTCCCGCTGATTCACAAACACGCGGCTGCTGCCAAAGTCCGCCGCCACCAAGAGGTCGGGCCAGCCATCATTGTCGATATCGGCAAAGTTGGGCGTGAACGTGTAACTGAACAAATTGTTCTCATCGCCGGCGAGAAAGACACCCAGGTCGGCCAAGCCCGCCGCTAGAGTTGCGCCAGAGAAGGTCGCATCCCCGTTGTTTCTCCACAGGTGTTCCACCGTGATCTTGCCGGAGCCAAACACACCCCAGCGGGTGACGATGAGGTCGAGGTCCCCATCGCGATCGTAGTCGCCGAAGGCCGCAGAAAAGGTGTCGTCGCCACCGACGAGCCCGGCCGCTTCAGTCACGTTTTCGAAGGTTCCGTCGCCGCGGCTGCGGAAGAGCTGCGGCTTGGTACCCTCGACACCACCGAGGAACAAATCGAGCCAGCCGTCACCATCGTAGTCCGCAAAGAGTGGTCCAGCCCCTCGCTGTCCGCTGATGGCCAGGCCGGCATCCATGGCAACGTCTTCAAAACTGGCATCCCCGCGGTTGCGCATCAGGCGATTCGCCGCACGCGTACCACTAAGAACATACAGGTCGACCCAACCGTCGCCGTCATAGTCTCCCGCCGCAACACCGCCCATGAACATCGCCTTTTCGGCCACTAGCGTCGTGAACAGAACGTAGCGATGCTCGAACGCAAGACCGGCAGCCGACGTCACGTCGGTGAAGTGCCATGCCAACGTCGGCGTGCGTGTTGGGCTCGCCGTCGGCGACTCAGAAGGAGTCGCCGACGGAGTTGCAGAGGGAGTCTCAGAAGCAGTCGTGGAAGGCGTCGCGCTGGCGAGAGCGGTGATGCTAGGCGTGGGGCTTGGGCAGCCTTGCTGATGCCGATTCACAGCGGCGACCAAGTCTTCAATGGTCACATCGGGGTCGACTGTGTACGCGGGGCAGGCATTAGAAGCAGCCTGCGCTAGTCCGATATGCACCCCCAGCACAAGCTCCGACAAGCTTACGCTGTCGTCGCCATTGCAGTCTCCGCTGCAGTCGAACGCGAGAGAGGTGGAGGTTACAGCTTGTGCGAGAGCAAGGGAGGCGACGATAAGAGAGGCACACCTCCAGGTTGGTCGTTTCTGATCATCAGCCTGCTGCCAAGGCCTTCCGAACATTTGAGGAACGTCGCCCCGCGTCGACTTTCTCCGAGGTCGCCGGAAGAGGAGGTGATCAACGCGACCACCTCCTCTTCCGGTTTGCGTACTAGTTCTGCAACCTCAGCACCTGGGCAATGTCGCCGTTGGAGAAACTGCCACCGATTGCTTCGTCCAGGTTGTGGAACGGTGTCACTAGCTTCTTGCTGGTTTGCGAACTCCAGCTCGCGCACGACAGGTTGGTGCCGGTCAGGCTCACCTGGAACGGATTCTTGCTGGGGCAAGCCGTGCCAAAGTTATTCCCGGAGCACACACGCGGGTCGTCGATGCGCGACACTGCCGTACCGGTCACGATCAACACGCTGGCCGTGCTGTCGGGTGAGTTCCAGGCGCTGTCGCCGGCGGAGGGACACGTGCTCGATCCGTTGACACGCTTGCGCTTGATCACGGCGCGAATCACAGCCGCGCCGCTGCCGGAATTACTGCTGCCAAGCACATACGGGCCACTCGCCGGGGCGGGCGGTGCGCTGGAGCCGTTACTGTCGATAGTCAGGTTGACGTCTGCGTTCGAACCACCGTCACAGTCCACAAAGCCGGCGGTGCTGTCCTGCTCGATGCGCCAGCAAGCCTCACAGCTCGACCCACAGTTGGGCGTGGTCGTCGGCAAGTCAGAGCCAACCACGATAGGCGAAGCAATGGTCAGCGACGCCACCCCATTGCCATCCGGCACACCACCCACCAGTTGCATGGGTGTGTTGGAGGGGAAGGTCGTGAAGTGACCCTTGGTGCCGTTGCAGATGGTTCCCGGCACGCCTCCAGTTGGACCACCGTCCGTCCTCAGCAAAGATCCGTTCGACGGCTCTCCGGGGCACCCTGGCGAGGTGTCACTGCCACCGGGGCCTTGCACAATCAGGAAGTTGAGGGTGCCCAGCGCGGTTGCCACCGGCGTCGCCGTCGGCGTCGAAGTTGGCGTCGACGTGTTGGTGATGGTCGGCGTCTGGGTGATCGTCGGAGTGTTGGAAGGGGTCAGGCTCGGACCGAAGGTTACCGTCGGCGTAAAGGTTGGCGTCGGCGTGAATGTGCTGGTCGACGTTGGGATGCCGCATGTTGGCTGCGGCGTCGGGGTCGGGAAGATGCACTGGGCGGTAACGTTTACGAAATGTCCGTCACTGGCCTGGGTACCGGGATAGCCGGAATTCCAGCAGCCCAGATCGGTGGCGCTTCCGAGCGCAACCTGACACTCGGCACCTTGGGAACCAGCGTTGCCCTGGCTGGTGCAGCTCGATGTCCATGCAAAGGTCAGAGAGTGCGCAATTGGCCCACCCGTGCCGTTGCCGGTGATCGTAGCGTTGCCGGTACTATTGATGGGGAGATTATGATTGTTGTTGCCCAACAAACTTCCGGGTGATGCTAGTCCCAAAGAGCCCGCGGCAATCGTGCCCGTCGAAACCGAGCCGCTGATCGCGCCCACCGAAGCGTTGGAGTTAACACCGGTCGAAGCCGCACCACTGCACGACTCATTCTCATCGCCGTGGATGTTCATGCTACCCACCAGAGAGGTGGCAACGTTGAGCTGATAGGTCCAGCCGACGGGACAGGTGACCGCAAAATCCACCTTGTAGTTGTTGCTCAAATTGACACTGCTGTCGCCGAGTGTGGTTTCGCAGTCATTGGCGACGTTCGACGTAAAGCGAGTGCTCAACGACGTGTCCGAACTCGCGGTGATGTTGGCGCTGGCCTTGCCCTGGGTACGGCAGTTGCCAACGAAGGTGGCTCCGGTGGGACCGAAATTCGAGGTGTTGTTGGTGACTGTGTACGCCGAGAGGATGGCGCCGGCAGGCAAGGTTGGCGGCGTTGCCGTCGGGTTGATGGGGCATGTCGGATACGGAGTGTGGGTAGGGGTATGGGTGCTGGTAGGCGTTTGGGTAACCGTCGGAGTGTTGCCGATAACCGGCGTGTAGGTACCGGTTTGCGTTGGCGTCGAGGTTGGCGAGCCGGTGCTGGTCGGGGTTTCCGTCGCCGTCGAGGTCGGGGTTTCGGAAGGTGTCTGCGTCTGCGTCGGCGTCTGCGTCCGCGTTGGCGACGGTGCCAGGGTCGGCGTGTCGTTCGGATTGGGCAAGCCACGTGGCTGCAGCTCTAATCGGAACACTTGCGCAACATCGATGATGGCGTTGACGATCGGGGCAGTGAAGTCGAGAGCAAACAACGGCGCCACGATGCTGGAGGTAGAACCGGTTGCATTGCCCCAATTGGCACAGGCAAAGGGCACGCCGGAAAGCGATGTCGTATTGGGTCCTTGGCTGTTGGGCCCTGCCCCGTTTACCCAATCATTGGTGACCGTGCTGGTAGCGACAGCACTCGTAAACGCCGTACGAATCACCGGGGAAGCGGAGTAGTCGGCCAAGGCGCAGTTGCCGTTGTTCTCCGCGAGCATGGTGAACTGGGTCGCCACGCGCACCACAGCCGTCCCGGCAGCAGCACCAGCGTCGGCGGCACCGGGAACAGTCAGCACGGGCACAGGATTCGGAGGCGGCGGGCTGTCGAGTTGGCTGTCGACGGTCAGGCTCGCATCACCGTTGGTGCCGCCGTCACAATCCAGCCAACCGGTCTGATTGGAGTCCTGCTCGATGCGCATACAAATGGTCCCGGTCTGTCCGAGACCCTGCGCTTCCGCCACCAGGTTGGCGGCCAGGTAGGATGTGCCGACCCACGAGAGCGGGGCAACGCCATTGCCGTTGTTGGCTCCCTTGGCGAGCACGATCGGACTCGGACCAAAATTACCGTCCGCGGCGTTGCCAAAGATCCCCAGGCCGGTGAAGTCGAATAATCGCAGCCAAGTAGAGGCGCCATCATCGGTGGGCAGCAATACGCCGGGGCCTGCCACAATATCGAAGGCGGCGCAGGTCGTGCCGACTGGGCAACTCACGGAAGCTTCCGTCGGCGTCGGGGTTGGCGTCGACGTAATCGTGGGAGTGCTGGTAGGTCCGCCCGCGCCGCTTCCGGCGAGGAGGTCGAGTCGCAACACCTCGGCAAGATCGAAGGTGCCGTTGAGCGCAGAGTTGAGGCTGTCGAGAGCGAACAGAGGGACAGCCAGGCTTGCTTGTTGGCCGCTGAGCCAGCTCTCGCACGAGAAGGGTACGCCCGACAGCGCGGTCGTTGCCGTGGCGTTGGGGTAGGCAGCAGGGTTCGTGGCATTCTGGCGAATATTCGAGATCTGTGCCGTGGCCGCAGCCGTGGTCAGGGCCGTTTCGATAACGCGAGAGCCGCTGAAATCTGCTGCCGAGCACGGGATGGAGTTGCTGTTGGTGGTGGCCGCCTGCAAGCGTACGCGCACGGTCGCAGCCCCGGCCCCGGCGTCACTACCGCCTTCAAGCGTCAACTGCGGGGCACCTTCCATCCCAGTACCATTGCTGTTGATGCTGAGCTGGCTATCCGCAGGGGAACCACCATCACAATCGATCCAACCGCTGTGATCTGGATCTTGCTCGATGCGGAAGCACACGAAACCGGGCAAATTGGAAGCAACAGGGAAAGGAGCCCCGATGACGGTCGGCTCTACCAAGAGCAATTCGGCGCGCCCATCACCATCCACACTTTGGCTCTTGGCCAACGGCAGGCGATCCCCGCTGAACACACCATTGGTGCCGTTGTCGACGACGAGGAAGGTAACCAGGTTGGTAATCTTGAACCAGCTCGAAGAGCCGTTGTCGGCAGGATGAAGGGCGCTCGGGCCAGTTTGCACAGTGAACTCGGAACAGTCGTAGCCGAAAGGACATTCCACCGGCAGCGGCGTCTCCGTTGGCGTGACAGTGGCGGTCACCGTGGGATCGGGGCCAGTTTGGCACGCAACAGATGGACCCACGGAAGCAACTTTGTCCGCTAGGTTGGTCTTGAAGGTATTGAAACTGCCACAGTAGGACGTAGCCCCGACGGAAAAGCCGATTTCCAAAGAACTCAGGACACCGGACACCGCTTCGTACTGCGTTCCTTTGAATGCCATCTTCAAAGAGCCGGGCTTGTAGGCGATGGCTTTGACGCCGCCCCGCGACGCCGAGCGATCCACATACTTGTATCCCTTGCCCGACACCTGCCACATCTCGCAGTCGAGTTCGATGACGGTCTCGGGGCGATTCGAGGGTGCTACGCGCACCGTCGACACGGCAGGACACAACGGATTCGCCAGCACGTTGATGGCGCTATCGTTGCTGAATTTCACCCTGCCGGAATCTTTCTCGATCCCCGGATTGTCCTTGAATCGGGCGCTCTTCCCTCCTGTCAGCGCGGTTTGGGCACCGGCACAAACCGGCAACAGGAGAACGAGCAAGGCGGCGGCTGTTCTATTCATGCATATCTCTTTCAAAAGGTTTGCCGGGGAAGCTACCCCCGTTGTCGATTGTTTGTCAAACGTATGTTTGGCGACGGCTTGCATTTCTTTGGCTCATGCAAACCCCAGCTCTTGCAAGGGGACCGGTCGACGCTGCTCGATCGATTTGTGCGCTGCGGCTCCCACAGCAACGGCTAAGGCGCCATCCTTGGCTGAAACCAAGGCTGGGGTGCGATTGCGGATGGCAGCCAGGAAGGCGCGGTGTTGATGGTATGTCGATCCGTTATGAGCCCCGGCCATCTTCAAAGATTCCTCGAGCTCGAATTGGCGTGTGTCGTGGGCACTCCCGTCGCGGCGACAGGTAACCACGCGATGGTCCGGTTCGAACGCTAAGAGCTTACCGCCGGCACCGGTAACGGCGATCTCCACTTCGTTGGGTGAGTTTTCGGCGAACATGCACAAGTCGAGCAGTGCCCGCGTGCCGCCGTCGTAGTCGACGACGGTGAAGGCGTTGTCGAGGATGTCCGGCTTCTCGCCGTCGTAGGCTTCGTCGAGATGATTCACGTCTTGCCCACCCGAGGCGTACACCAAACGCGGCTGTTGGCGAGTAATCAAATTCATCAGATCGAAAAAGTGGCAGCACTTCTCCACCAGAGTACCGCCGGTGTTGCGCGTGAAGCGGTTCCAGTTGTTCACCTTGGGAAGAAACGGAAAGCGGTGCTCGCGAATCGCCACCATGCGCGGCTCGCCGACCGTGCCGGCGTGGGCACTGGCAATCAAGTGGGCAACAGCCGGCATGAAGCGATATTCCATGCCGACCCAAAACACACCCGCGTGTTTCTCCGCCTGCGCCACGATGCGATGGCAATCTTCGATGGTCGTGCACAGGGGCTTTTCAACCAGCACGTGTTTCTGGGTACGGAAGACGTCCTGTAGTACGTCGTGATGCGTGAAGTTCGGCGTCGCAATGACGACAGCATCGACGGGAGCACGCCGCAACAGATCACGGTAATCCTCGTAAACCTCCACCCCTTCCCCAGCGAAGCTCTTGCCCCAATCGCGACTAGTAGGGTGCGAATCGGCAATGGCGGTCACAACGACATCGGGCATGAGCTTGAGGTTCATGATGTGCTCACAGCCCATCATCCCGGTGCCAATGATTCCGTAACGGATCGTGTCACTCATGCGCCAGGGCATACCTTAGGTTTGTGCCACATGCACGGGCCAAACAAGGACAAGCAACGCCGATCCTTGGGCAGTGATACCCCTACTCGTACTTGCTCCAACCGCAGGTCCAGTTGCCCCGAAGGGGCCAGACCCGACAGCCCAGGGCATCGCCCTGGGACATAGGACAGTTTCCCAAATAGCCCTGAAGGGGCGCCACCCTAATCCCAGATGTAGCGTTCGTCGTATCCGACGCCATGCAAGGTCAGGATCGCTCGCAGCTCTTCTTGGAAGCTGTGTTGCTTGTGATGCTCCTCCTGCTTTTCGATGTAGCGGATCACCGCGGCCCGCTGCGATTCGCTGACTGAAAACGCGGCATACCCAGCTTGCCAAGCGAAATTCGGTACTCCCTGCTGCTTCATCCACTTTGACGAACCCTTCTTAACTTCTTCCACAACGTCGGCGATGGCGACAGTGCGGTGTAACGAGAAGAGCGAGTGAACGTGATCGGCGATGCCACCCGTGCGTAGCGACGGGCACTGCAAGTTGTCGAGGATTCCAACGATGTAAGCATGAAGCTGCGAGAGTCGCTCGTGCGCGATTGTCGGCTCGCGGTTCTTGGTACTGAACACGAGGTGGATCAGAACGTTGGCGAGTGACTGTGGCATCGGCCCTACGAATTACGCCTCTTCAGGGCTGTGTCCAACAACCGCTCAACCCTGCGGGCGATCCCCTGGGCCTGGAGTTCGGCAATTTATTTGATGTTGTCGCCCCAAAGGGGCGGCGATGCGATAGCCCAGGGCATCGCCCTGGGTTCGGCAGAGAACCGGAGGTATCAGCCCTGAAGGGGCGAGACCCCGCATGCGTGACTCGTGAATAGGTGTTCTCATGCGCCGACCAACACGACTGATTGGCTATTCGAAGGTCAGGAGAAGATGCCATGAGCGTGGGGTTACGCCCTTTCAGGGCTTGCGACGCGGAATTCCTCCCGCTTCCCAGGGCGCTGCCCTGGGCTATCGAATTATGCCCCTTCGGGGCGAACGGCCAAACTCCAGCCCCAGAGCGATGCCCTGGGCTTTCGAGCGACGCCCCTTCGGGGCAAATGGCAAGACACTACGCGAACGAGAACCCTCTTCTCCTTCGAGTAATGCGCTTCGATCAACAGCCCCTGCACGTCGAGTAACGATTCCACCATGCGCTGACCGATCGTGTAATGGTGAGTGCGCGGGAAACGTGCCACGCGTTCCGCCATCCAGACCGTCAGGTCATATGCCTTCGCAAGCGCTGTCGCCTCAGTCGCCATCGACTTCCAAGCCTCCTGTTTTCCTTCCCCCGTTTCTCCCAGCCGTCCGCTGATCCTCAGGTGTAAGGGTGTAAAGGGGCTCAGTGGAATTACGGGTCCTGGGCACAACGAAAACCGAGATAGACGAAGCGAAAATCGGGAACGTCGTGGTCGCGAATCGCGGAGCGCAGGAAGCGGGCTCCATCGCCGAACGAGCCCCCGCGGACAGTCTTTGTCCGCCTGCGATCGTCGTAGTCCGACGTGGTCCACTCCCATACGTTACCCGCCATGTCCAGCAAACCATATGGCGACTCTCCCTTGGGATAACTGCCCACAGGGCTCGTCTGCCCCACGTTGCCGCCAAAGTTCGCCAACTCTGGGTTGGGCTTATCATCACCCCACGGATACTGTCTTCCATCCGTCCCACGCGCGCCCTTTTCCCAGTCCCAGTCGCTCGGCAAGCGTAGTCCGGCCCAAGCGCAGTCGGCCCGCGCCTCGCTCCAGCTCACGCCAACCACAGGCTGGCGCGGCTGGT
>CAZGSN010000471.1:0-15655 GCA_964528465.1 uncultured Binatia bacterium (SeqCode)
GGAGGCGTTCCTCTGTAATGAGTTCCGATCCTACAAGAGATCGTTCGCCAGGTTGGCAAGCGGACTGCGTTCGCCCTTCTCCAATGTGATGTGCGCGAAGAGCGGATCGCCCTTGGCCTTGTCGATGAGGTAGCTGAGGCCGTTGGACTGCGCGTCGAGATAGGGGTGGTCGATCTGGAAGATGTCGCCAGTAAACACGATCTTGGTCCCCTCACCAGCCCGCGTGATGATCGTCTTCACTTCGTGCGGGGTAAGATTCTGCGCCTCGTCGACGATGAAAAAGATGCGATTCAAGCTGCGCCCGCGGATGTAGGACAGAGCCGAGACCGCGAGCTTCTCCTCGTCGAGCATCTGCTGGATTTGCTGCGACACCGACTTTCCTTCGCCGTTGCCATTGTGACTCATGATGATGCCGAGGTTGTCGTAGATCGGCTGCATGTAGGGATCGAGCTTGGCCTTCATCTCTCCCGGCAAGTACCCCATGTCCTTGTTGCTCAATGGGACGATCGGGCGTGCCAAGAAGATCTGCCGGTACAGCCGGCGTTGCTCTAGCGCCGCCGCCAGGGCGAGGAGTGTTTTACCAGTACCGGCGGTGCCCGACAGCGTGACCAGAGGAATCTGCGGATCGCAGAGGACGCCCAGGGCAAAGGTTTGCTCAACGTTGCGCGGAGCCACACCGAAGACGTGCCCCTTGTTGACACGACGCACATGGCCATCCGCAGCGTGAAAGCGAGCCAGAGCCGATTTTTGGTGGTTGCGCAGAATCAAGTTTTCGTTGGCCAGCAGCGGCTTCTCCAGACCCAACAGCTCCGCTTCGAAGGCATTGCTGGAGTACAGCATGTCGATCAAGGACGAATCGAGGTCTTCCACCGAACGCGTGCCGCTGTAGAGCTTCGACAGGTCCTTCACGTGGTCGCTGGTGTAGTCCTCGGCGGCTAACCCCACCGCTTTCGCCTTGAGGCGCAAGTTCACGTCCTTGGACACCAGCACCACACGGTTGCGCGGGTTCTCCTTGGCCAGGGTGTAGGCGCAATTGAGAATCAAATGGTCGTGCTTGCCGCGCCCAAAGTTGAGTTCGAGGTCGGCATGAAAGGAACGTTCTAACTGCACACGCACGGTTCCGCGCTCGGGACCAAGCGAAACGCCACGCTCGCAGATGCCTTCGCTGCCGAGGCCATCGAGCGAGCGCAAGAACTCGCGCGCATGGTAGTGGATGGACTGATTGCCCTTTTTGAACTGATCGAGTTCTTCCAGGACGCTGATCGGGAGAACGATGTTGTGATGCTTGAACTGGGTCAGACAACTGCTGTCGTGAAGAATAACGTTGGTGTCGAGAACAAAGGTTTTGCGCGCCTCAGATCCAGCCATCCACCACTCCCTTCACACGTGCCGTCCACGTGTCTGCACCGGTATAGGGCAAGCACCGTGGCGATGACAATCCCCTAAACTCGGTTCGCCAGTGCGCCGGTGCACAAGATTCTTCGCGCAGCGGCTTCTCTGTGCATAGGTAATTCCGGCGCTTTCGACGGTCGGCTACTCCGAGGGCGCGCTTTCGCCCGATCGTCGTCCCGGCGAAAGAAACTGTCGTAAGGCAGCTTCGATAGGCCGGACGTTCTGGGTCGTCGCTGTGGTGTCGAGATTCAGGTAGCTCGGCTCGCCGGCGGCGAACGGTTCATAAGCCTGCTTCTGGCGCAGGTAGACGTCCCAGTCTGCGTCTGAGGGGTTATCGGCCCGTGCTTGGCGTTCTTGGAGACGACGCTGTGTCTCTTCTGGGCTGCATACGCATTCCACGAGAAGCAGCGGCACCGATGCTTGCGCGGCGATGGCACGTGCCTCGTCGCGCCCTCGACGCAACTGAAAGGTTGCGTCGAGGATGACGCCGCGGCCGCGCGCCAAGCCTTGCCGTCCTGCTTCGAACAGGGCGGCATAGGTACGTTCTGAAAATTCGCGGCTGTAGATTCCGCTTTCGTAATCTCCCGTCGGGCGTGCTGTCGGGGCGATTCCGGCGAGTTGCTTGCGCACGACATCGGAGTTCACGTGCAAGAAACCGGTGCGGCGCGCCAAGTGCTCTGCCACCGACGTCTTACCGCTGCCGCTCAGACCACACACCACGACCAAGGCCGGAGTGGCCGTCCACGTGTAGCGATAGGCCAGCTCGAAATGGCGGCGGGCGCCGGCCGAGGCTTGTTGTCGTTCGGCTTGCGGCACGTCGGACTCGACGCTCTTCAGGCTATCCACCTTGCCACGAACATAGGCGCGGTAGCATTGGTAGAAGGGGGCAAGCGTATCGACGTGCGGATCCTGCGCCGCCTCTTGGTACTTCTTGAGCAGCGCCGCCGCGAGGTCGGAGCGGTCGTGATAATCGAGATCCATTGCCAGGAAGGCGATGTCCGACACCGCGTCGATGTAGCGGAACTGGGTATTGAACTCGATGCAGTCAAAAATGACCAGGGGATCGGTAAGACAAATGTGCTCGCTGTGCAGGTCGCCATGGCACTCACGGATCTTGCCTTGCTGCTGGCGCTGCCGCAGCAGCTCTTGTCGCGCTTCCAGGAAGCGGCGCGAGAACTCCTGAATCGCTTCGTCATCACTCTCGTCGAGGCTGATGCCGCGAAAGCGGCGTCCGTTGTCGTAATTGTCCTTGAGGATCGCCCACACGGCTGCCGGGCTACCGTTGGCAGTAATCTCCGGAGCAGCGGCGGCTTGGCGATGAAACTTCGCCAGGGCCACGGCGATGCGTTCAATCATGGCCACGTCGACCTGACCGAGATCGAGCAGCCGATCCAGGAGTCGTTCGTGCGGCAGGCGCCGCATGTGCACGACATATTCAATGGCGCCGGGATCGTCTGCTTCTCCCAAGCGCAGCTTGTCATCCTCCACACAGAGCGAGAGCACTCCAAGGTAAACATCCGGGGCAAGACGACGGTTGAGACGAATCTCCTCGTGGCACAGCCTACGTCGCAGCTCGAGGGTGGAAAAATCCAAGAAGGTGAAGTGCACCGGCTTCTTGATCTTGTAAACAAAGTCGCCGGCCAGGAAGACGTAGGAGATGTGCGTTTGCTCCATCGACACGGAAGGCGGACGGTGCGCGTAGAACAACGGGCTCTGCATCGCGGCAACGATTTCCGGAAGAGTCATTTGTAGCCACCATGAAACATGCGTAGCTTCAACAAGCAGGTCACCGCAATCGCCGCCAGTCGAACACGGGCCACATTCGGGCCGGAGCCTACCTGCAGCTCGCCGCCAGTGGGATACTCCCTGGGGCTCCTGTGCCAACCGGCCTTCACGTCTTCGTGCCTTCGCGCGACGCCCCTTCCTGGGAATGCGGCATCCGACACTCGCCGGTGGGTGAAGGAAATGCTCGTACAGGACAATTGCTGTTGTGCAGCGAGGTGACGATGGGGAGGAGCCAAGGTAGGATGCCGCCGTGAGAATGCGGATCTACACGGACACCTCGGTCTTGAGTGGGTGCCGGGACGAAGAGTTCGCTGAGATCCGGACACCACGAGATGTGTTGTCAGATGACTAATGTGAAACGGAAGTTCGACGCTGTCGCGATGATGCGTGCCGCTCGCGACAAGATCTCCGCGGCGGTCGCGGGCATGACATTGGCGGAACAGACGAAGTGGCTTGCCTCCCAGGAACTTCACGATCCGTCCCTGAATCGTCTTCGAGACCGTATTGCCCAACAAGCCGATGCAGCAGACCGGCCTTCGGCCGGCTGCTGATGGCAAGCGTTCGTGAAGTTGCGTAGCCTGACCGGTGGCCCCACCCATCGCGCTAGACCCGCGGGTAAGCGTTAGACCCAACGCTCGGAACACGATATGGGGAAAGCATGGCAACCGTGAATCGGAAGCTGCCCGATGATCCATTGGGTTTCATCCGATCCTGCGTGCGCGAGGCGCGTATGGTGTGGACATACCACGTCGGCCGGCGGCTTGAGAGGCGTCGCATTGGCCGGTCAGCTATCGTAGCGGCGGCCGAGACATACGAAGTCGTTGAGTCGTATCCGGACGACTAGTATTTGCCCAGCTATCTGATCCTTGCCCGGCATGAAGGCGAGGCGTTTCACATCCTGTTCGGAACGGATGTCGATGAGCGAAACGTCCGCGTGGTTACCGCCTATCGGCCGAGCAGCGAGGAATGGGAAGCCGACCTGAAGACAAGGAGGACGAAATCATGAAGTGCATGACATGCGGATCGTCATTGCAGCCGGCCCAGAGCGATCTTCCATTCAAGGTGTCCGAACACAGCATTGTCATCCTGAAGAACCTACCGGTACTCCAATGCGGCAACTGTGGTGAGTACTCCATCGAGGATCCGATTTATCGACGCGTGGAGGAGATTCTCGGGGAAGTGGGCGCGTCGGCTGAACTCGAGATCATTCGGTTCGCAGCATGACGTCTCGGCGAGGCAGCCGGCCATGCCTGCGCCTGGTCTAAGGAATATCGCATGACTTCAGAGATTCGTATCGCCACGGCGGAGACTCAGGACGAACGCGAGGCGGTCTATCGCTTCCGCTACAAGATCTATGTCGAGGAGATGGGCAAGTATCGGGCTGTAGCCGACCACAAGCGGCGCCTCTTCTCCGAGCCGGAGGATGCGCACAGTCGCATCACCTACGCCGAGCAAGATGGCGAGGTGGTTGCCACCGGACGTGGCACGTGGGGCGGCGATGCACCGCTACCGCAGCGGATGATTGATCAGTATCAGCTTGGCCCTTTCCTGGAGGAGGTGCCGCAGTCGGCGATCAGCGTCGGAGAGCGCGGCATGGTCGCGCCTCACTTGCGCGGTACCGATCTGTTCCTGCGGCTCATCGGTCATTCCTTGCGCTTCGCCAATGAGCACCGCATTCAACTGTGCTTCGGGGATTGCGAGCCGCACCTGCTCAATCTGTATCTGGGGCTCGGACAACGCACTTACTCGAAGAAGAACGTCAACAGCGCGGAGGGCGGCTACCTCATCCCCATTCTCTTTGTGCCGGAGGATGTCGCCTACCTGCGACGCATCCGCTCCCCCTTGCTCGAGTACGTGCGCGACTTCGGCGCCGACGCCCGCATCCCGGCCTGCGTCGAGCGCATCATCAACGAAGGCAGCGCAGTGATGAGCCGCAGGTTGGTAGGGTCTGCGGATTATTGGGGGCAGGTCCATGGTGCCCTGATGGAAATCGAGGGGACGCGACCCACGGCACTCGCCGGCCTGGACGAAGCCGAAGCAGAGCGTTGCCTCGACAAGAGCAACATCATCGAGTGCCGAGCCGGCGATCGCTTGCTCAAGAAAGGTGGCGTTGCCCGTAACCTCTTCGTGGTTCTCGATGGCACCGTGGAGGTCCGCGACGGCGACACGCCGTTAGCCGTCTTCGGCCCGGGCGAAGTATTCGGCGAGATGGCTTTCTTGCTGGAGCGGCCACGCTCGCAAGACGTTTACGCGGTCACCGACGGCGTACGTATCCTCAGCCTCAGCGAAGCGACCCTCCGTCACCTCATCCAGAGCGATCCCGCGGTTGCGGCTCACCTCATGCTCAACATCTCGAAGATGCTGTGTCTGCGGCTGTTGAAGCAGCGCTAACCGGAAGCCGCTCGGCCGCTCTGCGGCCGGGCGCTCGAATCCACACCCAGCCTTCGCTCGGCGTTCGGCAGCGACTGAAGCGGCGTCGGGGTCGGAATCGGTATCGTTAGGCGGCCAGATTCGATACCGATACCGATACCGACCCCGTCCGGTAGCGACCCGGCGCGTGACATCTCGAAGAAATTTCGAGATCCAAGCCTCTTCGAGGCTCAGAAGCTTTCTCGTTCCCAGGCTCTGCCTGGGAACGAGAAAACACAACGGACGGACATCCATCCGGGCGAGTATCGCGCCGATCTTATGGTGCTGCTTACGAAGGGAAGCCGGTGTCGAGGCTCAGATCAGGCCGGCGGTGGCGGCAACGTCTTCGCCCAGAGCCTTCTTCGCATCGTTCATCGCAGCGCGATAGATGCCCTGGCCCATCAAGGATCGCTCCTCCAACAGACGCTTCTGATAGACGTCGCGCTTGAGCAATTGTGCCTCGCGGTTGCTCGGCTCGGCGCGCGTGGCCCACTCGGCGGCGTGTGCCGCGAGCACGCTGTTGCCGCTGTCGAGAAGCTGGCGCCCACGCGCGACGACATTGGCGATGCCACCGGCAAGCGCGGCAATCTCTTGCGCTTGCGCGGTCATGGTTGCCGGTAGCAGGTCGGCGGCGTTGCCGTTCCACCAGCCACCCCACAGACGCAGGAGATTACGCACGATGAACTTCGGGTGGTCGTAATTCGGTTGCAGGAAGGGCCGCTTGGCCAACATCGGATCGGGCTCGACGGCGTGAAAGATTTCTTCGGGTGTCTGCCCGGCGTTCATCCGCGCCAATACCTGGTCGACGATGACGCGCAGGTAGCGGGCGGTCTCGATGAGGATAAGATGGACGGCGTCGCGGCCGTGTACGGTCAGCCCGTGCCCCGGGAACAACCACTCCGCCCCCAGTGCTGCCATCGCCTCCAACGCTTCGGCCCACTCCAATGGGTAGCGTTGCACCTTCTGCGGGTTGCCGCAGTTGGGTGCGTTCCAGATGATCAGATCGCCACAGAAGAGATAGCGCTGCTGCGGCAGCCACATATAGCAATGGTCGTCGGTCTCACCCTTGGCGGCGACATAGTGCACGTCGAGATCGCCGAAGCGTTGCACCAGGCGATCGCGGAAGGTCAGGGTCGGCCAGATGAAGCGTCCGGGAAAATGCGGCGCAGGCAAGCTGAACTGGCGCTGGTTGATGCAGCCGTTCCAGCCGCGCGTCATCTCGTAGCGGCGAAAGCGCGCCGGGCAATTCTCTTGCGCGATGATGTTGGGGCGATCCCCCGCCTCAAGAAATGGCCGTAGACCGAAAGCATGGTCGGCATGACCGTGCGTGTAGAGCGCGGTCTGCAATGGCGCATCGCTCCACTCGCGCACCGCACTCTGGAAACCCTTGGCGAGATGCGTAAACCCGGGGTCGACGACGAGCAGCCCAGTCGGCAGACGCACGGCGTAGGAGTTCACGAACGACGCGTGAATCAAGACGTCGGGCGCGATCTCGTGCGGATCGGCGAACATGTTAACGGTAGCGTTGGCGGGGTCCGTGGTAAGCATGGGGCTCGTCATGGTTCGCTTAAAGCGCATCCACCGGCAGGATGAAACTCGATGGGACTAGCAGCCACGGGAGGACCTAGCGTGCCTACGTTCCATCCATGCATCGCGAGTGGCTGCGGCCGTGAGAGCTTGTCTCAACACCATCCCTGGGACTTGGGGCCAGAGGCTAGGGACTGGTGAAGTCCAAGCAAACCCAAGCCCCGAGCCCCGCAGCTTAGTTTTGAGACAAGTTCGTGAGGCCGTGGAAGCAAGAGTTTCTCCCCTCGTCTCTGTGCTTCCTGTGGACTCAGTGATTGAGTTCCGTTTTTGGGTGCAATTGGAAATCTTCGACCACTGGAAGTCTGAGTTTCCGCCCTTCGTCACCCGCCGGTATTGAGGTGGTCATGCGGCGCGCGGGGCGTTGATGACTTCTACCGTGAGGCCGGCACTATCGGGTGCGAGGCTCACATTGAGCTTCTCGAAGCCAATGATGTGGCCGGCGGCATCCTTCATGAACACGGTGTCGTCGTCGGCTTCGTCGCAGGACACCTCGTCGGCAGGGTTGCCGAGCCAGACTGTCAGAGTCTTGCCGAAGGCGTCGTAGTACACTCTCACTTTGTCCACAGGAGATCTCCTTGTTTGATCCGATCTGCCGGATAGGCGGTGATCACATACCCTACCGTACCTTCGCGCCGAACCACAACGCTCAGATAGCGGGGCTCTATTCGACGATGGAATAGCAGTACGGCGGGATCGTTGACGCTACGTCGCACCTCGTCCGGTTCAGCCAAGGTCACCACAACGTGGTCAATCCTACCGCGCATCGGCGGATGCTTCATCGTAACGATGCGTTCCCAATACTCGGCACTGCACACGGCACGGAAGCCAAGCGGCGTGTCGACCTCAAGCACGAGCGCCGGTGCCGTCATAGACTAACGTCTACCGCGACCAAGGCTCGACAGCAAAGGGGTGGGAACCAGAGTGCTCAATCCAGCGCTCGTTTGGCGCCTCGATCTTGGCGACCACCTCACTTGTGAGTGCCTCTTTGACCGGATAGCCGGCCTGGCCAACCCGGCAACCTCGAAGAAGCGCATCGGTGAGCATGAAAGCAGCGAGATCGGTGGGTCATCTGGTGATGGCTGCGCCCTTGCGTTGCTTCGTGATTGGCATGACGATGACTAGTCGTGGAAACGGGAAGGTGGCAAGCAAGCCTGCGCGCGGCGGTTGGCGTGGCGTGGTTGGTAAGCACTGGGTATGCCTGCCTGTGGGGACATCGGCTTACCAAGCGCTGGCGTGGCCAGCCGACGGAGGCCGCGCTCGGCATCTTGCAGCAGTGGAGCAATTGGGCGCGCTGGGCGTTGCGGCTGCGGCTGCGTGTCGTGGGAACGATTCCCCAGGAGCGGGTGGCGATCATCGCCAATCACCGCAGCTACCTCGATATTCTCGTGCTCAGCTCCTGCTTGCGTGCGACGTACTTGAGCCGTGGCGATGTCGAGAGTTGGCCACTGATCGGTCCGGTGTTGCATGAGGTCGGCAGCGTGTTCGTGGATCGCGAGGAACTGCATGGTCGCGCACGTGCGGCTCGCGGCCTGCTGCGCTGTCTGCGGAACAGGTCGGTGGTGATCTTTCCGGAAGGGACAACAACCGGCGAGCTACTCCCTGCGGAATTCCCGCTAGGTCTGTTTCGCCTCCTGCATCGAGCCCACGTCCCGATTGTTCCGGTAACCATCACCTATGATTCGACGCGCGCCTACTGGGTGGAGGATATCAGCGTCGGACAACACATCGAGCAACGCGTAGGCAGCGGGCCACCGCTGCATGCCACTCTGCAGCTAGGCGACCTGATTCAACCCCTCGATAGTGCGTCGCCGGAAGAGCTGCGCAATCGCGTCTACGCCGCGGTGGTTGCCCCGCTGCTTCCGGTGTCCTGAAGAGGTGAGGCAAGTCGGGGGTCGCGGCTATCGGCGGCGTGGAAATCCATCCATTCCCCGCGCACGAAGTCGAAGAGCTTGCAGCGCTGCATGACCACGAGGAAGTGCCGCCAGGTTAGCCGGTCGACGCGGACCAGGTGCGGGTAGCGCGCTTGCAGCGCCGCTAGCGCCGCGGGCAAGTGATAGAAGGGGATCCCGGCGTCGATGTGATGCGGCAGGTGCAAGTAGATGTTGTGAGCGAACAGGTTGTACCAACGAGGCACTAGGAAGTTGGTCGACGATTCGACCTGGCCGCGAGTACGCCGCCACTGCGGATCTTGCCACCAAGCCGAGGCTGGGTCTGTGTGCTGCAGAAAAACGGTGCCGGCGATGAAGTAGTTCCACAGGAGCCAAGGCATTAGGCCGAGCTTGAGCCATAGCCACGCCCCACCGAGCAACCCGCTGCTCCGGTATCCGAGCAGCAGCAGACCCAACGACCAAGCAGCGGCGTACACCAGCACCAAAATGCGGTCGGCACGAAACACACCGGCAAAGCGTTGCGGCGCCGGGAAGCACATCATGCGCTGCCACCAGATATGCCGCAGATAGTAGAGGCCCATTCCTGCCGGGCTCCATTCGAACCGATGCATCCATTGTTGGCGCCGGCTGAGTTGGGCGAACTGTTCCGGCGACAACGGATGCCAGACAAAGTCGACGCCGGCACGATTGGTGTGGACATGATGAATGCGGTTATGCCCCAGGGTCCAGACGGAAGCAGCATGCAGTGTGGGGAGCAGAGCGAGCCTTGCGACCACCTGGTTCAGGCGGCGCGAATCGAACAGGGCCTCGTGGGCGGCATCGTGGGCGAGGACAAACAGTCCGCTGATCGCCAGGCCGGTCAGCGGCCACAACAGCAGCAGCACCAACGGATGATCGAAGCTGCTCAATGCTGCCACAAGGACGGCGTAGATCAGTGTGGCGCGGGCCAGATAGGCGAGCCCCTGCCACAGAGGTCGCCGGTAGCATTCCGGGGGAATGGCCTGGACAAGCTCGCGCAACGGCGGCAGAGACGCACTCGTCATGACAGCAACGATGTCGCGCCGCGATAGCGCCGTTGTCAAGCACGGCGGCAGCACGGCTTTGCAGGGCCTGGTCATGGTTTTGTCGGGGCTACTGTATGGGTGCTGTTTCCCTCCGCTGGCTTGGCGCTGGTTCGCCTGGGTCGTGCTCATCGCGCCGCTGACCATTCTTCGCCAAAGCTGCGCTTGGCGCGGTGCGTGGCTGGGCGCGCTGCTGGCCACTGCGGGAGCGGCGTGTACCGTCGCTTGGCTGCCGGCCACTGTGCACGTCTATTTCCAGCAACCATTGTGGGTAGGGTGGTGCATGTTTGCTGCCGTCGTGCTGCTCATGGTCGTGCCGCCCTATGCAGCGGTCGGTGCTTTGTATGGTCGGCTAGATTCGCTGCCGTCTTGGCTGGTGCCACCGACGGCTGCCTCGGCTTGGGTTGCCGGGGAGTACTTCCGCTCCCACGTGCTCACCGGCAATCCGTGGGTCTTGTGGGGATACAGTCAGAGCGGGGTGCTGCCGGTGATGCAGATCGCCGACCTCACCGGTGTCTATGGTGTCACCTGGCTGCTGGCGCTGCTGAGCTGTGCTGCTGCGGAACTGCTCGTGCACCGCCGCTTCGATTGGCGAGTCGCGGCGCTGCCGAGCGTCTGCCTGGTGCTGGCGCTCATCTACGGTCAAGTGCGCTTGCACGCGGCATCACAAGTTTTTGGACCTCCGAGCAGAGTGCTGGTGGTGCAAGAGAATCTCGACCTCGGGGCACAGTGGCGAGAAGAACTCTACGGGCGCAACCTCGAAGCCTACCTACGCCCAACCATGGAAGAGCTGTTGCGTCAGCCAGCACCGCTGGTCGTGTGGCCGGAAAGTGCGATGACATTCTTCGTCGATGAGGAGTTGCCCTATCAAGCGTCGCTCGGCAGTGTCCTTAAGCCTCTGCATGCACAACTTGTTGCCGGTGGCCCGCACCGCACGGATGCGAGTGACGCCGCCAGGTATTTCAACTCCGCCTTCCTCATCGACGCGACGGGAGCACCGGTGGCACGCTACGACAAGATCCGCTTGCTGCCATTTGCCGAGTACTTTCCGTTCGCTTGGAGCGACCTGCTGCAGCGCGACTTTGGCCGAGTGCGACAATTCACAGCCGCAACCCAGCCCACACTGCTGCCGACGTTGGCCGGCAGGGCGGGTGTGATCATTTGCAACGAGGCCATGTTTCCCGAGATGGCACGTGACAACGTCCGCCGCGGCGCCGAGCTACTGATCAATCTGACAAACGACACGTGGGTCAACGACGCCCAGTTCTCCGGCATTGCTTTCGACATGGCCCGCTTCCGCGCCGTCGAGCAACGGCGCTACTTGGTGCGTGCCTCGACCGCCGGCCCCTCCGCCATCGTTGCCCCCAGCGGTGCCGTCGAAGCCCAAAGTGAGCTCTTCCAGATGGCTACTGTCCGCGGCACGGTGCAGCCCACATCGCAACTTTCGATCTATGGCAGCATCGGTGATGTGTTTGCCTGGCTATGCATTGCCTTCGCCGCACTTGGTGGCATCGTGGCGGTGCGGAGAAAGCTTGCTGCGGACGAGGCCACGGAGGGCATTTCGGGTCGGAATCTCACGTGACATTTTTCCCCTTGAGGGAGAAAATGTTGTGACTTTTTTCGACTCGTGGCACAATCCGCCCGATGCTTAGCCGGCGATATTTAGAGGCCGCGATTGCAGCCGATCTACGGGAGAAGATGGTTCTTGTGGGTGGGCCGCGCCAGGTCGGCAAGACAACTGTAGCGCGACAGATTCTCGCCGCCGCAGGCTCTGGGGTCTATCTGAATTGGGACAACCGTGACGATCGGCGTGAAATCCGGCGCACGCATTGGCCAGCCGGTGACGCCGTTGTGGTGCTCGACGAGCTGCACAAGTGGCGGGCCTGGAAGGGGTGGATCAAGGGCGAATTCGATAAGCACCGCGAGCGGCTACACTTTTTGGTAACCGGCAGTGCGCGGCTCGATGTGTACCGTCGCGGCGGAGATTCCCTGCAGGGCCGGTACCATCACTATCGCCTACACCCGTTCTCCTATGCCGAGGTTGACAGCAACGGTAAGCCCTCGCCTCCGCCGGTTGCGCAGGAGCTGACGATTCCGACACGTGGCTCTCGCGAGACTGTCCGAGCGCTTCTGCAGTTCGGGGGGTTTCCGGAGCCCTTCTTGGCGCAGTCGGCTCGTACGCTGCGGCGCTGGCAGCGCGAACGCCTCGAACGTTTCTTCCGCGAAGATGTGCGCGATCTCGAGGCGGTACGCGATCTGTCGTCTATCCAACTGCTAGCGGATCTGCTTCCCGAGCGCGTTGCCGCCCCGCTGTCGCTCAACGCCCTACGTGAGGACCTCGAAGTAGGCCACAAGTCACTGACCCTGTGGATCGACATTCTCGAGCGCTTGTACAACGTTTTTCGTATCCGGCCGTACGTCAGCACGAAGGTGCGTGCTTTGCAGAAGATGCCAAAGGCTTACCTGTGGGACGGCAGTTTGGTTCCGGAGTCCGGTGCTCGTTTTGAGAACTTGGTGGCTCTTCACCTCCTCAAGCTCTGCCATTTCTTGCACGACCACGACGGGTACGATGCCGAGCTGCACTATCTGCGCGACCGCCAGGGTCGCGAGGTAGATTTCTTGGTCACGATCAATCGCAGACCCTGGTTCGCCGTCGAAGCCAAGGTGTCCCATACCAGCCTTGATCCGAACCTAAGGTACTTCCGTGATCGCCTGAAGATCCCGTGGGCCTACCAGGTCGTTCTCGACTCCGACCGCGATTTCGTTGTAGATGGCATTCGTTGCCTGCCCGCCCATCGCTTCCTGGCGGCACTGGTCTAGTGCAGGGCGTCGTCCTGCAGCATCGGCCCTTGACGATTCCGAGTAGAGATCCGGCGCAGGACCGCCTCGCCCTCTGCCGCTTGGCCGTTATGCCTTGCTGGCCTTTTTGAAATCGGGCAGCTCCGCCGCGTTCTGAATCACCGCGCCGACGATGCCGTACTCCTTGGCTTCCTCCGGCGACATCCAGTGATTGCGGTCGGTGTCGCGACGAACCCTGTCGACGCTTTGTCCGGTGGCGTCGGCAATGGTGCGAATCAAGCGCTCCTTGGCACGCAAGATCTCTTCTGCCTCGATCTTGATGTCGCTGGCACGGCCGCCGACACCTCCCAGCGGCTGATGAATCATGAAGCGCGTGTTCGGCAGGCAATACCGATCTTGCTTCGGAACGGCGAGGTAAATGTGGGTACCGGCGCTGGCCACCCAGCCAGTGCCGATCACCAGCACCCGAGGCTCGATGAAGCGCAGCATGTCATGGATCGTGTCGCCGGATTCCACATGGCCGCCGTTGGAGTGCAGGAACAGGCGGATTGGATCGCTCGATTCCGCAGCCAACGCCAGCAACTGTGCCGTTACCTGTTCGGCTAAGCGATTGTTGATCTCGCCGACGATGAGAACCGTGCGCGCGCCGAGCAAGCGGTTGCTGACCCACGGCTGGGGCATGTTCGGTAGTGCTTCTCTTGGATCTTCCATGTTCCTGTCCTCCACGATGTTGTCTTAACAGCCTGTTGAAAATCACCCAGGCCCTTCGAGACGGCGCTACGCGCCTCCTCAGGGCGAACGGAATCATTGGCAAATCCGTTCGTGCTGAGGAGCCCCGAAGGGGCGTCTCGAAGCACGTCCTGAGCGCGGTCCAAGGGCACATTGGGCTTCTTCAACGGTTACTTAAAGTCGAACGTGCCCTAGAGGTCCAGTTGTGCCAAGCGTCCGGTTGCCGCAAAGCGCGCCTGCAGTGTTGCGTAGTCGGCTGCCGTAAAGGGCTGATACGAGGCATCGCGGTGCGGGCGCCAGTAAATCGGATCGGAGCACAGGTCTGGACGAAATTTCTGCTGCCGCAAGGTTGTCTTCAAGATTTTCGATGTGGCGGTCTGCGGCAACTGACTGGCGACACGGATGTAGGTGGGCAGCCACTTCGGTGACAAGTCGGCCTGTGCGGCGAGAAAGCGGGCGAAACCAACTCCATCGAAGGCATGTTGGGGATGGAGCAGCAGCGCCGCCATGACCCGATCGCCGCCGTCCGGGTCGGGCACTCCGTAGACGGCGCAGAGCACTACAGCGGCGTCACGTTGCAAAATTTCTTCAATCGGACGGGCCACGAAATTTTCGCCGTCGACACGAATCCACTCGATGTCGCGACCGGCAAAATAGAGGTAGCCCTGCGCATCGCGGTAGCCGAGGTCGCCGGTCCAATACCAACCATTGCGAGTACGCTGGCGATAGGCGTCGTCGTTCTTGTAGTAGCCTTCGAACCAGCCGATGCCCTGGGTGTTCACAATCTCCCCCACCGCCTCGGCAGCATTCAACAAGCGGCCGCTGGCATCGAAGCGGGCGCGCGGCCTTTCGTTCCCATGCGCATCGACCACAGCAATGCCCGGGGCTGGCATGCCTAGGCTCGTCGGTGGATCTCCCGGTTGACGGGTAACTCCGGCACCACCCTCACTCGACCCGAAGACATCGACTACGCGGCACGCAAAGCGCTTTTCAAATTGCTCAACCACCTGATGCGAGCCTTCGTTGCCGTAACAGATGCGCAGCGGGTTCTGATCATCGTCGGGCTGCACAGGGGTCGACAAGATGTAGGCCAGTGGCTTGCCGGTGTAGTTGAAGAACGTGGCACCGTAGGTGCGAATGTCGCTGAGCCAACGGCTCTTGGAGAACTTGCGGATCATGCCCAAGCTGGCCCCGTAATAGAGGGCCGGCATGTAGCCGCACATCAAGGCATTGGCGTGAAACAAAGGCATGGCAATGTAGCCGACATCCTCCGCGGTAAGGCCATAAACGTTGGCGCCGATGTTCTTGCCGGTTTCTACCAGGCGACCATGGCTGCACTGCACCGCCTTGGGTGCGGTGATGGTGCCCGAAGTAAACAGGAGCACAAAGGTATCGCTGTCGCGGACTTCGACTTGCGCATCCGCAACGGGCTCCGTGTCCAACAAGGGGCTCAGCTTGCCGCAAACCAGTATTCGGCTCTCTGGTACGCCGCAGTCGCCAAGCACGGGTTCCAGGATGGGCCAGTAGCTCGGCTCGGTCAGCAGGATGTCACAGTCGGTGTAGGCGATGTCACGCGCGAGATGGCTGCCGCGCTTGGTGTTGTTGATGCCGACGACCACGGCTCCCGCCAATGCCGCGGCACCGAGGGCAAAGAAGTATTCGGGCACATTGTCGAGCAAGACGCCGACGTGAAAGGGCTTCTCCCCGCCCGAGCGCATGCGGCAAAACAGCGCCGCCCAGCGCACGCACTCGGCGAAGTACTGGTGGTGCGTGATGATGCGATCAGGGCAGCGCAGAAACGGACGCGAGGCGAGCCGTGGATCGGTTGCGTTCCTGCGGATCAGTTCGCCAACCGGCAATTACGACGCCTCCGCCACGAAACGTTTGCGGCGCGACCGCCGTGCGGGCTTGGCTCCCTGCCGCTTTGTCGTGCTGCTGGCGTGAGCCTGGAACTAGGCAAAGGCAGATTCGATGGCAACGACGCAGTCGTGCAGGTCGGGAAGC
>CAZGSN010000472.1:0-8042 GCA_964528465.1 uncultured Binatia bacterium (SeqCode)
GGCAGCAGTTACAAGGGCAAGAGGAGAAACGCTGGGATACGCCCGTCCACAGCCCTGTGCTTTTTGGTCCTGATCCGTTTTCGCAAGCAGTCCGCGTCTATCCGCGTCCATCCGTGGTTCCAACTGATTTTTCCGGGCTCAACCTGCTCGATCATTTCGCCAACCAAGCCGCCTTGGCAGTACTTCAGCGTAGGAAGTGGTTGTCTCCCGGGTTCTTAGAAACTCCAGATCGATGCAGATACTCGGTCACAGTCCGCAGGGCTGCGCCAAAGTCGCTCAGGGGGACATTCCATCTGACGCGCCGCGAGGGCGCGGCGTCTCCAGTGCTTGTGTTTCCTTGTTCTTAGAGACGGGCCGCCGGGCCGCGTCGGATGGAGCCCTTTGCAAAGCTCCGTCGACGACTTTGGCGTGGCCCTGCCCAGCTCCGGAACCTTCATTGACATAACGATTGCCGTGCCGGTAAGCAGCGGGCCGCTAGGGCGAGCACTGCGCCCGGGAGGAATCATGAATTTTGATTTTTCAGAGGACCAGAAGCTTCTCGGCAAGACGGCTCAGGAGTTTCTCACACAGCACGCGCCGCTGAGCCTATGCCGAGCGGTATTCGAGTCGGACGCATCCTACTCCGACACGCTGTGGAAGAGCATGGGCGAGCTTGGCTGGCAGGGCACGACCATTCCCGAGGCTTACGGCGGCGCGGGTTTCGGCCGCTTGGAGATGGCGGTGTTGGCAGAGCAGGTGGGCAAGGCGTTGGCCCCGGTGCCGTTTTGCACCAGCGTGTACCTGGCAACCGAGGCGCTGCTGTTGCTGGGCAGCGAGGCGCAGAAGCAGGAATACCTACCGAAGCTCGCGACAGGACAGGCCATCGGAACTTTTGCTCAGGCCGAGCAGGCCGGCCAAGTAGCGAAGCTCCTCACAACGCTGACGAGTGGTCGTCTCAAGGGGATCAAGACTCCGGTCGCCGACGGCGACATTGCAAGCTTCGCCGTAGTAACGGCGCGCAGTGGCAAGGAGGTCGGGCTCGTACTTGTCGACCTTGGTGCCAAGGGTGTGACTCGCCAGCGTCTCGGCTCGATGGATGCCAGCCGATCCCTGGCGGAATTACGCTTCAAGGGCGTAGCCGCGCAGTGGTTGGGAGAAGCGCCGTGTGGGCAAGCAGGGATCCAACGTTTGCTGGATCGGGCCGCGGTGCTGTTGGCGTTTGAGCAGTTGGGCGGTGCGACTCGGGCCTTCGAACTGACGCGCGAGTTCGTGCTCGGTCGTTACGCCTTCGGCCGTTCTGTCGCCTCGTTTCAAGCGGTGAAGCATCGGCTGGCCGATCTCTACGTCGAAATCGAGCTGGCACGTTCGAATTGTTACTACGGGGCTTGGGCTCTCGAAAATGACGCCCCAGAGCTTGCCGTTGCGGCGTGTGGTGCACGCGTCAGCGCTACCGACGCGTTCGAGCTGGCAACCAAGGAAATGATTCAACTGCACGGCGGCGTCGGCTTTACCTGGGAATACGACTGCCACATCTTCTACCGCCGCGCCAAATGGTTGGCTGCGCTCTTGGGTAGCGCCGATCTGTGGCGCGACCAGTTGGTAGCACGTCTGCACGGGTAACCACCGAGACCACAGTTACTCCTCCCGACCACTGAGCCGCAAAGCGAGGATAGAAGCATGGATTTCAACGACACCCCGGAAGAAGCAGCATTCCGCACCGAGGCACGCGCCTGGCTCGAAGCCAACGCCCAACGTTTGCAAGCCGGCGAGCGTAGCGCCGTGATGGAAGCTCGTGCCGATCCGGAGACGATTCGCAAATGCAAGGAATGGCAAGCCAGGAAGGCCGACGGCGGCTGGGCCTGCATTACTTGGCCCAAGGAATACGGCGGCCGCGCCGCAACCGCGATCCAGAGCGTGATCTGGAATCAAGAGGAAGCCAAATTCGCGACGCCGCCTAACATCTTCGGCATCGGCCAAGGCATGCTGGGCCCCACCATCATGGTGCACGGCAGTGACGACCAGAAGCAGCGCTACCTGAACAAGATGCTGCGCGGCGAGGAGATCTGGTGCCAACTCTTCAGCGAGCCCAGCGCCGGCTCCGACCTGGCGGGCTTGCGTACTTCGGCGGTTCGCGATGGAGATGACTGGATCATAAACGGCCAGAAGATCTGGACCACCGGCGCGCAGTACAGCAAGTGGGGCATGATCGTAACCCGCACCGACACCAACGCCGAGAAGCACAAAGGGATCACCTACTTCATCGTCGACATGGAAGCACCGGGCATCGAGATTCGGCCGATCAAGCAGATCAACGGCATGTCGAGTTTCAACGAGGTCTTCTTCACCGATGTGCGCGTCGCCGACAGCAACCGTGTCGGCGCCGTGAACGATGGGTGGCGCGGCGCCCTCACCACGCTGATGAATGAGCGCCATTCGATCGGTGGTGGTGCCGGTGGCCCCGATTTTCGCGATCTTTTGATCTTGGCGAAGAAGCTGCAAATCAACGGGCGTCCGGCCATCGAGGACAGCGGAGTGCGCCAACGCCTGGCGCGGTTCTATGTTCGCGGCAAAGGCTTGCAGTACACGAGCTACCGCACGCAGACGGCGCTGTCGCGCGGGCAGACTCCAGGTCCGGAAAGCTCGATCGGGAAGCTTGTCGGTGCTGCCATGCGACAAGACATGGGGAGCTTCGCCATGGATCTGCAAGGTGCCGCCGGCGCGTTGATTGATCACGATGCGGCCGTCGACTCAGGGGTTTGGCAAATGACCTACCTGGGTGCCCCGGGTCTGCGCTTGGCGGGCGGCACCGACGAGATTCTGCGCAACATCATTGCCGAGCGCGTGCTTGGTTTGCCCCCGGACATCCGTGCCGACAAAGGCATGGCGTTCAAGGACATCCCGAGCGGCCCGAAGAACGGCTGATGCGAATTTTTCGAGAAGACGTTCACCACCAAGGCACCAAGGCACCAAGAAGAGCGACGCGGCCCGATACTAGGTCGCAAACAGCAACGTCATTGAGAGTGAGGCCGTAAACCATTCAGATGGAAACCAGGCCCAGAGGGGCGGTAACCTGAAGGCCAGGGCAAGCCCAGGCTAGGAGGAACCGCAAGGCCAGCTCTGAAGGGGCGCAACAATGCCCACTGCTGAACTGTCTCTTCAGGACTCCAGAGTCGTAGGACGATCCCACCTCAAGAGGATTTGTTACGCCGCTGATTCTTCTTGGTGCCTTGGTGCCTTGGTGGTGAGCCGAATGTCCGATCGGAATTAGCTTGCAACCCCTGCGCCCGTGCTTTTGCTGACCAGGTGCCGACACGCGCCCAGGCTTCTACCTTGCCCGTCATTCACACCACGCAACGCGCCTTCCTGCTCCTCTTCCTATGTCTCACCTCTGTGGGCATGGGGCAGTCGATGCTTTTTTCCATCTTGCCGCCGGCGGCGCGCCAGCTCGGCATCACCCCGTTCCAGGTATCGGTCATCTTTGCCACCTCGGCTTCGATCTGGGTGTTCGTCAGCCCGTGGTGGGGACGGCGCAGTGACGTCGTCGGGCGCCGCAAGATCATTCTGACCGGCCTGCTGGGTTACGCCTTGTCGATGGCGTCGCTGGCGACGGTCATCGAGATTGGCATGCACGGGCTGCTCACCACTGCCGTCGTGTATCCACTGATGATTGCCACGCGTTGCATCTTCGCGGTGCTTGGTTCCGGCACCGGACCGGCCTCGCAAGCCTACATAGCCGATCGCACGACACGCGCCGAACGCACCGCCGGAGTTGCGTTGGTAAGCGCGGCAATGGGCCTAGGCGAAACCATTGGCCCAGGAGTTGGCGCTGCTCTGGCTGCCTTCGATCTGCTCGCCCCGATCTACCTGTCGGCCGGCTTGGCCGTGCTCAGTGCACTGACCATTTGGGGCTTTCTCCCGGAGGAAGGAACCCCCGTGCACGCCCAGGAGAAACCGCCGCGCATGAAGGTGCTCGACTCCCGTGTGTTGCCATTTCTCTTGGTCGGCATCTCCTTGCAAGCCACGCGCGCCACCACAGTGATCACGCTCGCCTTCTTCTTGCAGGATACTCTTCACCTCAATGCGGCGCAGACCGTCCAATACTCCGGCATCGGCTTCGTCATTCTCGCCGTCAGCGGCTTATTCTCGCAGTTGGTGATCGTGCAGCGCTTTCAGCCTGCCGCCCGGCACATGATGCGTAGCGGCGTCATCCTAATGGTCGTGGCGTTTTCGTTGTTCGTGATCGGCGACAACCTGACCATCTTCTTCGCTGCTCTTGCCTGCTTGGGGGTTGGCCTGGGACTCGTACGCCCGGGCGCTGCGGCAGCAGCATCACTTTCCGTAGAGCCCAACGAACAAGGATCGGTAGCCGGGATGCTCGGTGGAGTTGCCGTTGTCGGCAACGTCTTCGGCCCCATGCTTGGCACCACGCTTTACGCCTACCTGCCCGCCGGCCCGTATATCCTCAACGCCGGCATCATGACCCTGGTCCTGGCCCTCGTCTTCACCAGCCGCCGTATCGGCGGCGTGCGCGTGTAGCCGCAATTCCGATCAAGGTTTGAAGTGATAACCTAGATCTACCGGCAGAGTATCCGGGTTTGCGTTGGTAGCCGTAGTGCCTTGGCGGAGAAGGGCTGCGTATGTAGGCGCGGTATCGGGATCGCCGGCATCGACACCTTCACTTTGCGTGACCTGGCCGGCACTGCGTTGCGCCAGACGGTAGTCGTCTGCATGCGCTGCGAAGGGATCACAGACAGCGATCTCCACGAAGCCGGCGGCAGCCACGATGTCGTTTGCCCCCGGGGTTGCGCCGACATACTGCCCAGAGCCGGCGCTAGCATCGAAGACCATGTTGAAATCTGCATTGTAGCCGACGAGGGAATTGCTCTCCTGTGTCACCACCTGGATCTCGCTGCCACCGTTGTTCTGCACGATGTTGTTACGCAGGAAGGAGTTGCGCGAGGCCGTATCGCTGGTACCGACAAACAGGCCGCGATCCCCATTCTGAGCCACTGTGTTGTTGATCAATTGCGTGCCGTTGCAGCCGCTCACCGTGCCGCCGATCAAGACCCCACGACGCTGGTTGCAGTAAACCAGATTATTGAAGAGCACCACCTCATCCGAGTCTTGCACGCGAATGCCGTCTTCCTCGTTGCCAAAGATCTCGCAGTTGCGCACCTCGACACCCGTTGACTGGGTGCGGACCTGGATGGCAGGTGCCGCCGCATTGGTGATTTGAAAGCCGTCGACAACGACATACGGCGCAGCATCCACGAGGATCGGGCTGTTACGGCCAAGCGTCCGCCCATCGAGAAGCACGGGAGCAGGTGCATCTCCGGTCCGCACTCCTTGTTCATCCGCAAGCAAGCGGATGGGGTTACGCACGCTGCCGCCGGGAGCCCTGAAGCTGACCGCCTCGGGATACACCCCGGGGCCAACTACGATTTCACCGCCCGGTGCAATACGATTTACCGCGGCCTGGATGGTCTTGAGAGCCATCGCCGGAGAGCGTCCGTTGTTGCTGTCGTTGCCCACCGAGGCGCGCACGAAGAGCGCCATCGGCGGTGTCGCCGTGGGCGTCGCCGGGGTGCGGGTAACCGAAATTGCGGTTGTTGTTCGCGTCGGCACAACCGTGCCGCGTCCGGGATAGTGGTAGCCGATGTCGAGGCCACCATCGTCGGGGTCGCGGTTGGTCTTCGTGGTGCGTGCCCGCAGCGAATCTTCCAATTGCCCGTCTATCGCGGGATCGCCGGCATCGACGGCGGGGCTATTGTCGCGTTGGCCAGACGTCACCTGGGACAACCGAAAGCCGGATACCAACAGCGGGTCGAGAGTCACGTCGTGAAGACCCATCGGGGTGCTCGGGCCGTAGGCGGTGCTAGCGGCGCGATGGAACACCAAATTGTAATCGGCATCGTAGCCAACGGTGGCCGAGTCGCGCATATCGATGCCACGCTCGTCGTTCTGGTAGACGAGGTTGTTGCGCAAGAAGTTATCGCGAGAGCCGCTACCGCTGCCGGAGATACCGTCGTTGCCGTTCAACGCCACGGTGTTGTGAATGAGTCGCGTCTCGACGCTGCCACCCCCGAGTTGGATGCCGCGCTCTTGGTTGGCGTGCACAAGGTTGTTGAAGAGGAGAACATTCGCGGAAGTCTCGACGCGAACGCCGTCGAACGCGTTAGAGGTTACTTCGCAATTGCGCAGGGTAATGAAGCGCGAATCGCGCCGGATGTGTACGCCGGCCGCATCACTGCCGGAGCTGCCGGTGATCGTGAAGCCGTCCACGACAACGTATTGCGCATCGGTGATGCGCACGGCGAACGGCTGAGCGTCCGCGTCGATGACCACCGCGGCGGCGGCGTCACCGGTCAAAGCACCGGAGCTGTCCGCAATGAGTTCAAGAACCGCATCGGGTGTGCCGTGCACTCCTTCTATGTGGACAACGGCATCAGTGCCTGAGCTACGATAGAGGCCAGGTCCAACGACGATGCGCTCGCCACTATCCACTCTGTCTACCGCAGCCTGGATGGTACGCAGCGCCTTGGTCGGCGATGTGCCACTGTTGCTGTCGTCGCCGCTACTCGCCCTCACATAGAGCACGCCCCCACTACCTCCGTCCTCGCCGCCGCCACCACCACCACCGCACGCGGCCGTCGCAAGAAGCATTACCAAGGCCAGGCGAAAACTCATCACCACTGCCCCCCGATGTCTGTACTCGAATCGGCGCTCCATCAATGCTGTTCCGTGAAGGCTGCGACGGTACCAGAGACCTTGTCATTCGCCTAGCCACAATCCCAAGACCTTCTTGGTTGCGGCCGCGAGCGAGAGAGATTCCACAACCCTCGCCGTCAACGGCTCATGGAACCTCTGCACAAGCCGCGCAAGTAGCCTCCCTGCGGGGTCGGGGTCGCTATCGGAATCGGTATCGATCTCATTTCAAGCGGTATCTCCCCACCTGTGTCGCGGCCGATTCCGACACCGATTCCGATCCCGACCCCGATCTGCTTACAGGGCTACTTGTGCAGAGCTTCCTTAGGTGAAGAAGCCCACCGCCGCCGTCAACAGCCTGTTGAAAATTACCCAGGCCCTTCGAGACGGCGCCATGCGCCTCCACAGGGCGAACGGATTCATTGCTAAATCGGTTCGTGCTGAAGAGCCCCGAGGCGCGTCTCGAAGCACCTTGGGCTTCTTCAATGAGCCGGTAGATCAGCCCTTCGCGACTCGGCGCCTTGGCGCGGGAAATAATCAGCTCCGATCGAGGAAGCTTCGTCTCGCGCCAAGTCGCAAAGGCGCCAAGGGGCGGAGTATTTCGAAAGCCTCTCGTACTAGGAGCTACCCTCTTGGCTGCGGCCGCGAGCGAGAGAGATGCCATAACCCGCGCCGTCAACGGCTTAGGTGAAGAAGCTCACCGCCGTCCGCAGCCTATTGAAAATTACCCAGGCCCTTCGAGACGGCGCTATGCGCCTCCACAGGGCGAACGGATTCATTGCTAAATCGGTTCGTGCTGGGGAGCCCCGAGGGGCGTCTCGAAGCACCTTGAGCTTCTTCAATGAGCCGGTAGATCAGCCCTTCGCGGCCTGGCGCCTTTCGCGCGGGGAATAATCCGCTCCGATCGGAGAAGCTTCGTCTCGCGCCAAGCCGCAAAGGCGCCAAGGGGCGGCGTATTTCGAAAGCCTCTCGGCCTAGGAGCTGCCGTCACGGCGGAGGCCGAGCTGATAGATTTCGCGCACGGGTAGGCCGGTCTCGCGCGCCAGGCTGCGGGAAATTTCCTTCAGGCTACGGCCTTCTTGGCGCAAGCGCTCGATGGTGGCGCGCAACTGCTCGCGATCGACAGGTTCGCTTGCCGGAGGGCGGCCGCCTATCACCAGCGTAATCTCGCCTGGCAGCTCGACACTCTGCGTGCGATCGCGCAACACAGCGAGGACGGTGCTGGCGGGTCCGCGGAGAATCTCCTCGAACATCTTGCTGAGTTCACGAGCCATTGCCACTGGCCGATCTCCAAGCACGGCGAGCAGGTCCTCCAAGCAAGCCACTACACGGCGCGCCGCCTCGTACACGACGATCGT
>CAZGSN010000473.1:0-4683 GCA_964528465.1 uncultured Binatia bacterium (SeqCode)
TCTGCATTCTGCGGGCAACCGCAAAGGCCCTAGAGAGTAACCACAAGCAGATTCTAAAGCGACAGTTAGCGAGGAAGTAGCATGCCTGAGTTTTCTGTTTTTGCCCACGACGCCGACGAGCAGCAGATCATCCTAGCCGAAGGCGTAGACGGTGAGGAGGCCATCTCCGTGATGCGCTTTGCCGTCTGCTCCCCGGAGCATTCCTGGGTCTACTGCAAAGAGGGGGATCAGGTGATCTTCCTGCATGAAATGGAGGAGCGCTACCAAGTTTCGCCCTTCGCCAAGCGAGCGGCCAAGTAGGTTTTTCTCCCGTGGCCCTCGGCTTCCTCCTTGGGGTCACGGTAGAGCGCGGGGCACCGTCGTCCGGTGCAGCATAGGCGGTGTCCCGCCTGTCATGTGCGTAGCGTAAAAAGGCCCTGACGTGTTGCGCCGTCAGGGCCAGTCAAATCGAAATGAGGGGTAGTGTCAGTAGCTTAAAGTGCGTACCCCAGTAACTTGCGTTTGGAAACTGCGAGGCTGCCACAGCAAGCCCAAAGGAGCACGCACCATGGACTTGATAGTCTTGATCATGATCCCTGTCACCTGTGTGGCGGGCGTTTTAGGCCTGATGGGGATACTCATCCACATCATTGAAGCGATTGACCCGTAAGAGTGTTGACGCCGGGTGACTTTCGGGTCACCCGGCTACCTCGCGCGATGGCTCGGTAGCGCGAGAGCGCTGAGCAAAGGAGTGAAGGATGGCCGAAACTCTACCGTCCGAACGCGCCGTTCGCACCTTTGGCAGAGGCCTGCGGCTTATATGCTGGGCGGTTGTGCTGACCATAGCCCAGGCAGCGCCCGATTGGATCACGACGACCGCCATCTTATGGTGCGGGATTCTTGGCTTCATGCACATCCTAGTTGGATTGCTCGACCAGAAACCACGGTAGAACGCATCGCGCGTCTGCGCGATAGGCGAAAGCCCACTGGGCTGAGCCGTCAACACTAAGGACCGAGACATGAGCGAGGAAACCTACCTGTACGACAGCGTCTACGCCTCGTATGACGGCTTCCACATCAAGCTGCGCACCCAGCGGGACACCGGAGACCATGTCGTCTACCTGGAGCCCAGACTGTGGGACGCACTGAAAGACTGGCTATGCGGATTTAGATGTTGACAGTCACCGCGCTGCTTGTCAAGCTACCCCGGAAACTGATGTGGAGGTCTCCGGCATGCTAGTCATTAAGGTTGACTGCGAAAAAGGTAAGGCGGTGGAGGTTTGCTCCACGTTCGAAGACGTGGAGGGCGCGGTTGCGCGCCTTTCTGAGGCGTATCCCAATCAGCCAATTGTGATTTACGCCAACCGCCTACTGCCCCTGTCTAAAGCGGAAGGCGGAGCAATAGAATGAGAGATTTGCCAGAACAAGGCGACAGGGTGTGCATCGTTCAGATGGACGGATGCATGGCCCATGTACGCGGGGCCGAGCGGTGGGGAAAGATAATTCGCATAGGAAATCGAGTTGTGTACGGGAGTCCATCACCGTCACTGTACGCCGATATTGAGTTTGACGATGGATCAACGGGAGCGCAGTACGCAGGGGACATGTTTCGTTCCCCAGATGGACACTTTGAGATGCAAATATAATGGGTTACATGACCAACGGCCTAACGTTTAACGCCCTCCGTGGAGCCAATATCGCTCGGCTCCCCGTGTTCAAGAACAAGCACGGTCAGCCCGCGCACTCCAAGCCGGATGGCTCCGATTGGTCTCCCTCGCAGTGGCTTCAGGCCGTCGTGGGGGAGCTTGGCGAATTCGCCAACATACGGAAGAAATTCGAACGAGGCGATATTTCATTTGAAGACTACAGCACCCTAGCTCGTAAGGAACTTGCGGATGTACAAACCTATCTTGATATACTAGCGCTACGCGCCCTTGACACGCCCGAGCGTGCTGACCCGGACGGCATTGATCTAGGTCAGGCGACTATGTCCAAGTTCAACGAGGTGAGCCAACGCGTGGGGGCAAATATTCGCCTCGAAGCTGACGACTGGCACTACGAAAAAACCACCTTCCACAAGGGCATAGAGGTCTCGTAGTGGCAACCAATGCCCTCATGCTGGTCGGATGGGAGGTTCACGACGTTAAGCACACCATGAGTGACGGGCGCGTGGCACTTGCCACCTATGGCCCCGTTACCGACACCTGTCCGAAGTGCGGCTCCATTGGCCGTCTCTACCGGCACGGCACTAAGATCGTTGATTACCGGGATACTCCCGCATTCGGCGCGCAATTCCTGATCCGCTGTAAGGTGCAGCGCTTTCGGTGCCGCGACTGTTCCGAGACATTCATGCAGCCGCTGCCCGACATGGACAGTCGGCGCCAGATGACCAAGAGATGCGTGGCGTATATCGAGGAACAGGGTGTCCACCAGACCTTTGCCGCCCTCTCCCGACAAGTCGGCGTGGACGAGAAGACGGTGCGAAATATCTGCCACACCGCCTTGGATCGGCGCATGGCCGAGCGGCACCTTACGGCACCCACGGTGCTGGGGATTGACGAGCTTACGCTGTTGGGCCGCAGGCGAACCATCTTTGTGGATGTCGGCACCCGCAGACCTTTGGACATTATCGACAGCATGGAGCGTCGCCGCGTCGAGCGCTGGCTTTATGCCTTGCCGAACAAAGATCGGATTAGGGCTGTCACTATAGACATGTGGGGGCCATACAAGAATGCCGTAAACGCCTATTTGCCGCGCGCCAAGGTGGTGGTGGACAAGTGGCATGTCGTCAGCAAGGTCAACTTCGCCCTGGATAGGGTCCGTAACCGCGTCCGCAGGGCAGGCCCGAGCCCGAACAGGAACCCCCGCAAGGGTAAGCTGTTGCTGCAAACGAGCCGTCATCGGCTCTCTGAAGGCCGAATGACGGCTCTTAACGCACTGCTGGCCAACAGCCCGATCCTGAAGGCAGCGTGGCAGACAAAGGAGGATTTCTACGACATCTGGAGCGCCAAGAGCAAGCAGGAGGCCAAAGACCTCTTCTGCCTCTGGGCAGCCTCGCTTGACCCGCTGGTAGCGGTCGAGTTCCAGCCCATCGTTAAGATGATCCTCAACTGGACCAGCGAGATATTCGCCTATTTCGATTACCCGATCACAAACGCCTATACGGAGTCGGTCAACGGCCGGATCAAGGAGCTTAATCGGAGCGGGCGCGGCTACTCGTTTGAATCCATTCGCGCCAAGGCTCTGCTGATGCCTCCGGGGCGAATGCGTAAATGCCCCTCCTGCCTTGGCGTGCACCCCGAGGGCAGCTTTCGAGCACCCGTCTGGGAGGGCATGACGGCCAACGTCGAGGTCTGCGGAAACTGCCATTACGCCCAGCATGATGTCTCTTGGACCCTGGAACAGATGACCGAAGATGAGATCGAGGAGTTCAAGCGAAATTCCACATTCAGTTTGGAGTTTTCAGGTGTCTTGGATACACACTAGGTTCCGGTTAGCCTGAAAAGCATCTTATCCACCATGCCCGACGGCGTGGGATTTTTTTACGGAGCCGTCCCAGGGGACAGCCGCCAGATCAACGTCCGCGACGAGCCCGTAAACGATAAGGTCTCCCTGTGGAGAGCCTACGTTGGGGGAGACCCGATAGGCCACTTCAGCACCAAAGAATTCGCCGAACAGCAGGCTATTGCGTGGATAAAGTCGCACCCAGAGAAGTTGTAGCGGCCTTGGCCGCCAGTCTGGCCCGGGAAGTCCCGCGGTTCTGCAGCTTGTACCGACGCTCTTTGAGACTGGCCTTGTGAACCGCGCCGATGTCATCCTGAAGCTGGGTTTCGATCCAATCCAGCTCCTGGCGCTCGCTCTTGGTTAGCGCCTCGCGCCACTTGTGCTTGGCCTTGTTACCGCGCGCCGCACCGACCGGCGTTGTGAGCGCCGCCTCGACGGTCCAGCCATAGCGATGCACGCGCTCATAGACCAGATCGACCGGAAGGCCGACGTCCTTGGCCCACTGCCATAGCTGCTGGGTCTTATTTTGATGGGTAACAATGGGCATAAGAAGTTGTACCAGCGTTTCACGTGAAACGCTTATTTTATCACTACTTACATGGGCTTGTCTAGCGCCCGTGACCATTCCCATTCGGCCGCTGTGGCGGACCTCGATACCCCGCCACCATCTCTGGGGCCTCGGCCTTGCGCAGCAGCTCCGAGAGTTGGTACTGAGGTTGGGACTGCTGCGGGATTTGCTCCTGGGAGGCCCTGAGAGGGGTGCTGGGGACCGGTGGGATCATCTGTAGCCGTCTGGCGTCCAAAGTCCGTTCGGCCGCCTGCAGCTCTAGGATCGCCTGGAAATGGTGCTCCATCTCCGCGGTGACCCTGTCGCGCTCGGTGATCCACTCCTGGAAGTGCTGGGCGAGGGTTTGCATCAGGCGTCCGCCCCGACTGCACGGCGCGGCATCGCCTGCGCCACCATCGCCAATTGATCGATCTTGGTGCGCGCATCTTCGACCGCCCGCTGCACCACGACAACAGGAAGCCCCGTTGCCTTGGCAGCTTTGTCGATAGACTTGCCACGCAGCACCATATGCACGGCCTTGTCCTTGCGTGTCGTTGGTTCGAAGTCCCCGTCCCGCTTCATTTCCGCCACCTCTGCTATGGGCCAGCCGATCAGCTCGGCCACCCGCTCCGCCGAATACCCCCGGCTTAAAT
>CAZGSN010000474.1:0-4394 GCA_964528465.1 uncultured Binatia bacterium (SeqCode)
CCTCTGTCCCTCAGTCCCTCAGTCCCTTGCCCCTCAGCCCCTCTGTCCCTCAGTCCCTCTGTCCCTCAGTCCCTCAGCCGTTGGCCCATGCCGTCCTTGTATCGACTCCGAGACGCGGGACGGTCGGGGCCGCGCGCAAGGGCTCTACGCACGTGCTGGTTTTTTTGCTTCAGCCTTTGCAGGTTCGGGCTCGCCGCCGATGGGGGTGACGGTTCCGGGCAGAGCGTACTTGGCGCGCAGCTTGGCTTCGATCGAGTCGGCTAGGTCCGGGTGTTCGCGCAAGAAGTCTTTGGCGTTTTCACGCCCTTGTCCGATGCGATCGCCTTCCACCGAGTACCAGGCTCCGCTCTTCTCTACGATGCCGAGTTCGGAGCCGAGATCGATCAGTTCCCCCTCCCGTGAAATACCGGTGCCGTAAAGAATATCGAACTCGGCTTCGCGGAATGGCGGCGCCACTTTGTTCTTCACGACCTTCACCTTGGTACGGCTGCCGATAACCTCATCGCCTTGTTTGATGGCGCCGATGCGGCGGATGTCGAGACGGATGGTGGCGTAGAACTTGAGGGCATTGCCGCCGGTGGTGGTTTCGGGGTTGCCGAACATGACCCCGATTTTCATGCGAATCTGGTTGATAAAGATGACGATGGTGTTGGACTTGGAAATCGTCGCCGTAAGCTTGCGCAAAGCTTGCGACATGAGGCGCGCCTGCAAGCCCATCTGCGGCTCCCCCATCTCGCCTTCAATCTCGGCACGCGGAACCAGGGCGGCGACGGAATCGACGACCAGAACATCAATGGCGCCGCTGCGCACGAGCGTCTCCGCGATCTCCAGGGCTTGCTCGCCGTGATCCGGTTGCGAAATCAGCAATTCTTCCGTCTTCACGCCGAGCTTGCGGGCATAGCCAACGTCGAGTGCATGCTCGGCGTCGACGAAGGCGCACACCCCACCACGTTTCTGTGCTTGTGCAACGATCTGTAGGGCAAGGGTTGTCTTGCCGCTTGATTCGGGTCCGTAGATCTCGATGACGCGACCACGCGGCACGCCTCCCACTCCTAGCGCGACGTCCAACGCCAACGAACCGGTAGGAATTACGGCGACATCTCGGGTCAGCGCTTCCTGCCCGAGTTTCATGATGGCGCCCTTGCCAAATTGCTTTTCGATCTGACTCAGGGCGAGATCGAGTGCCCGTTCTTTATTGCTGTCGATTGTCATAGTCCTGCCTCTCTATTTGCGCCCAAGCGAATTGTCCATAGCGCGCCGGATTCGCTTCCCGCGGTGCGCTAGTTCGCGGCTTCGCCAGTGTTCGATGTTCGATCCCTAGTTCAGCCTCTGCTGCGCCGGTCGACCCTGGCGATGGCCATTCAGCCTGTACTTCCAGTCAACGGCGCCTCGTACAGCAATGAGTAGACCGACCCGCCCGCTTGTAGCGTGCTTTGGAAGATGCCTATGTGGGGCGCCTCGCATGTACCAAAGTGATGCGCCGCATGGGTGCTCAATATTGCCTCCAAGGTGTCCCAGCGTTTGAAGCTGCGTACGCGTCCAAGGGTGATGTGGGGGTGGAATGTTTCCCTGGCCGCTGCAAATCCAACTGTGGATAAGGCGTCGTCGAGCTGTTGCGCGAGGGATGCGATACCGGCCGCTTGCACGCCTGCCCATAGCACGCGTGGCCGCCGCAAATTGGGGAAGCCGCCGATACTCTCGACATGCAGTGCCATTGGCGCATGGCGTAGTGCGACCGTCGCGACCGCTGCGTGAATCTCGGGAAGCATCTGTGGCTCGACTTCCCCGAGAAATTTCAACGTCAAGTGAAGGCCCTCAGGCCTTACCCAAGCGACATCCGCATCCGTCGCTCGCATCTGGCCCTGCAGCTCCCGCAACGCCTGTGCGACGGCGTCGCTCACGCCGAGCGCAAGAAACACACGCATGCGGGGAGTAGAACTCAAGCCGCGACAGGCTTGCGCCGTGCCGCCGGCCTCTTGGTGCGTGGTTTGCGAACCCGCAAGGGAACGCAGTCGATGACTTCCAGGCCGTAGCCAGGAAGGCTGACGAGATTGCGCGGAAAGTTGCTGAGCAGGCGAATCTTGCCGAGGCCGACATCGCGCAGGATCTGGGCGCCGATGCCATATTCGCGAAAGTCGCGTTCTTGGGTGGAAGGGTCAGTGCTGGGATTGCTGGCCGTGCGATGTTGGGGGCTCGCCTCGCGCCCGCGTGAGCCGTCGAGTAGCTCGGCGCCGCGGCCGTTGCGCCGCAGGTACAACACCACGCCTTTCCCTTCCTCGGCAATCATCTGCATGGCTTCGTGGAGCAGGGCGGAGGTGTCGCGCTCTGCCAAGGAAAAGACATCGCCAGGGACAAACTCAGCGTGTGCGCGCACCAAAGTAGGCTCATCGGCGCGCACGTCGCCCTTGATCAGCACGACGTGTTCCCCGTCATCGACATCGGTGTGATACACGCAGATGCGGAACTCCCCGCCGTAGCGACTGTTGAGCTTGGCCTCGGCAACGCGATGGACCAGCGAGTCGCAACGCAAGCGATACTGGACGAGATCGGCAATGGTGTAGATGCGCATGTTGTGGGTTGCGGCAAAGCCTTCGAGATCGGAAAGGCGAGCCATGGTGCCGTCGTCCTTCATGATTTCGCAGATGACGCCGGCCGGCTTCAGCCCCGCCAGGCGGGCGAGATCCACTGAGCCTTCGGTCTGACCCGTACGGACCAACACACCACCGCGCCGTGCGCGCAAGGGAAAGATGTGCCCGGGGACAACCAGGTCCTGCGGCCGTGCCCCATCGCGAACAGCGGTCAAGATCGTCTGTGCGCGATCGGCGGCAGAGATTCCGCTCTTGATGCCATGGCGCGCATCAATCGACACGGTAAACGCCGTACCGAGGGGTGCACGGTTGTCCGTGGCCATCATGGCTAGCCCGAGATCGCGGATCTTTTCCTCGCTCAGCGTCAGGCAAATCAACCCGCGCCCATACTTGGCCATGAAATTGATAGCCTCGGGGGTGACCGCCTCCGCAGCCATACACAGGTCGCCCTCATTCTCACGATTCTCGTCATCCATGAGAATGACCATCTTGCCGGCCTTGATGTCGGCAATCGCGTCCTCGATCGCCCCCACCGGGCGCGCCCGCTCGGGCGGCATTCGAACCGTGGTAAACATGTCGCGCGTCTATAGCCCGCTGGGTTTTCTATGGAAAGCTAGTCCGACTTCCCCAGATCCCTAGAAGTTTCATCAAGGCCTACAGGACGACGGCCGGCTCTGTCAAAAGATCTATCCGGCCTCCGGCTTCCGCCAGCCGATATAGCTGAGCTGTCTCCCGCTCACGCCGTGGCCTTCTTGTGTGGCTTGTCGGTGGGAAAAGTAGGAGGCGCTGGCGCAGCGGGTACAGGGGCCGATAGAAGTGATTGCGTTTACTCCCCGTCGGCGCAGGAGATGAGCGTTGATGGCGCGCAAGTCGATTCGGGGGCGTGCTTCATCGCCGCGGTGCACAGCATTGGGCAAGTGTCCCCAGCGCTCTTCCATGGCGCCGGCAATGTCTTCGCTCACTTCGTAGCAGCAACTACCGATGGACGGTCCGATCGCCACGTGCAGATCCGCCGCCTGGGTGCCGAAGGCCCTCTGCAACTCGTGCACTACACGCGGAACGATGCCTGCCAAGGTGCCACGCCAGCCGGCATGCACGGCGGCAATGGCACCCGTAACCACATCGGCAAACAATAGTGGGACACAATCGGCAGTGAGTATCGTCAGCACCAGGCCGCGGTCGCGCGTGATCACCGCGTCTGCATCGGGTTCGCTGCTGCGCGCGTCGCGTGCCTCGACAACGCCGTCGCCGTGGACCTGACGAATACGCACAAAGTCACCACCGCGAAGCTCGGTGTCGACGCGATTCCAGTTGGTTCGAACGTCGCTCTCCTTGTCTCCCACCCGGGTAGACAGATTCAGCGACTTGAAAGAACCCTGGCTGACGCCACCCGCGCGCCCCAGAAATCCGTGCAACAGGTCTGGCACCTGCGGCCACTCGGCGTGCAGCGACCGCAAGTCGTCGGGATTATTTTCCTTGCTCCTCATGAAGGCACCAGCTTGCCCGCCCCCTTCCACGCCAGGAAAGCCAGGCTCGCGCCCATCAACGCCCACATGCAGTCAACCGAGTGTTTGCTCCGGTTAGCGACGGCGCAAGTAGACGACGCCGTTGTAGATGGAGCCGACTAGCCAGCCGCTAGCGGCACCGACCGCAGCGCCGTAGATCAGGCCGACGCCGCTACCCGCCCAGGTAACCGAGTAGCCGTAGAAGTAGTGACTCAAAAGCTGCAAGTGCGCTCCGACGTGCTCGCCGCCCTTTACGACCAGCCACACGGTCATCAAGAAAAGGCCAAGCCCCCCGATGATG
>CAZGSN010000475.1:0-3214 GCA_964528465.1 uncultured Binatia bacterium (SeqCode)
CGCTCGATTGAGCAGGCCGCGCAGGCTGTAGACTGTAGACCGTAGGCTGTAGGTCGGAGAAACCGCGGAGGTCGGAGAAGAGCCTTTGCCACAAGGACGCGTCGCATCGAGAATCTGTGCGCGGCGCGACGAAATCAGGAGTCAGTAGATCAGGACAGGCGCGCCCTCGTGGCGCATGAGCCGGATTGCCTGCCCAAGCGATTTGGCGTGCAAAGACCCATCGAAAGGGATCTCCACTGAGGGCGAAGCGGAGCCGCGGCGATCCGTTTACACCACCAAGTCGAAGCGGCGAAGAAAGAGCGAGGAGAAGGGTGGAGGATGTTTGACGCACCGCTGCTTCTGCGACAGCATACCGGGCATGCAAGAGATGAGGAGTTGGTGGCGGTGGAAGCGTGCTGGACGGCAGATGGTGTGGTGGGCGGTGATGATGCTCTTGCCGAGCTTGGCGCTCGCGCAGGCCAAACCCCGCGTGGTGGCTACGATCTTTCCTTTGGCCGATGTCGTTCGCCGGTTGGCCGCGGAGCATGTGGATGTGCTGACCCTGTTACCGAGCGGTGCCAGCCCGCACACCTTCGAGCCGAGCCCGACGCAAATGCGTGCCGTTGCCGATGCAGCGATGATCGTGCGTGTTGGAGCCGGCCTAGACGATTGGGCACTGAAGCTGGCCAATGCCGCAAGCCCAGCACTGCGACAGCTCGTCATCACCGCGGGAATCGACCTCCTTTCGCCAAGCAATAGTCACTACCACGGCAGCAACGGCAGCGATCCGCACGTTTGGCTCGACCCAACCTTGATGCGCGATACGATCGTGCCCAAGCTCGGCGAAGCGTTGCAGGAACTCATCCCTGCTCAGGCGCAAGCCATTGCGGCATCTACGCAGCGCTACCGGGAAGAGCTGACGCAGCTTGATAGCGAGCTGCGTGAAACCCTTGCTGCCCTTCCGCAGCGCCATTTCATCGCCTTCCATTCGGCATGGCGTTATTTCGCGCACCGTTACGGCCTTGAGGAAGTGGCGGTAGTCGAAGAATCGCCGGGCAAGGAACCGTCGGCCAAGACCATGGCGCGGCTGGTAGACGTGGCTCGCCGACACAAGGTTCACGCCGTGTTGATCGAGCCCCAATACAGCCCGCGCTTAGCGCAGCAGATGGCAAATGAGATCGGTGGAGATGTCGCCACCGTGGATCCTCTCGGCAGCGCGGAGAGCAGCGGCCGCACCACCTACCTCGATCTCATGCGTTTCAATGCTAAGGCGTTCGCCGAGGTTCTCCAATGAACGATTCCACCCACACTCTCGAGGCACGCGAGCTCGGAGTCGAGATCGACGGCCGTCGCGTGTTGTGGGACATCAACTTCGCCGTGCCCGAGGGGCACTTCCTCGGCATCATCGGCCCCAATGGTGCCGGCAAGACTACATTGCTGCGCGTACTTCTCGGATTGGTCGAGCCCTCGCATGGAAGCGTGACCGTCTTGGGTTGCCGCCCCTCGGAGCTAGGGGCCAAGGCGCATCATGTCGGCTACGTGCCGCAGAGGCCAAACTTCGACCCGCGTTTTCCCGTTTCGGTGCGTGACGTCGTAATGATGGGGCGCACCTCGTGTATCGGCTTGCTGCGTTTCCCACGCCGGCGCGATTGGGATCGTGTCGACGCGGCCCTGCGCTTGGTGGGGCTGCAGGGATACGCCACGCGGCGCATCGGCCAGTTGTCGGGAGGCGAGCAGCAACGTGCTTTCATCGCGCGTGCTATTTGCGCCGAGGCCAAGCTGTTGTTGTTCGACGAGGCGACGACCGGATTGGACCTACCGGCACAGCACGAACTCTACGCCCTCTTGCAGCACTTGCGGCGTGACCTTGGCCTCACCGTGGTTGCCGTCTCTCACGACCTGCTGGAGCTTGGGGCTCACGCGGACGAACTCATTTGCATCAACGGCACCACCCACATTCACGGCAACCCGCGCACCGTGCTCCACAGCCATGAGCTACGCGAAGCCTACCGCTGCGAGTTCGACTTCATTTCCGATGAGGTCCGCCAGCACGTGCATCTCGACTAAGCCATGGAACTCTTGAGTTATGCATTCATGCAACGCGCCTTGATGGCCGGCGTTATCGCCGGCGTCTTGTGCGGCGTGCTTGGATTCTTCGTGATCCTCAAGCGTTTGTCCTTCATTGGTGTCGGCATCTCGCACTCGGCCCTCGGAGGCATTGCCATCGGGGTTCTGCTCGGCGTCGAGCCCTTGTTGGCGGCGGCAATCTTCTCGACGCTGATTGCATGGGCAATCGGCTGGCTCAGCCGCAACGGTCGCCTGCATGAGGATACCGCCATCGGTATCTTGTTCTCCTCGGCCATGGCTCTTGGCGTCTTGATCATGAGCCTTTCCGAGGGTTACCAGGTCGACCTCTTCGGCTACCTCTTCGGCAACATCCTGGCGGTGTCGCAGACGGATCTGTGGCTCCTCGGTGGCATCGGCACTCTGGTGCTTGCCTGCATCGGCATGTTCTTCAAGGAGCTTCTATTTCTGACGTTCGACGAAGAAGTCGCGCATGCCAGCGGCTTGCCGGTGCGCGCCTTGAACCTGGTGCTCCTTACCAGCCTGGCGCTAGCCATCATTGCCTCGATTCGCGTCGTCGGTTTGGTGCTCGTCGAAGCGTTACTCGTGATTCCGGCGGCGATTGCCTACCAGCTTACGCGCGACTACCGGCGCATGCTGGCGCTCGCGGTCACGATTGCCGTAGCCGCCACCAGCGCCGGGTTAGTTCTCTCTTACACCGTCGATGCCGCGGCAGGCGCCACCATCGTCTTGCTGCTCGCCGCCATGTTCGGGACGGCACTGTTAGCTACCTGGCTGCAAGGCAACGCGCCCTGAGCAAGCAACCCACCGTCGGCGCGCAAAGATTGTCTCAAAACTAAGCTGCGGGGCTTGGGGCTGGTGGCTCGGGGCTTGGGCTCGTTTCGATTTCACAAGTATCTAGCCTCCGGTCCCAAGCTCCTAGTCCCATTCTCCCGATCGACTCGGAATCCTCGAGATCAGGAGTTCTGATCTACTATCTCCTAATTTCGTTGCGCCACGCACAGATTCTCAATGCGATGCGTCAGCGTGGAGGAGTAGCTTCTCCAATCTCTTTGTTCCTCCGACCTACAGCCTACGGTCTACAGCCTACAGCCTGCGCGGCCCGCTCCGGCCCTTCAAGCTTTGGTTGCGGCCACGAGGCCGCGCTATG
>CAZGSN010000476.1:0-3415 GCA_964528465.1 uncultured Binatia bacterium (SeqCode)
GAGGTGGGGGACGCCACGATTTGTTGCTGTCGTCGGGGAGTCCGGCTCCGGTAAAACCATGTTCCTCAGAGGCCTGTTGGGGCTTTTCTCTCCCGTGAACAGGAGCATGGCCGTTGATCTGATCGGGCGGCATCGAGTCGAGGATTACGCGGTTGTAGTCGATGGGGGAGGGGAGGTCCTGAAAGTGGAGCAAGTCGCTTTGCGTGGCTTGGTGGGCTACATGGACCAACAGCCAACGATGGTGCCTTGGCGTTCCATCAGGCGCAACCTAGAACTCCCCGGCGATCTGAATCCCGAGACGCCGGGCCTCGACATTGAGTCTCTCCATGTCTACATGAGTCGCGTAGGGCTGTTGACGGACGGCGTGAGGCCTGAGGAATTGCTTGGCCGCTACCCCTCAGATGTAAGTGGTGGCCAACTCCAGCGGCTAGTCCTCGCGGGGCTCTTGGCACGCGCCCCATGGCTGCTCCTGCTGGATGAGGCGACAAGCGCCCTTGATCCCGTAAGCGCGCGCAGAGTATTTCAGCTGCTCGGTGAGTACGTCGCGGCACGAGGGGCCCTCTGCGTAATGGTTACCCACGAACCAGAACTCGCCCGTGAGTGGGCGCAGGAGATCATTCGGCTTGAGGGTGGAAGGGTGGTTGTTCCCCAATGACGTGCGTTCCCCAGTCCCAGCGGCTCGCGATCATGCGCCTGGGACTCGCTCTGGCCTCCGTGGCCAGGTCTACACGGTCGAATTAGGAGAGTGCATGGGTAGAAGCAACCTTCGGACCCCTGCTTTAGTGACTGCTGTGCTGATGCTTGCGTGCACCGGGCGCCGCACGGAATCAGCGGTAGGGACGGGCCCGCGAGATCCTTTGCGAGTCCAGTTGCAGTGGTACCACGGCGCTCAATTTGCGGGTCTTTACGTTGCGCTTGCTGCCGGCATCTTCGCGGACAGTGGCTTGGAAGTGCAGTTGCTCCAAGGTGGCCCCAACATTGATCCTACGCGCCCGGTCCTTGCTGGTGATGCGGAGATCGGAATCCACGCCGGCGATCAATTGCTGCTGAAGGAGTCATCGGATAGCTCATTGCGTGTCCTTGGAGTGGTCTTCAACCGCTCAGTGGCTGCACTAGCGTTCCGGGACACTAGCGGTGGGGTTGATACGTCCTCTTGGTTAGATGGTAAGCAGGCTTACGTGTATGACAATTTTGACACCGGGCACCTCTTGGGGCTGGTGGAGGCGCGCTTCAAGGCAAGCAGTCACCATGTGAATGCCGGCGCCTTGGATATCGCGGATGCTTTCAAGCGCGAGAGAGCGGATATCTGGGGGGTGTATGTCTTCAACGAACCGATCAGGCTGCGGCAGGCGGGCATTCCCTATCGACTGATCAGGCCTGAAGACGTGGGTATTCCATACTACAGCGACACCTATTTTAGCACTGCTGCGACGCAGGCCACGAAGCGCGAGATACTCCGACGATTCCTCTCCGCCGCCGCAGAGGGCTGGAGGCTGGCAGCGTTGAATCCGGACGCCGCCGTCGATTCGATGCTCGCGCTTAACAAGGGCGCCTTGCCGCGGAGCAATCGCGCGGTCTATCTGGAGCAACTCAGGGAATTGGTGGCGCCCCGGGGTGGCGTTCTGCCCTATTTGAGCGTGACGCGAAGCGGGGCAGCAATGTTCGAGTCTGACACAAACGTCTGGCTGTCGATGTGCTCAGCGCTTGTCATGCTTGACCGCATCAGCACCCAGGCCTCATGCAACACCATTGTCGGGACGATGGTGCGGGGAGCTCAGTCGCCGTGAGGACGGCCACGCATGGGCGATGAAGCAAGAGGCAGCGCGGAGGGCCAAAAGCGCCGCAATCGGCCCCGCTCATGGTTCGGAGCCTTCTTGTTCACGTTGGCCATGGCCGGTGTAGTCGCTGCCGGTGTGTTGCCGTCGGACACATCGCTAACCCGTGCCAGGCCGCTGGACACTCTACGCGTTCAGCTTCAGTGGTACCATGGCGTGCAGTTTGCCGGGCTCTACATGGCGGAGCATCTGGGAGTATTCGCCGATAGCGGGCTCCACGTGGTGCTGCTGGCTGGAGGGCCGACCACTGATAACGCGGCGTTGGTGCGCAACAACGCGGCTGACATCGGGCTGTGGACCGCCGATCAGCTGCTGATTCGCGGCGCCGAGCCACAACCGCCTTATCTGCGCATATTGGGGGTAGTCTTTAACCGAAGTACGGCGGCGCTTGCCTTGAGAGACACGCTGCCGATCGGCGGAGGCGGCGCGTGGCTGGCCAAGCGGAGAGCCTATATCTACGAAAAGTTCGACACCGGGCTCATTCTGGAGCTACTCGAGCATCGGTTCGGCGTCGAGGCGGAGCACCATAATGCAGGACAACTAGACGTTGGCAAGATGTTCGAGGCCCAGGCCGCGGATGTATGGGGCGTGTATGTATTCAATGAGCCCGTGACACTACGCCGGGATTCTGTGCCCTTCCAATTAGTGCGTCCTGAGGATGTGGATTTGCAATACTACAGCGACACGTTCTTCTCGACGGAAGGCTACTTAGAACGACATGGAGACGTGTTGCGACGCTTTCTTGGCGCATCCGCCGTCGGGTGGAAGGCGGCAGTCGAGGAACCTGAGGCTGCGGTGGACAGCATGCTCGCCCGTCCCCGGGGGGCACTCGTGAAATCAAATCGCAGCCACTATCTGGCGCAATTAAGAGAACTCGTCGCGCCATCGCATGGAGTGGCTTCCTACCTGAAGCGCCCGCTTGGTCAGATCGCGATGTTCGCCCCACCGGTTGACGGCTTGCTCGGAGTGTGCACTCGGCTTCAGGGGATCAAAGCGATCTCTCGCGTCATGCCCTGTGACGAATTAGTAGGGTACTTGGTGTATACGGGACTTACGCGGCAATGAAAACCGCGAAGCAGTGGCGCCTCGGGGCTTTGGGCAGTCTAGAGTATGCGGCAGGGCCGGGCATTGTGGCTTGCGCATGGTGGGCCCTCAACAGGATGGTGCCCGGAGACATCGGGTCTGTCGGCGAGGTGAGCACGTTCGTCCGGGAAAGTCACGAGAGCGTCTTACTGGCAGTAAGAGAGACGGCAGGCCAAGCGGCGCTGGGTTTGCTGATAGCGGCGGGTGCCGGGGTCGCGCTGGGCGTGACAGCCGTCCTATGGAAGCGCCTTCTCGGCAGGACCATCACGCTGCTGGCTGTATCACTCAAGGCAACGCCAGTCGTCGCCTTCATTCCCCTTGTGCAGATCTGGGTGGGGACATACTACAGCGAGAAGGTGATTGTGGCGGCAATCATCAGCTTCTTCCCCATATTTGCCGGCTTCACCAGCGGGGTGGATGAGGTGCCGGAGCGACTGCGGTTGCTGAAGGTGTGCTACGGCGCACCTGAGCGTCGCTTTCTGCGGCAGGTTGCCTTG
>CAZGSN010000477.1:0-18526 GCA_964528465.1 uncultured Binatia bacterium (SeqCode)
TTCCAGTCAACGGCCGGGATGCGGCATCCGTGAAATCCGTGGTCAAATGGGCCAATTCGGGCCTGGCTTTCTCATCCGGTCCCGGTGTCCAGCACTAGGGCTTGTGGGTAAGGGTAAGGGCGAAAGCCGGGGTCCAGTGGCGAATAGCCAGCATCCGGCGGCCGTTCCAGCACTGGATCTCGGCTTTCGCCGGGATGACCAGGCTTGGGAGCGTTGGTTTGCGACCGTCTGTTCCGGGAGTGTTTGAGAGCTTGCGCAGAGCTTCCCTAAAGGAGGCGGCTCGGAGTCGCTCGTGGCCGAAGCTCATGGTGCTGTCCTCGATTCCTATTCCGATACCGATGCCGCCCCCGATCAGTCACGCCGATTACGGCTTGGGCAGGGAAGGGCTCGCTTCCGCGATTGCCACCGGCTGGTCTTTGTTTTCGGTGCTTGCTTGGAGTTTCTTCTCGAGCTCGGCAATGCGTTTGTTCAATCTCCTCACCTCTGATCGCGAGGGCAGATCGAGCCGCTTGAGAAGTGGCCGTAGCCAACGAGCGGTCTCCTTCTCCAAGGAGGATACGAGTTTTTCTCCCTGCGTCCCGACATCCCTGGAGGTACGCTTGGCGCGCTTCTCAATACCGGCACGCAGGGATTGTGCTTGCCGCAGCAGTCGCTGCAACACTTGCTGCGGGTCGGCAGAAGCTTGCCGCGCGCCCCGCCGGCGCTTGCGCACTAGTTGCGCCTCGGCATCGTGTCGCAGTGCCTCCATATTCGACCTGAATTGCGTCAGTGCCTCCATGGTGCGTGGCCCCAGATCAGGTGTAGGCGGCCCGGAAGGTATGCCAGCTTTTTTCGCCATGTGACGCCCCTCCACTACGTGACGTCTTACCTCGTGCCGGCGCACCACCGCAAGCAACACAAATCCGCCTTGGTTGACCCTCGCCGACAGGGCCGGCATAGTGTCGCGACTTTGGCCTTGACGTGCGCAAGAACAAGCACGCGGCAGCGCTGGTTAGGATGTTTGATCTTCTTGATGGCCGCCCTGGTTGCCGTTTCGGCCACGGCTAGCGCCGTGCCGGGAGACGCCAACTGCGACGGTGCCGTCGATGCATCTGATGCAACCGCTACAGCCTACATGCTGTTTGGCAGCGGCCCGCCGTGCCCGGGGATAGATGCCAATGGCGATCAGACGGTAGGTGCGGCAGACCTCGTTGCCGTGATCACGGCGCAACCGGAGCCGCGTAGCGGCCCACGTGTCACTTTCCTTGGCTTGGCTGGGGCCGACGGGAGTGTGCTCTCACCCATCGGTGTAACCGTGGATGGCATGCCTGTCTTTCAAAGGGGTGGTGGTTCCGGATTCATCCTCGTCGTCGAGGCCGCGCCCGGCAGCAGCGACACAGCCGTCGGCCTCGAGGTGGGCGCTGGGTTTCCCGAGGAAACTTCCGCCCTTCCGGATCTACAAGTGGAGGTGTCTCGCCCTCTGGGTAACGGAATCCTCGGCGATTGCCCCGACGGAGGCGTTCCCGGGCTGTCCCCGGCTAGCTTCGAAGATCTCCCCGAGATCGTCGCCACGGTCAACGCTCTGAGCTGTGGCTTCAGCGTCAACGATACACGCGGCAAGGCGTGCACGGTCGATCCTTTCGGGGCACCGCGATTTATTTCCGGTGAGCCGCGACTCGTGCAGTTCTGTCGCTCAATCAATGCGGTAAAAGGATTCCCGCAAGGGGAAACGATTGTCACCGTACAGCTACGGGATCGCGCCGGAAACCTTGGGGCTCCGGCAAGGATGCTCGTCTCCGTGGGCAACCCGCCGACTCCGACGCCGACCTTTACCCCGACTCGAACCCCACCACTTCCACGAACACCAACCTCTTCCCCGACGTTTTCCCGTACGCCGACGACCGTACGTACGCCAACCACGACGCGAACAGGACGGCCTACATCTACGGCTACATTCGGCTTCACCCCACCACGCGAATCGCCAACGCGCTCGCCCCTGCCCACCCTGACCGCAACCCCAACGCGCAGCCCACGCGCCAGTGGGACACCCACAGCAACACGATCGTTGACGCGGACCCCTTCCTTGCAGCGCTCGCTGACACCCACAGCACCCCAACCAACGCTCACCCCGACCCCAACCGATCGCTTCACGCGGACACCTTCGCCAACGAATCGTGCCACCGCGTCGCGCACGGCTACGAGAACCCCCACACGCACCCCCTCGCGTACGTTCACAAACACTCTCTCCATCCACAGCCCCACACTTACCCCCCGCGACGATACCCCAACGGCGACCGCATCCGTCCCGCCTTCGCGTACGGCAACTCAGTCTCCAACCTACACACCGACCCAGACCCCGTTCTTAAGTGCCACGGCTTCGCCGACCGGCTCGCGGCCACCCACCTCCACGCCGACGATCACCGCAACCCGTACGCGTACACAAACACGAACTCGTACTCCCACCCCAACAAGAACGATGACCGGCTCTCGAATTCCGACAGCCACCGTCACCAGCACCTCGACAGGCACGGCCATGGCGTCGCCAACGACGACAGCCACCCCGACGCCGACGCGCACCGGATCGTTGCTATCGACTTCGACAAGGACGCGCACCACGACCAGAACCCCGACCGCGAGCGCTACGCGCACCACGACCGGCTCCGTGTTGCCAACGGGCACGGCAACCCGCACGCTTTCCTCCACGGTGGTGAAGAGCCCGTCGCCAACTCCCACTCGGACCTTGAGCCCGACACGGACACTATCGGCGAGCCCGACCCGTAGCGCGTCCCGCACTCCAACCGGCACCTTGCCGATTCCCGTAACCAACACGCCGAGCCGGACACCACAGCCGACGCTCACCCCTACGATCACGCGTACTCCGCTGGCCTCGTCGACACCAACAACGACACGCACACGGACCCCAACTCGCACCGCAACGTTACCGGCAACATCGACGGCTACGCCAACACGGACCGCCACACACACGCCTACTCGAACCTTGCCACCCACCTTGGTTCCAACCGCCACCCGTACCCCAACACTTTCCCCAACGGCCTCGATCTCACCCACATCGACACGCACCCGAACCCCGTCGCGGTCTGCGACCATCACAGCGACTCCGACCGTGACTCCGACGCCAAGCCTCACCGTAACGCCGCGACCGACTCAGCCTCCGGTGATTTCCTTCATGGGGCTAGCTCGCGGTGACTCGACCCTCGTCAATCCCGTAGGCGAAGAGAACGGCATCAAGGTGTACGAACGCGGCGGAACGAACTTTACGATTGTGATCGAAGCGGCCTCGGCAACGACCGCCGTGCCCGCTTGCACCTATGCGCCCGAATGCGACTTCGGCCAACGTCCGGCCGATGACCTGCCAGACTTGCAAGTGCTCGTATCGGAACCGCTCGGCGACGGCAGTAGCGAGGTGTGCGACAACGTGGCACCTGTGTTTGGAGGGGTGCCGGCTATCGTACCGCCAAGCTTCTCGCTCGACCCCGACACCGTGGCAGCTCTAAACGACCTCGGATGCCGCTTCCGCGATGGCAATGGCCGCCCGCGTGGTCGCGGTCTCTTCGACGAGTGCGTCGCCTTTGACGACGGCTCCTTTGGTTACGTAGCCGAGGACAGCGAAATCCAGTTTTGTGCGCAAATCACCAGCCCACTCGAGTTCCCCCGCGGAGACACGGTGGTGACGGCACGCGTCCGCGACGTCAACGGCACCTACAGCGCCCCACAGCAAATCATCATTCGCGTGCGCTGAGGGTTTCACCACCAAGTATCCTCGTTGCCTTCTCGTGCAAGGGGCGAGGGTTCTGCCCGTCGTGCTGTGGGCGGCCCGCACTCCGGATGCCTCCGGCGGACGTGCGTATGTGCGAGCTTGCCGCGCACCTTGTCGAAGGCGTCTTCGGCGACGTGCCCGTCCGCCAATGGGTTCTGACTCTCCCGCATCGCTTACGTTGCAAGCTCGCCTACGACCACGCCCTGTGCCGCACCGTATTGGCGGTGTTCGTGCGCGCGCTGCTTGCCTTCGAGCGCCGCCGTGCCCGTGCACACGGAATCATCGGCCGCGGCGGTGCCGTAACCGCAATTCAACGCTGCGGGTCGGCGCTCAACACCAACCTCCACGTGATAGCAACGGATGGCGGGACCATAGGATTCTCGGATTCTCCCACGAAAACGGTGGAGCCCGCATACGCACAGTCTGGCTTGCGCCTCCCAGCCCGATGGGATCTAATTGCTAACTCCGCTGACAACAGCGGAAGACTGGAAGCACTCATGGTTCATCACCGTCGCATCGCCCTTGCTTGCATCCCGGCTACAAATGATTTCGGGGGCTCTCCCGACATGTATCCAAGTTACGGAATCCGACGGGTACAAGCGGCGCTGCTTTCCGACCCTGAGCTTGCCAAGACTACCGTCGAACTCTTCGAGTTCGACGGTTCCGATCCACAACAGGCTGCTGCTCGACTCGTAGATTTTGATCCGGCGATTGTAGGTTTTTCGGCCTACATGTGGTCGTTCCCAGCCCTTTTGGCAATTGCACGCTTCGTCAAGCAGGCTCTGCCCACCTGCAAAGTCGTGTTCGGTGGGCCCTCGGCACGGCCTTCGATGTTTTCGCTAAAGCCGTTTGCCGACTCCCTGACATTCGTCGATGCCATCGCCTTGGGCGAAGGGGAAGATCTCATGTGCGAGATTGCCAGTCTTCCTGATTTGGACGATGCCAGTCTGGCACAAGTTCGGGGTATCGCGGTGCCGACGGAGCGGGGCTGGAGGGAGACCGGACCTCGCCCTGAGATAGACCCACTCGATCGGTTGGTGTCCCCCTACGAACTCGGCATCATGCCTCGCGATGCTGCCAACACCGGCTACATCGAGACCTATCGCGGTTGTCCTATGGCGTGCAAATTCTGCGAATGGGGCGTGCTCAAGGATGCCAAGCGAGTGTTCTCAAAGGAATACCTGGCCCATGAGCTGAGACTACTCTCTGACTATGACGTATTTGGGGCCTTTCACCTTGATGCCGGGCTGAACCTGAACAAGCGCGGGTTCGAGAACTTACGCGATGCGGAAGCAGAGGTAGGGTTCTTTCGCGAGCATACGCTGGCTTGTGAAGTCTATCCAACGCACATGAGCAACGAGCAGTATGCGTTTCTTGAACGGTGTCGTACCGTGTACATCGGCGTTGGCCTACAGTCTTTCGATGCGGAAGTTCTGCGGCGTGTGGGCCGGCCATTTCACGAGCGTCACTTCGACAAGGTCATTGAGCGCCTGGCCGGAATCGCGCCCGTCGAGGTTCACCTGATCATGGGCTTACCCGGGGACACGCCAGAAGGCTTTCTGCGGACATTCGAGAAAGCTCGCCAATTGCCCGCTGATTTGAGGGTATACCCGTGCTTGGTGCTGCCAGATGCTCTCATGACCCGTAGTGACCCCGACTTCAATATTCAGTTTGATCCCTATTCCCTGAAGATGACATCGTGCCTGGGCTGGTCGGAACAAGCGTTGCGCGATACGTGGAATTACGTGGTGGAGTTGGCGTGCAAAGGCACCTCGCACCCGATTATTCCGCAACAGTCGCTGCACGGCGAGGCGATGCTAGCAACGACGTATTGGACCTCGTTCCCACTTGCCCGCTCTGATCGACGACATTCGCCGGTGGCTTTCAATCGTCTCGAGTCCATATCGCCAGCGAGTTCGATTTGAGACGACCGGGCCACGGCCTAGAGAATTCTCAATGAGGGTTGGGGCGTTACGTCAACCTCCCAGCGAATACGGGCTATCCGATCCTGCACAGCCAGCGGTTCCCGGTCAATTGTGCATCCGGTAGCGATGGCATAGAGTGCGAACGCTTTGGCGCAGCCGATGCCACATGAGGTGCAGATGACATCGCCCCGCTTCCCTTTTCCAATTGCCAACGCCTGGTACGCGGTGGCTCTAAGCCGTGAGCTCGCGGATGGTGACGTACGGCCCCTGCGCTGTTTTGGTCACGACCTCGTGCTGTTTCGCACTGCGGCGGGTGCGGCCAAGGTATTGGATGCCTTCTGCCCCCACCTGGGGGCACATCTAGGTTGGGGTGGCACGGTCGACGGGGAAGACATCGTCTGCCCGTTTCATGCCTGGAAGTTCAACGGAGACGGCGTATGCACCAATGTGCCGTATGCTTCGAAGATTCCGCCGAAGGCGATCATGGCGTGCTGGCCGGTGGTCGAACGCAACGGCGTCATCCTGGTGTGGTACCATGCTGAGAAACAACCTCCGGCCTTCGACGTGCCGGTGCTGGAAGCTTTTCACTCTCCGGCGTGGGCGCCGTATCGCGTGCTGCGCTGGCAGATCCGCACCCACAACCAGGAGGTGATGGAGAACGTCATCGACGCGGCGCATTTTCGCTATGTGCATTGCATGGAGAATCCACCGCCGGTGCATTCGATAGAAACCACGCCGGCCATGCTGCACGTCAAGTTCTTTGCTGAACCCAACACCAACATCGATGTCACCATGCATGGCTTGGGCATGCAGGTCATCGAAGAGCACAGTGGTCTCGGCAGCGGATATGAATTTCTGCACGCGACCTACATCACGCCCACGGAAGGCGACCAGGTCGAGATGCTGCAGCTGTACACCGTGCAGCGCGCCGCCTCCGCAGCCGACACGCAGCGGCTACACGATCAATGGGGTGAGGTGATGGCCGAAAACCTGGAGAAGGATATCGCCATCTGGAATCACAAAGTCTACATCGACCCTCCCATTCTCGCCGAGAACGATGGGCCGGTGGGCGCGTTTCGGCGCTGGGCCCAACAGTTCTACAGTCGGTCGCCACAAGGAGTAGCGGATGGACGCTATCGGCAAACGACGGAAGCCGAGGTGACATGAGTCGTAGTCGCCGAGTTGCTCTATTGTGCCTGACTCCGAAGGAAGAGGTCGACGGGGCACCCTACGAGTCACCAAGCTATGGCATCCGACGCATCCAGGCAGCCGTGCTGGCCGCCCCCGAGCTCGCGGGCGTCGAAGTCCGACTCATCGAGATGCGCGACCTGTCAACCGAGCAGGCCGTGGCTCTGGTCGAAGCTTTCGATCCGGATATCGTCGGCTCATCCGTCTACGTCTGGTCCTTTCCACCCTTGTTCGAGATCGCGCGCCGTCTCAAGGAGAACCGTGGCGACCGCACAATTGTATTCGGCGGCCCGTCGGCGCGACCGGCAATGTTTGCGCTGCCACCCTTTCGGCACGCGGTCGATTTCGTCGACGCCATTGTCATTCGGGAGGGCGAAGAGACCTTCCGTGAAATCGTCGGCTTGGCTGAGCGCAGCCCGCAGGTCCTGGCCGCGGTCCGTGGCATCGCCGTTCCCAGCGACGGCGGATGGCGCGAAACCGCGCCACGGCCGCTATTGGAACCGCTCGACCTGATCGCCTCGCCCTACCAGCATGGGCTGATGCCGCGCCAACAGTTCGGCTACCTCGAGACCTACCGCGGCTGTCCTTTATCCTGCAAGTTCTGCGAGTGGGGCATCAGCGGTGGTGCCCGCCGCGTGTTTTCGAAGCAGTACATTGCGCGCGAGCTGCGGGCACTGATCGACGCCGATGCGCAGGGCGCGTTTAACCTCGATGCCGGCCTGAACCTCAACGTGCATGCCTTTCGCAATCTGGCAGCAGCCGAAGCCGAGGTCGGCTTCTTTCGCGATCGTCCGCTGGTTTGCGAGGTCTACCCGTCCAAGATGAACAATGAGTACTTCGACTTCCTCCGTGCTTGCAACACCGGCTACATCGGCGTTGGCCTGCAATCGTTCAACGGTGAAGTCCTCAAGGCGATGGATCGGCCGTTCATGGAGGCGCGCTTCGAGGCGGTCGTGACCGAGCTGGCCAGTGTCGGGCCGGTCGAGATCCAAGTCATCCTAGGCTTGCCCGGCGACGATCCGCAGTCGTTCAAACAAACCATTCTGAGGGCGCGCCGCTTGCCGGCGCAGGTGCGGGTGTACCACTGCCTGGTCCTGCCTGATGCGCTGATGACTCGGGGCGATGCCGACTTCAATCTGCGCTTCGATCCGCACACGTTGCGCATGATTTCGTGTCGCGGTTGGTCGGAACAAGCACTGGTGGAGACCCGTGCCTGGTTGATCGAACAATCGGCACGACCCGAGCCCGGCCGCGAGCCATCGCGCGAATTTTGGATCGGCTTCGACCGGCCGCACGCGGCGCAGCAACTGAACGCCTAGCGCTCGGCGTCTGGAGCCAGATGTCACCCCGCCATGCAAGCCCCTGACCTACACCTCGGCGACCCAGCCACCTTCGAGGCTGGTATGCCGCACGCCACGTTCGCTTGGCTACGCCAGCATGCACCGGCGTATTGGCATGCGCGCGGGCCGCAGCGATCCAATCCGGATCCCGAGGAGCCACCGCAGCGCGGATTTTGGGCGCTGACGCGATATCGCGACATCGTCGCGGTGTCGAAGGACACCGATAGCTTTTCATCGACGCGTGGCAGCATGCTGATTCGCGATCTCGACTCTGGACGATTGGAGCGCATGCGACACTGGCTGATCAACCTCGACCCGCCGCAGCACACACGGCTGCGCAAGCTCATCGCCAAGGCGTACAGCCCGCAACTGATCCGAAGCTTCGAGCCACTGATGCGCAACGTCGCGCGCCAGTCGGTCGATGCATTGGTTGGCCATGGGGCCTGCGATTTTGCGGCGGTGGTGGCTGGGCCGATGCCGTTCCGTGTGACGGCAGCGATTCTCGGATTGCCGGAAGTCGATCAGCCGATGTTGGCTGCCTGGCTCGATCAGGTCGTTGGGCTCGAAGACGCTGAGGCGGAGAGCGCGGCCGAGACGCAGGCTGCGGCGAGCCGGATCTTCGAGTATCTCGCCGCCTTCGCCGCCGAGCAGCGCCGTCAGTTGCGCAGCCCACTGCTGCGCGCCTTGGCGGACGTCGAGATCGACGGCGAGCGCTTGGATGCAGCCAGCATGGACATGTTCCTGCAACTGTTCACCATGGCGAGCAACGAAACCACGCGCAATGCGATCACTTGTGGTCTGCATGCGTTGCTGCAGCATCCAGACGAACACCGGCGGCTGGTTGCCGATATGGGTCTACTGGAGACCGCGATCGATGAGATGCTGCGATACGACGGCCCGGCGATTCATATGCGCCGCACTGCTGTCCGCGACCTCGAAATCGCCGGCCAGCTCATTCACGAGAACGACAAAGTGGTGATGTTCTACAGCGCCGGCAACCGCGACGAGGAAGTGTTTGCCGACCCCGACCGCTTCGATGTCGGCCGCCAGCCCAACCCGCACCTGGCCTTCGGGGTTGGACCGCACTTCTGTCTCGGAGCGCATCAATCGTGGAACGTCATGCGCTGCCTTTTCGAAGAGATGCTGCCGCGCTGTCCCGACCTGCAGCTAGACGGTCCGGCTGTCTACCTACGCTCGGTGGCGATTCACGGCATCCGTTCCCTACCCGTGCGCTGTTCCTAGGCGCGGACCTGAGTGCCGTAGCTCCGCGGCTCCTGCGCCCAGGTCCAGATCACCTCGACGAAAGCGTGCCGGGGTAGAACTGCTGCGCCCAGCGGCGGAACAGAGGGATGGGGCCATCACCTTCTGCGAGCACCGGCGATGGCAGATAGGCCTTATGCTCCCAGATGACGATATCGCGGGCGAAGTTCTCGTAGACGGTTTGGCGCCAAAGCTCGACCATGGCACGTGTAGCCGCCTCGTCCTCGAGGCGGCGGACGCTGAGGTGCATCCAGACTTCGACCTGTTCTTCATCGAGGGGCGTGACGAAGGTAGCGTGCATGTTGCCACGGCCACGGCCTGCCAGCCCGCTGAGGTCGCGTACGATGAGCATGCCAAGGCCGTGTACGCGGATGTCGAGCACGTCGGTGTAAGCTCGCAGCGTGGGGCCGCTGGCGACAACGTCGTCGAAGCAGGGGACGCGCGGCGTACCATGGACGTAGACGAAATGTGCCGTGTCGAACGAATTCTCCATGATCTCCTGGTTGCGGGTGCGAACCTTCCAGTGCAGGAGATTCGGTTCGGTCCATTCCGGCGAGCTGAGCTCTTCGACCTGCGGGACGTCGAGTGCGGGGGGCGGCGCGCCGCGATCCTCAGCGCCATGGTAGACGAGAACGACGCCATTGCGCTCGACCACCGGCCAGGCGTGCACGCTGGCATTCACCATGGCGCGAGAGCCAGCCGGCATTCCGATGCAGCGGCCGGCGAGATCGTACGTCCAACCATGCTGCCCACAGCGCAAGGTCTCACCTTGAAGCGTCCCTACTAAGCCCAGATGATGGCCACGATGGGCGCACGGTGCGTCGAATACGCAAGCCTGGCCCGACGCGCTGCGTAGCAGCACCAGATCGCGCCCGAAGTAGTGAATCGGCTGGACAGAACGGGTTGGTAATGAAGAGCTTCTTGCGACGGCAAACCAACCCTGGGGATAGGCCGGAAACGGAAATCGTGAGGGGGTCGGTTTCATCGATTGAAGCAAGCAGCACCCACCAAATGCATGCTCCTACCACCGAGCTTCGTGAAGCCGCAAGCGGCCGCATACGAAAGGACAGCGACGAATCGAAATCAACGGGGTGTGCGACAAATTCGTTGGGAGGCAAACTTCCACCATCCACGCGCTCACGCGCGCGGCTACACGGAGCTGGCGAAGACACCGTAGCCGCGGCCGTGAGGCCGTGGATCTCGGATGAAAGCCAACAGATATGACGCACGCCCAAATCAACGTCGACGGTTGACTCACTTTGCCATCTTTGACAGGCTCGTGGTTGATAACGAACTCGTGGTTGATAACGAAAAGGTATTCTGCGATGGCCGTCAAGCTGACCAGCAAGCATCCAAAGCGCCGCATCGCACTCGTTTGTTTAACGCCGGATATCGGTGCCATTGGGTCACCGCACGAGTTGCCCAGCTACGGTATTCGACGGATACAGGCGGCTCTCCTGGCGGACCCCGCCGTGGCCGACTGCGAGGTTGCCCTTATCGACTCACGCGACCACGACATCTCGGCCGATGCCGCTGGTACGGCGCGGTTTGCCGAGGTGGTAGAGGCTTTCGACCCTGACATCGTTGGCTTCTCCGTCTACCTGTGGTCTTTCCCTGTCCTCTTGGAAGTGGCGCGGCGGCTGAAGCAGAAGCGGCCGCAGCGAATCGTGGTGTTCGGCGGCCCCTCGGCGCGGCCCGTGATGTTTTCTTTGGAGCCGTTCAAGGATTCGCTGGGATTCGTCGACGCCATCGTGATGGGTGACGGCGAGGAGGCGATCTGTGAGATAGTTGCGGTGGCATCGCGGTCGGCCGGCGACCTCGACACCGTCAAAGGGATTGCCGTACCGTCGCCTTCGGGTTGGCGCGAGACCGGAAAACGGCCACCTTTGGAGCCGCTGGATCGAATCGCTTCGCCGTATCAGATGGGGTTGATGCCACACGGGCAGGTTGCCTTCCTCGAGACCTATCGTGGCTGCCCCCTGACTTGCCGCTTTTGTGAGTGGGGCGTGAGCGGCGGGGCCCGCCGCATTTTCTCCAAGGAATACATCGCCCGCGAGTTGGAAGCGTTCAAAGCCCAAGGGGCCAAGGGCATGTTCCTCCTCGATGCCGGGCTGAACCTCAACATCCACGCCTTCCGAAAGCTGCGTGACGCTGAACGCGAGGTGCAGTTTCTGCGTCACGAGGGACTGATCTGCGATGTGTACCCTGCCCTCATGGGCGACGAATACTTCGACTTCTTCAAAGAGATCCGACGCCCTCCCTATATCGGAGTTGGCCTTCAATCGTTCAGCAAGGAAGTCCTCGATCTCATGGACCGGCGCTATGACGAATCTAAGTTCGAGGTCATGGTGCGGAAGCTTCTGGATGTAGAATTGCCCGTCGAGATCCAGGTCATCATGGGCTTACCAGGCGACTCTCCCAAGTCGTTCCTGGAGACGTTCGAGCGCGCCTGCCGGCTTGGCGCGGATGTGCGTGTCTTTCACGCGCTGGTGTTACCAGATGCTCTGATGACTCGGAGTCTTCCGCAATTCGAGATCCAATTCGACCCTTACTCTCTCAAGATGATTTCGTGCCTTGGTTGGTCAGAGGAAGATTTTCGCAGAGTGCGCGATTTCCTCGCCGAGAGATCGGCAGCTGAGAATCGAACCGGTGAGGCTCGTGAGAATCCTGATGAGTTGCCTGGTTTGCCTTATCTCGATCCACTCGATCGACCGCAGGGCTCCTTCTATCCGGCGTCACCGTCTTTGCGTCTCCCAGGGTAGGGGCGATGCGCACGCGTGTGGCAGCGATCGTCGGATGAGGAATTTGGTGCGTTGACCCATGCCAGCGCGGGTTCCCTTTACTCCGTTTCCCAACGGTTGGTTCCAAGTTGCTTACGGAAGTGCCGGATTAGATCCGATGGCTGCGCAGCGCTGGCGCTACACTTGCGACAGACTCGTTCGAAGAGTACGCAGAACACCACCATGACTGCCGGCTGCCGCATCGCGCTCGTATGCCAAACTCCGATTCAAGACTTCGAGGGCGCCGCTCAAGAATCGCCGAGCTATGGGATTCGGCGGATCCAGGCTGCGGTCCTCTCTGATCCGCAACTGAAGACGGCGAAGACCGAGCTGATTGATGTTGCCGGTTTGACGGTCGAAGCCGCGGCCGCGCGCGTGGAGAGCTTCGCCCCGGATATCGTCGGCTTGTCGGTCTATATCTGGTCCTTTCCGGCTCTTCTCCAAGTCGCCAAGCTGCTCAAACAACACCGGCCTGATCGTACCATCGTCTTTGGTGGACCCTCGGCACGCCCTGCCATGTTCTGGTTGGAGCCGCATCGCGATTCGCGCTTTTGGGTTGATGCGATCTGCACCGGTGAAGGCGAGGATGTGTTCTGCGAGATCGCTTCGCTTCGCGATCGAAGCGCCGAAGGCCTGGCGCAGGTGCGGGGGATTGCCGTGCCGCGGCGAGGGCCATTGGCGGAGGGCGAGGTCGGTTGGTGCGAAACCCCGAAGCGGCCGCTCATCGAACCTCTCGACCGGATCGCGTCCCCATATGTCATGGGCCTCATGCCACATGGCCAACTCGGCTATTTCGAAACCTACCGTGGCTGCCCGTTGCACTGTCGCTTCTGCGAATGGGGTATTGCCGAAGATGCGCGACGAGTCTTCTCCAAAGAGTACATCGCGCGCGAGCTGCGTGCCTTGCGTGATGCCGAGTCCATCGGCGCCTTCAACCTCGATGCTGGATTGAACTTGAACGCTCGGGGCTTTCAGAATCTCCGCGAAGCCGAGAAAGAAGTTGGGTTCTTCAAAGAGCGACAGTTCGTTTGTGAGGTGTACCCTTCTCTCATGAAGGAGGAGTACTACGAATTCCTGGAGCAGATTCGCACCATCTACATCGGCATCGGGCTGCAATCCTTCAATATGCAGGTGTTGAAGACGATGGACCGACCGTTCATGGAGAAGAACTTTGAAATCATCGTGCAGCGCTTGGCGACAATCGCACCGGTTGAGATCCAGATGATCTATGGTCTCCCAGGTGACAACCCGAAGTCGTTCTTGGAAACCTTCGACCGAGCGCGTAGCCTCCCAGCTGCGATCCGCGTCTACCACTGTTTGGTAATGCCGGATGCCCTCATGACCCGAGGGTTGCCGGAGTTCGACATGAAGTTCGATCCCTATACGTTGCTGATGACGTCGTGCCTGGGATGGTCCGAGGACGACCTCCATGAAACTAGGCAGGCGCTGATCTCACGCTCCGAGATCGAGAACCAATCGCCGGAGGGTCGGCTGCGATCACAAGGCCCCGAGCCGCCAACAAAATATTGGATTCCGTTCAACCGTCCACCGGGTGTCACCTACGATCTTCGTTAGCCCGGCTGGCGCTCATACGTAAACCGCGAATTCGTTGGTGTCGGGATCCATTGCCAGCTTGGCATGGGCCGCGGTGCGGATCCCTTTGCAGCCCATAGGCCCTGGGCTCGCGCCGGACGGATTTCATCGTAGGTCTCCCTCGACTTTGAATCCCTGTGTCACGGGACTGCCGCCCTTGTCGCAAGCGAAACCGCGACCTTAGTGTGCAGCCTGGCCTACGAACGATGCGGCATCAGACGCAGGTCTTCCTCCGACATGTGGATGGGGTCGAGGTAGCCGAGTTCGCGCAGTCGTTCGATCCATCGGGCTCGATGCGGGTTGCCGTCTCTATTCTTCAGCCAATATTGATCGAAAGCTGGGTTATGAGGAAGCGAGGTAGTGCTGGCCTTGTCGGCTCCACGATCGACGTCGATGAGCTCGCGGCCGTGGATGCGGATGAGACGGTCCTGCTCCTTGGCCGCAGCGATCTCGGCCTCGGTCACCGGGTTGTGGAAGTAGAAGAGGCTGCCGCCACGCCGTCCCGGCGCGCCGCCGAAGGAACCATGCCACAGGCGCAAGTCGATGGCACAGACATCGCCCGGCTCACACTCGAAAACGCAACTTGGCAGGTCGACGAAGAGGCTGGTGCGACTGGTAAACATCGACATATCATCGAAGAGCGGCCGCCGGTGGCTGCCGGGAATCGTACGCAACGCCCCGTTGCCGGCGTGTAGGCGGTCGAAATAGAAGATGTACTTGATGCCGTAGTGGTCGAAACCGACAGTATCGGGATGCCAATAGGTGTCCCCCGCGAAACGCGTGCCGTCACAGGCGATACCGAGCACGTCGTCGCCGAAGAGCTGCTGCGCCGGCACCAGAAAACGCTCGTCCTCGATCAGCGCCGCATGCCGCGGCGTGCGCGGCGTCGTAAACAGTGCGGTATGCCGGCGACGACCGTCGAAAGGAATATCGCGAAAAGCACGGTCGAGCTCGGCAGCGTGCTCCTGCTCCAAGATTGAAAGCTCGTCGGCGCGCAAGAGGCCACGCAGCGGCAGCATGCCAAAGGTGTGGAACTGCAAGATCTGCGCTTCGCTCAACATGATGCTGCCTGCCCGCATTACACAAAGCCCCGAGCCCGACAAGTCGCTATCCATCGGGCCGGGGTAATCACGCTACCGGCCTCCCTCCTCCGTGCCTCGCCGAGATCTTGAGCGGTCGAGCCTCTACAGGCAAGGGCACGATGCCAAGGAGATTTCAATGAGCGAGGCTGGCCGGCGGATCGCGCTCCTTACCCTGGACGCGAACATGCTGCGCGACGACGAATGGGCACCTTTCAATTACGCGATCCGGCGGAACGTACGAGCGCCCCGCAAGCCGGTGCTGGGTATCGTCGTCGAAGCGCAACTGCAAAGCGATACGGACAAGCGCTACTCGTGGCCGGTCTATGCGACGGGGTTGCGGGCGCGCATCCGTTGCCCGGTGTGCCTGCTCGTGCTGACCTTCAGCGAGCCCGTGGCGAAGTGGGCGGCGCAAGGTATCGACCTTGGCGGTGGCAATCGCTTCACGCCTTTGGTGATTGGTCCATCGGGAGTCCCCACGGTTACCGCTTCTGCGGCGACGTTTTGGAGCGCTGAGCGTGGATGAGGAGGCGCGTGTCCATGCAGCGTCGCTGACCGAGCTAGATGCGATCGCGGAGGCCACTCTCACGACAAGCAGTCTACAAGAAGCCCTCGCCGGTCGCGTCCCCCCCGAGCCGAAGCCACTTCCGCGCACACCTGCAGCCGCAAGCACGCCGAAGAGGCGATCAGATTAGAAGGTCTTGCCCCAGCGCGGCCCCGGCCGCAACCAAACTCCGCAGGTAGCTCTCCCCGTCGGGCTGCTTCCCTGGCAGTTCCGGCGCCATTCCAACTCGCTAAGGCCGTCCGCCATGATTGTCGTTGGCAAGGGAGCTCGGGTGGTCGAGCAGATGCTGCTCGGGCACATCGACGAGCTGACCGCGGGCAATGGGATGGATCCATCGTGGTGCCGTCGCAGAGCCTGTACCAACACTTGTCGGCGCAGATTCTACGCCAGCGCAGGCGGAACGCGGTTATACCACCTCCTCTTGGTGCCTTTGTGGCTTGGTGGTGATCTTGATGTCCAATTGAGATCAACGGATCAACTTCGATGTCGGCCAGCTAAGGAGCCTCTTCGAAGAACGCTTGCATCTCGCTTCGCGCCAGTTACGGGCGGTACAGGCCGCGTCCTGTTACCAACGGCAAGTCGAGCGCCGACAGCAGCCCTGCCGGTGCTTGGCACACGGCTGGTATCGCGTTGACGAGGCGGGTTGCCGTGAGGATCACTCCTCCAACGGCATGGTCACCATGCTCGTCTTCGAACTCGAGTTCGCAACGCATCGCCGGATAGCCTTTGACGATGACTCGGTAACTGCCGTTGCCCGTGGGCCATTCCGGGGCGAGATCGTCATCGATGCGGGTGACATGCTCGACAACGATGGCGGCACGACCGTTGATCATGCCGCACACTTCGAAACGTAGAGCGCCCATTGTTCCGGCCTCGACCGTGTGTTCACCAATGCGGACGGGCTTTGTCGCCGGTCGCTTCTCGTAGGTCGAGACAACCTTATCGAGAGTCACGCACAGTCCTTCCGCCAGCAGGCGCACGGTACCACCCCAGGCAAACTCCAAGGTGCCCGGTGTCAGCAGCAAGGGGGTCTCGTCGAGCGGCTTTCCAAAACCCATGGTGTCAAAGAGAACCGTCGGCTGGTTGTACGTGGCGTAGTTGATGATCTCGAGAACACGCACCTCGTTCCAGTGCCCGCATAGGCCCGTCAAGGTAAGCGGCAAGAGGTCGTTGGCGAAACCGGGATCAATCCCCGACGTCAAGAACGAGGTGCCGCCCTTGCGACAGGCGTCGGCAAGTTGGTCACGCATGGCAGGAAGGAACGTCTTGGGGTGCACCAACGGCACCACCGAGCTGGAGACCACGTTCTTGCCCGACTCGAGGATGCGGCAGATGTCCTGCATGGCTTCGAAGGGACGCAAATCGGCCGTCGCCGTGTAACAGACGCAGTCGGCATCCAGCGCCAGGATGGCGTCGACATCGTTGGTGGCGCGGATACCCACGGGAGCCAGTCCGCACAGTTCCCCGGCATCAATGCCCGACTTGGCATCGCTGTGGACGCAAACTCCGACCAGCTCGAGTTCCGGATGATGGATGATGCATTGCAACGAAAAGGTGCCGACGTTGCCCGTGCCCCATTGGATTACGCGATACGCCATCTGTGCTTACTCCGCGCTATCGGTCACAGCCCGTTGGGCATCTTGAACGGCCAGTTGGAGGCGATGGTGCCCCCGTCCACTTGTAAGACCTTGCCGGTTACCCAACTGGCTGCCGAAGACGCGAGGTAAAGAACCCCGCAGGCAATGTCCTCCGGGGTCCCGAGGCGGGCCATCGGCGTCAGCGCCGTCATCTGCTCGCGCAATCCCTCCGCAGCGTTGAGGAAAGGGGATAGAGCATCGGTCTCGGTGGCGCCGACGGCGATTGCGTTGACGCGAATATGGGGTGCCCATTCGTGGGCTAGTAGGCGGGTCATGTGCGACAGCGCCGCCTTGGCCGTCCCATAGGCGACGAATCCGGATTCAACCATGTAGGACATGGCGCTGGAGATGTTCACCACCGAGCCACCGCCGACCTTCATCATATGAGGTGCGGCCAAGCGGGTGAGTTCGAACGCCGAGGTCACGTTGAAGTGAAAGGCGGCCTCGAAGTCGCGCAAGCTCAGATCGAGAGCCGCGGTCGGCGGCGAACCGCCAGCATTGTTGACGACAATATCGATGCGCCCGAATTCGGCGACCGCGCGATCCACCAAATCCTTTAGCTGGGTCGTGTGGTTGACGTCGCAGGGCACCACCAGCGCGCGCCGCCCGAGCGCACGGATTTGTGCCGCGACTTTTTCCAACCGTTCCGGCGTACGGGCGGCGCAGACCACATCCGCACCTGCCTCCGCAAAGGCCAGGGCACTGCCGCGGCCGATGCCGGCGCTAGCACCGGTGACGATGGCGACTTTGTCGGTCAAACGAAAACGATCAAGGATCATGGCACTCTCCACACGCAGTCCATACTGCCGGCACTCGCGATTTCGTGCCGGCGTAAGCGTGGGCGCTTAGCCCGGATGTCGCCGTTGACGCAACTATCCCAGCATCGCCGCGATCCCGCGCTAGCGCCGCTTCGGGAGGTGGCCGGTGAGCTGGTACGGGGCGCAGCGTTCCCGAAATCAGACGCGCCAGCTCAGAGGTAACCGCGCGGGTTTCAGGATAATCCGTCCAGCGAAGGCAAACCACGGATCACACGGATGGTCACGGATACGAAGGACATTTCGATTCTCAAAACCGTATCGATTTGTCCCGTCATAGTCTCAAAACCGGCGAGACAGCAGACGGACCGGCCCAAGCTCCGACGGCTGTAGATGGTCAAATGATGGTCAAGTTATGGTCACGATTGCCATGTTCCCACCGTGCTAAGTCCATCCGCCTGATAGCTTTTGAGACGGAGGGACTTCATGAGGAAAGCGATTTTGACAGTGGCGGCGTGCACGGTACTGCTGTGGGTCGGCACAGCCCAGGCGCTTGATGCGACGCAGAAGTGCCAGCAGGCGAAGCTGAAGGCGCAGGGCAAGCTGGAAAGCTGCCTCAAGAAGCAGCGCGGCAACGTAATCCTTGG
>CAZGSN010000478.1:0-8703 GCA_964528465.1 uncultured Binatia bacterium (SeqCode)
GTGCTCGCGCGATCCCACGCCGCCCGAGGCGATGACGGGAACGCTGACCGCGTCGGACACCGCCCGGGTCAGCGCGAGGTCGAAGCCGTCGCGCGTGCCGTCGCGATCCATGCTGGTGAGCAGGATCTCCCCCGCGCCCGCCTCGGTCATGCGCCGCGCCCATGCCACGACGTCCAGTCCCGTGGCATTGCGCCCGCCGTGGGTATAGACCTCCCAGCCGCCGCCCTTCTCCGCGGGCCGCTTCTTCGCGTCGATCGCGACGACGATGCACTGGTTGCCGACGATGTCGGAGGCCTCCTTCACCAGCGCGGGATTCTGCACCGCCGCCGTGTTGATGGAGACCTTGTCGGCGCCGGCATTGAGCAGGTTGCGGATGTCTTGCACCTCGCGCACGCCGCCACCGACGGTTAGCGGCATGAACACCGTCTCGGCCGTGCGCGCCACGACATCCAGAATGATGCCACGGCGTTCGTGCGAGGCGGTGATGTCGAGAAAGGTCAGTTCGTCGGCGCCCTCGCCGTCGTAGCGTTGCGCCACTTCGACGGGATCGCCGGCATCGCGTAGGCCAACGAAATTGACGCCTTTGACGACGCGCCCGTCTTTGACGTCGAGGCAGGGAATAATGCGCCTTGCCAGCATCGACTTAGCTCTCCCTCACCGCGGCGATTGCTTCGCGCAAGCGCACGGCACCGGTGTAAATGGCGCGTCCGACAATCACCGAGTGGATGCCGCTCTTCTCGTGGGGCTTGAGCGCCAGGATATCGTCGAGGCAACCGACACCACCCGATGCGGTGACGGGAATGGAGATAGCTTCCGCCAGCGCCCGTGTTTGCTCGACGTTGACCCCTTGCTGCGTACCGTCACGGCTGATGTCGGTATAGATGATACGGTTGGCACCAAGGGCTTCGACCCGACGCGCTAGATCAATCGCCGAAGTCGAGCTGGTTTCGGTCCACCCGTGCACGGCCACCATGCCGTCGCGCGCGTCGATGCCCACGGCGATACGACCCGGAAAGCGCTGGCAGGCTTCCCCCACGATCTCTGGAGTTGCCAGAGCGGCGGTGCCGAAGATCACGCAGTCGATGCCGAGCGCAAGCAAGTGCTCGGCACGTTCGACACTACGCACGCCGCCCCCAATCTCGATTGGAATCGACAGAGCGGAGGCCAAGGAGGCAATCGCCGCTGCATTCTCGGGCTTGCCGCTAACCGCTCCGTCGAGATCGACGACGTGCAAGTACTCTGCCCCTTCATCTTGCCAACGCCGGCCCATGGCTACGGGGTCGTCGCCGTAGACCGTCTCGGCATTGAGATCGCCACGCAGCAAGCGCACGCACTTGCCGCCCTTTAGGTCGATGGCAGGGATGATCAACATCGTCCGCTCCTTGGGTTCTCCGCCTGCCAAGATCCGAAGTGCCTTATTCCCCGCACGCGAGCCTGGCGAAGTTTTCGAGTATTCTCAGACCAACACCTTGGCTCTTCTCCGGGTGGTACTGCGTGGCGAAGACGTTGTCGCGAGCGATGGCCGAAGTGAATTCTTGGCCGTAGTCGGTAACCGTAGCGGTGAGCCCGGGGTCGGATGGCACCACGTAGTACGAGTGTACGAAATAAACAAAGGCGCCGTCGTCGATGCCGCGGAGGTGCGGAACGTCTTGCGTCTTGCGGATCTGGTTCCAACCCATGTGCGGCACCTTGCGCTCCGGCCGTTCTTCGAATCGCACCACACGCCCCGGAAAGATCCCGAGTCCCTGCACCGGCCCGAACTCATCGCTTTCTTCAAAGAGCAACTGCATACCCAGACAGATGCCCAGAAAAGGCGTGCCGCGATCAATCACACGCTTCACCGTATCCACAAGGCCGTAGGTACGCAGATTATCCATGCACGCACCAAAGGCCCCGACACCCGGAAGCACGACGCCTTGGGCGCCTTCGATGGTTTGCGGATCGCGACTAACCATGGCTTGGTAGCCGACACGCTCGATGCCCTTCTGCACCCAACGAAAATTGCCCATGCCGTAGTCGATGATGGCAATCGTGCTAATCTTGCTTACATGGGGATTGGGGCTTGGGGCTTGGGGCTTGGGATCATCGACTCTTGCTTCTGGCTAGGGCTTGACGCAGCGAGCGTAGCTTCTTCCCCAGGATATCCAACGTCGACAAGAGGCCTGCGTCCATCGCACCTTTCAAGAAGCCAAGCCCTTTGCTCAAGAGAACTTGTGTTTCCAGCTCGGCGAGGGAACCCATGGCAATCTGGATAAAGCGTTGGAACTCGGCAGTAGTGCCTCTTTCGTGACCTTCCGCAATGTTCGAGGCGATGGACACTGCTGCCCGGCGCATCTGGTTGACAAGACCGAAGCGCTCGTCACTCGGGAACAATCCCGTCACCCGATAGATTTCCTTGGCAATCGCCATAACTAGACACCACACCTCGAGATCGCGCTAGCTCTCGATCATTCCAACCCCCTAGTACCCAGCCCCGAGCCCCAAAAACTTACAACGCCCCTTTCGTGGACGGTACGCCGAGCACGCGCGGGTCCTGCTGTTTCGCAGCATCCAGGGCGCGAGCAAAGGCCTTGAAGGTAGCTTCAATGATGTGATGGGCGTTGCGTCCCTGCGCCTGGTTGAGGTGGATGTTCATACCGACCTCGTTGCTGAGTGCCAGAAAGAAATCATGCACCAGCTCCGTGTCGAAGGTGCCGACGCGCGCCTGTTTGATCTTCAGGTTGTAGGCAAGGAAGGGGCGGCCGCTGAGATCGACGACGGCCGTCACCAGCGCCTCGTCGAGAGGGCAGGCTGCGTCGCCGAAGCGACGGATGCCATTCTTGTCCCCCAGTGCCTGACGCAAGGCCTTGCCGAGAGTGAGGCCAACATCCTCCACGGTATGGTGTTGGTCGACATCGAGATCCCCACGGGCGCGCAGCTTCAGGTCGAGACAACCGTGACGGGCCAACGCCGTGAGCATGTGATCCAGAAACGGAATTCCTGTATCAACCGAAGCGTTGCCACTACCGTCGATGGCCAGCTCGACGGCAATGTCGGTTTCCTTGGTCGTGCGCGTTACCTTGGCCGTCCGCTGGGCTGATCTTCTTGCCTTTGCTTTAACCGCCATCTTGATTCCACCTCCGCCGGTTGCATCGCTTATCGCACATCCCCCCTGTGCGCCTAGGCTTTTCTACGATGGGCGATACGCGATAGGCGATCTACGCTGGTCGTGCAAACCGGCAGCGTACTGCCGCGGCGTGTGCCTCGTAGCCTTCCAGCGCCGCCAGCTTCTCGACGGTGGGTGCCAGACGCTGCAGGCCCTGACGCGTGGCAGTTACGATCGAGGTGCGTTTGACGAAGTCATAGACACCAAGGGGTGAGTAGAAGCGTGCGGTGCCGCCGGTGGGCAGCACGTGGTTGGGTCCGGCCAAGTAGTCACCGAGCGGGGCGGGAGAATAGGGGCCGATGAAGATGGCTCCGGAGTTACGGATCTTCCTTGCCCAGCCCTGGCCGCCACGCACCATCAGCTCGAGATGCTCCGGTGCAATCTGTTCCGCCAGCTCGATCGCTTCCTCTAGGCTGCGCACGACGATCAGGGCACCCCGGCGCTTGAGTACGCGCAAGGCATCTTTGCCGCGCGGCAAGCCCTTGGCCTGGCATTCGATCTCTGCCAGCACCTGCTCTGCCATCGACTGCGAAGGCGTAAGCAGCACCGCGCATTCATCCCCACTTCCATGCTCAGCCTGGGCCAAAAGGTCGGCAGCTACGTAGCCGGGATTGGCACTGCTGTCGGCAATCACCACGACTTCGCTGGGTCCTGCAATCTTGTCGATGTCTGTGGCGCCGTAGACGATCTTCTTGGCGGCCTGCACGTAAGCGTTGCCAGGGCCGACAATCTTATCCACTTTGGGCACCGATGCTGTGCCATACGCCAATGCCGCCACCGCCTGGGCGCCGCCGATACGAAAGATGGTATCGACGCCGGCAATGGCAGCCGCCGCCAACACCGCCGGGTTGAAGCCCGCCTTGCCAGCCGGCGAAACCATGACCACCTGCTCGACCCCGGCAACCTTCGCTGGGATGGCATTCATCAAGACCGACGACGGGTAGGCGGCATGCCCACCGGGAACGTACAAACCAACCGAGCGTAACGGGGTGATTGCTTGGCCAAGACGTAGGCCGACTGGATCGGTGTAGCTCCACGACGGTGTGACTTGCTTGCGATGAAAGGCTGCGATGCGACGAGCGGCGTGCTGTAGGGCGCGCAGGGCGTCGCCCGGCATGGAACGGCGAGCGGCCTCGATCTCTAAGCCGCTGACGCGCAAGCCGGCTGCTGGCAAGGCTACCCCGTCGAAACGCTTGGTGTACTCGAGCACGGCACGGTCTCCGCGCCGGCGCACGGCATCGACAATAGTCTTGGCGACGGCTTCGGCTGCGCCCGTGCCTTCACTGCCGCGCTCACGGATCGCCCGGAACTGGCGAGTGAAGGTCGCGTCTTGGGTGGAGAGAATGCGCATGCTCATGCGGGTCAACCTCGCTGTTTGACGCGCCGGATATCGGCGCCGAGTTTGGATAGTTTCTCTTCGATGCGTACGTAGCCGCGATCGAGGTGGTAGACCCGCGACAGCTCGGTCACGCCTTCGGCGGCGAGACCGGCGAGGATCAGGCAAACGCTGGCGCGCAAGTCGGTGGCCATGACGGGGGCTGCGCTCAGACGCTCGACTCCACGCACAATGGCAGTGTTGCCTTCGATACGGACGTTGGCCCCCATGCGATCGAGTTCCTGCACGTGCATGAATCGATTTTCGAAGATGGTTTCCGAAATCACGCTTTGTCCCTCAGCGACGCTCATGGCTGCCATCATCTGCGCCTGCAGGTCGGTGGGAAAACCTGGGTACGGCATCGTCTTCACGTCGACACTATGGATCCTACCGTTACCGATGACGCGCAGGCCTCCCTCGATTTCTAGGACCTGGCTGCCGCTTTCGCGCAGCTTGAGAACCACGGCATTGAGGTGTTCGGCGTTGGCGCCGTAGATGCGCAAATCTCCCCCGGTGATGGAGGCGGCCATCATGAACGTCCCTGCTTCGATACGATCGGGAATGATCGACCACTCCATGCCGTGCAGCGATTCCACTCCCTCGACCGTGATCACATGCTCGCCGGCCCCTTGAATGCGCGCACCCATGGCCTTGAGGGCATTGGCGAGGTCGATAATCTCGGGTTCGCGTGCGGCGTTCTCGATCCGTGTCGTGCCCTTGGCCAACGTCGCCGCCATCATCAAGTGTTCGGTTGCCCCGACAGAAGGCATGTCGAGATTGATCGAAGCTCCGCGCAGCCCTTTGGTCTCGGCCTCGGCATATCCGTGCACCAACTCGACACGAGCGCCCATGCGTTGCAGGCCGTCGATGTGCAGGTTGACCGGGCGACTGCCGATCGCGCATCCCCCAGGGGTGGACACCCGAGCACTGCCGAAGCGAGCCAGTAACGGTCCCAATACGAGGAACGACGCACGCATGGTTTTCACCAAGTCGTACGACGCCTCCAGTCGCGCCAAACGCTCGGCGCGGATGGAAATCGTCTCACCGTCGTCTTCGACCTGAGCCCCCAGATCAGCGAGCAGGCGCAGCGTGGTACGCACATCGACCACGCGCGGCACATTGCGAAAGCGGCAAGTCTCCGAGGTCAGCAGCGCGCACAGCAGAATCGGCAGGGCTGCGTTCTTGGCGCCGTCTACTGTGACCTCTCCGTGCAAAGCGTTGCCGCCGCGAACCAGAATCTTGTCCATCGGATGGCCTTACTCTTCCCTAGGTCGCCTGCGTCGCAATGGCGCTTTCGATCGCATCTACTTCACCGCTACCAGCAGACGCGGCAGTTTGGCGAGATCGACTTCCACATGAGCGCTGGAGAAGCCCACCGCGATGGCGAGGCCGGCGACCTCGTCGTCTTGACAACAACCGATTTCCATCAACAGGGCTCCTCCTGTGAGCAAGCGTTGCCAGGCTTGGGGCAATAGGCGGCGAATGACGTCGAGGCCATGGTCGCCTGCGAACAGTGCGCTCGCCGGTTCGAAGGCAAGTTCCGGTTGTAGAGAGCGACGCTCTCGGGTGCCAACATACGGCGGGTTGCTGACAATGAGGGAGAAGGTCGTGTCGACAGCTTCGAGGAGATCTGCCTGCAGGAAGCCGATACGCTCGGCGACGCCGTGGCGACGCGCATTACCGGCAGCGACTTGCAGGGCAGCCGCGGAGAGATCCGTGGCCGTGAAACGAGCCTGCGGCAGCTCACTGGCCAAGGCCACGGCAATGCAGCCGGAACCCGTGCCGACGTCGCAGATGGTTGCTGCCTTTGCCCCCAGGACAATGGCTTTCTCTACCAGCAGCTCCGTCTCGGGGCGTGGAATGAGCACGTTGCTATCGACCTCGAAGTCGAGACCCCAAAATTCCTGGTGACCAACGATATACTGCAGCGGCTGGCGCTGCAGGCGGCGCCGCAAGCGCTCTTCCAAATGGCCGATTGCTGGCGTCGACAAGGCCTCGCGCGGATGCGTCGCCAACCATGTGCGATCACGCCCCAGGCTGTCGGCAAGTAGGAGTTCCGCTTCAAGCCGTGCACTCGGAATCTTGGCGCTGTCGAGCCGTGCTGTGGTCTGCGCGATGACGTCGCGCACGCATGGCCGCGATGGGTCCATCGATGCGGAAGCCAACATCAGCTCGCTGCCTTGAGGGCTTCGGCCTGATGGTGCGTGTTCAAGGCATCGATGAGCGGCTCCAGATCGCCTTCGATCAAGCGATCGAGAGAATACAGGGTCAGGTTGATGCGGTGATCGGTGAGGCGACCCTGGGGAAAGTTGTAGGTGCGGATGCGTTCGGAGCGATCACCACTACCCACCATGCTGCGACGGTTTTCGGAGATCTCTGCGTGTTGCTCCGCTTGGGCGCGTTCTAACAAACGAGCACGCAGAATCTTCAGACCTTTGTTCTTGTTCTTGAGCTGCGACTTCTCGTCCTGGCAAGCCACCACCAAGCCCGTGGGGATGTGGGTGACGCGCACCGCGGAGTCGGTAGTGTTGACGCTCTGGCCTCCCGGTCCGGAAGAGCGGTAGACATCGATGCGCAAATCCTTCTCGTCGATGTGGACGTCGACCTCATCGGCTTCCGGCAGAACCGCCACGGTAACCGCAGAGGTGTGGATACGCCCCGAGGCTTCGGTGGCGGGGACACGTTGGACACGGTGCACGCCGCCTTCGAACTTGAGGCGGCTGTAGGCGCCGCGGCCCTCGATCGAGGCGATGATTTCCTTGTAGCCGCCGAGACCGGTGGGATTGGCGCTCATGATCTCGACGCGCCAACCGTGTTGATCGGCGTAGCGGCTGTACATGCGAAACAGCTCCGCGGCAAACAGGCTCGCCTCCTCACCGCCGGTGCCAGCGCGGATTTCGAGAATGACGTTGCGCTCGTCGTTCGGATCTTTGGGAAGGAGGAGGTGCTTGATCTCGGTTTCCAGAGCCTCGAGGCGCTCGCGCATCTCCGGCAGCTCCGCCTTGGCGAGTTCGCGGATCTCTTCGTCGCTACCTTCGAGCAGGGCCTTGTGGCCTTCGATGTCCTCGGTGAGCCTACGCCAAGCGCGATAGCGATCGATGATCTCCACCAGATCGGCGCGCTCTTTGGCGAGCTTCGCGTATTCCTTGCGATTACCGATGACGTCGGGATCGACGATCGACTTCTCGAGCTCTTGGTAGCGGCGCTCGACTTCTTCGAGCTTCTGCATCATTTGGCGGTCACTCGGCTTGGGAGGTCAGCCAGCAAAAGAAAAGGCGGGGGAGCTGCGCTCCCTCGCCCTCTCGTAAGCCATACCACGGGAGTCTTGGCTCCCGCGCGTCTACTCCTGCGCTTCGTTGCCTTGAATGCCGTACTTGCGCTTGAAGCGATCGATACGTCCGGCAGTGTCCACCAGCTTCTGCTTGCCGGTGTAGAACGGATGGCAGGCAGAGCAGATTTCAACGTGGATATCTGGCAGGACCGAGCGTGTTTCCAGCACGTTGCCGCAAACACAGACGATCTTCGAAGCTTGATAATTCGGATGAATACCTTCTCGCATTGTTTGTCCACTCCCGAAGAGGGCGCCTGCATAGCGCGACCCCCAGCAGGGCGCAAGGCAAGATCTCCCCAGGTCCGGCGCTAACGCCGGATCTGGAGGTGCCCGGTGCGCCGGTGCGGGGTGCCGCGTTCCCGAAATCAGACGAGCTGGCCAGGGTTAAAACATGCGGGTTTCAGGATAAGCCGGCGCCCGCCGTGCGCTCCGCCACCTGCCGCAGCATACGGTCGATGAAGGCCAAGCATCTGATCGACGTTCTCGAAGCGTGTGGGTGCCCCCGTAACCACCTGCTCGATCCGACCGCACAGGTGGCTCTCAGCCGGCTGCGTGCTTGCGCAGAACTGGACCACGAAAGCGCACTCGCGAGGAAGGGGGGCCGGCGTGCAGGTATGGGGGGAAGGGCTGACGCTGTGCATGGAAAAACCATACCCGCGTCGGCGTGCGAGTCCTAAACTATGAAGCCCCAACTTCTTGAACGCCGTTCAAGATTTCCAGGCTGTAGACCGGGGGCTGTAGACCGTAGGACGGAAGTGATGGAACCGCCGATTTCCGACCTACGGCCTCCAGTCTACAGCCTACTGCCTGCGCGGCCCGCTCCGGCCCTTCAGACTTTGGTTGCGGCCACGA
>CAZGSN010000479.1:0-3195 GCA_964528465.1 uncultured Binatia bacterium (SeqCode)
GCTCAATGCCGCGGCTGCGATTTACGTGGGTGGACTGGCCGGCTCCATTGCCGAAGGCGTAGACCGAGCCCGGGAGGCGATTCGTAGTGGCCGTGCTCGCCAGAAGTTGCAGCGCATGAAGGAGTACACGAATTCATGATTCTCGACGATATTGTGCGCGACAAGCGTGCCGACTTGCCGGCGCGCATGCAGCAGAATCCAATCGCTGCTTTGGAAGCACGGCCCCTGTTTCAAGAGCAGCGCCGCGGATTCGCCGCGGCGCTGCAAGCCGCACCACGCGCCATCATTGCTGAGATCAAGAAGGCATCGCCATCCAAGGGTGTGATTCGTGCGGACTTTGATCCGGTTGCCATCGGGCGCCGCTATGCCCAATGCGGGGCGGTGGCCATCTCGGTGCTTACCGAAGAGCGCTACTTTCTTGGCTCGCTCGACTATCTTGCTGCGGTGCGTGCGGCCACCGACTTACCGTTGCTGCGCAAGGATTTTCTTTTTGATCCGTATCAAATCTATGAAGCCCGAGCCTACGGAGCGGATGCGATCCTTCTCATCGTGGCCATGCTCGACGATCAGCAACTGGTCGCCTTGCAGAAGCAGGCGCGAGAACTTGGTTTGGATGTCTTGGTTGAGGTCCACGACGAAAGCGAAATGCAACGAGCACTGAAGGCGCATGCCACGCTGATTGGAATCAACAATCGCGACTTGCGCACCTTCCATACGACCCTGGAAACTAGCGAGCGCTTGGCAAGGGACGTGCCCTCTGGCGCACTGGTTGTTGCCGAGAGCGGGATCGAGAGTATTGCCGACATCGATCGGCTCGAACGCGCATTGGTCCACTGCTTTCTGATCGGGGAATCACTGATGCGGTGTGCGGACCCCGGTGCCAAGCTAAAGCAACTGCTGGCACGGTCGTGAGCCCATGGCACAACGCTTCGTCAAGATTTGCGGCATCACTTGCGTTGAGGATGCGGTGGCCGCGGCCGAGCTTGGGGCTGATGCAATTGGTTTGAACTTCTATCCGCGTAGCCCGCGCTATGTGGCCCCGGAGCTGGCGCAGCGGATCGCCGAGTCTGTGCGTGCTGCTGTGCAGGTAGTTGGTGTGTTTGTCGACGCGCCGCGCCCGCTGATCGAACGGATTGCAGCTTCGGTTGGTCTAGACATCCTGCAGTTCCACGGCGACGAGCCGGTGGCATTCTGTAGCCAGTGGAAGCAAAAGACGATCAAGGCCATGCGTATGCGTGACGCCTCGAGTGCGCAACGAGCGTTGGAATATCGCGTTGATTTCATTTTGGCTGATGCCTATGTGGAGGGCCACTTTGGCGGCACGGGAAATCGTGTGGCCATCGAGTACCTGCAAGGGTTAGATCGCGGTCGGCTGATTCTCGCTGGTGGGTTAACTGCCGAGAACGTTGCCGAAAGGGTGCGCTTGGTAGGCCCTTTTGGGGTCGACGTCGCCAGCGGGGTTGAATCCGCGCCGGGCAAGAAGGATCGAGAACGGATGCGGAGGTTCATCGACAATGCACGCGCTACCTGATCGCCACGGACATTTCGGTGAGTTTGGCGGCCGCTACGTCGCGGAAACGCTGATGCCGGCGGTCATTGAGCTCGACGAAGCCTACCGCCGCGTGAAGCGGGACAAGCAATTCCAGGGAGAACTCGACGCCTATCGCCGCGAGTATGCGGGCCGCCCGACCTCTCTCTACTACGCGGCACGACTGACGGAGAAATTGGGTGGCGCCAAGATTTACTTGAAGCGGGAAGACCTGTGTCACACGGGTTCGCACAAGATCAACAATGCTCTCGGCCAGGCGCTTTTGGCGCGGCATATGGGCAAGCAGCGTATTATCGCGGAGACTGGGGCCGGCCAGCATGGCGTGGCGACGGCGACGGTTACGGCATTGTTCGGCATGCAGTGCGAGGTCTTCATGGGCAAGGAAGACGTGCATCGTCAGTCGCTGAACGTGTTCCGTATGAAGTTGCTCGGGGCTTCGGTGCGGGCGGTCGAATCGGGGACGCAGACCTTGAAGGACGCGATCAACGAGGCACTGCGTGATTGGGTGACCAACGTCGAGTCGACGTACTACCTGGTGGGCTCAACAATGTCGGCACACCCTTATCCTATGATCGTGCGTGATTTTCAGGCGGTGATTGGCCGTGAAATCCGCAAGCAGATCGTGAAGAAGGAAGGCCGCTTGCCGGATGCGTTGGTCGCTTGTGTGGGTGGCGGTAGCAACGCCATGGGGACGTTCTACGATTTCATTGCCGAGCCAGGTGTGAGCCTGTACGGCGTCGAGGCGGCCGGAGAAGGGCTTGAGAGCGGGCGGCACTCGGCGTCGATCAGTGCAGGGTCGGTGGGTGTGTTGCATGGCAAAAAGACCTACATCTTGCAGGACGAACTCGGCCAGGTGCGACCAGCCCATTCGATTTCCGCTGGGCTCGATTACCCGGGTGTCGGCCCGGAGCACGCGTATCTACACGAGACGGGGCGGGCTCAGTACGTGGGTATCCGTGACGATGAAGCACTGGAAGGCTTGCAGCTTCTAACGCGAACGGAAGGCATCATCCCGGCGCTCGAGAGCGCGCACGCCATTGCTTACGCGGCGAAGCTGGCGCCGCAGATGGCGCGCGACAAGATCGTCGTGGTTAACGTCTCCGGTCGCGGCGACAAAGATATGAATACCGTGGCGCAATGCCTGAACGTGACGCTGTAGAGATGAGCAATCGGATTGATCGGACTTTCGAGAAGCTGCGTCGCGAGGGTAGGGCGGCGCTGATTCCTTTTCTAACTGCCGGAGACCCCGATATGGGGGCGACGTTGGATCTGCTGCGCGCGGCGATTGCGAGTGGTGCCGATCTCATTGAGATTGGTGTGCCATTCTCCGATCCGACTGCGGATGGCCCAACCTTGCAGAAATCTCTGGATGTGGGGTTGCGCAACGGAGCCTCGCTGTCGCGCGTGCTCGCGCTGGTGGCTGAGCTACGCCGCGAATCCGAGGTGCCGGTGATCTTGTACGGCTACTTCAACCCGATCTTTCACTACGGTTGCGACAGGTTTGCAACCGATGCCAGACGGGTCGGGGTGGATGGGCTTCTGGTCGTCGACTTACCGCCCGAAGAAGCGGAGGAGCTTCTGCAGTGGACGAAGAAGGAGGATCTGCATTTCATCTTCTTGCTGTCTCCTACGACGGATGAGAAGCG
>CAZGSN010000480.1:0-6784 GCA_964528465.1 uncultured Binatia bacterium (SeqCode)
ATCCAGCCCGGCATGCGCCCGATGGCAAACAGCACGGGGAACATGTCGACCGGGAAATCCATGGCTTCGTAAATAATGCCCGAGTAGAAATCGACGTTGGGATAGAGCTTGTGCGACACGAAGTAGTCGTCTTGCAGGGCAATACGTTCCAGCTCCACGGCAATCTCGATGAGCTGGTTCTTGCCGGTGACCTCGAAGACCTCTTCTGCAACGCGCTTGATGATCTTGGCGCGCGGATCGTAGTTCTTGTACACGCGGTGCCCGAAACCCTGGAGGCGGAACTCCCCGGCCTTGACGCGCTGGATGTAGGTCGGGACATTGCGCACGTGCTCGATCTCGCGCAACTGGCGCAACACCAGCTCGTTGGCCCCGCCGTGGCGCGGGCCGTACAGCGCGGCGGTGGCAGCAGCCGCCGCCGAGTATGGATCGGCCAGTGAGCTGCCGACGCTGCGCATGGCATTGGTGCTGCAATTCTGCTCGTGGTCGGCGTGCAAGATGAAGAGCACGTCGAGCGCGTGCTCGAGAACCGGGTTGAGCTTGTACTTCAGCTCGGTCTTCTTGAACATCATGCTCAAGAAGTTCCCCGCGTACGACAAGTCGTTGTCCGGATACACGTACGGCAGACCCATGCGGTGGCGATAAGCAAACGCCGCCAGGGTCGGCGTCTTGGCGATCAAGCGGTGGGTTTGCACCTTGCGCGACTCCACGTCCTGAATGCGCTTGGCATCGGGGTAGAATGTCGAGAGCGCCGCGATGGTGCTGCATAGGATACCCATGGGGTGGGCGTCGTAGTGATACCCGTCAATGAATTTGGTGATGTTCTCGTGGATGAAGGTGCGAAACGTAATGTTCTTGGCAAAGGCCTCCAAGCGTGCGGTGCTCGGCAGCTCTCCTTTGAGGAGCAAGTACGACACCTCGAGAAACGAACTCTGCTCGGCCAGTTGCTCGATCGGATAGCCACGGTAGCGGAGAACCCCTTTGTCGCCGTCGATGAAGGTGATCGCGCTCCGGCAAGAGGCGGTATTGGTGAAGGCCGGATCGTAGCTCATGAGGCCAAAGTCATCGGCGCCACTCTTGATCTGGCGCAGGTCGAGGGCGCGAATGGTTCCGTCGGTGATCGGGAGTTCGTAGGTCTTCCCGGTGCGATTGTCGGTGATTGTCAAGGTAGGTTTGGACATGTGACACCTCCTAACAAGATGATGCCCAACCTGCCACGTGAGACCAGGCCCTTCAATGCGGTTGGCCGCCTTGGAACAAGTTGCTGTGTCCGGTGCTCCTGTTCGACTATGCGGCGTGCGGAGAGTCCGAGCTTGAGCGCCGAGTCGATGGTTGGAGCCTCGGCACTGGGCTCCCTGGTTGGTCTTGCAACAACCCCTGGCTGTGCCGGTGCGGCTGGAATATGACGGGCTACCGTGAACGCCCCTAATTCGCACGATCGCCCCAATGCGCCGGCAGGTGGGCTCCTACCGCTCAGCGGTATTCGCATCCTCGACTTGGGCACGCGCATCGCGGCTCCTTTTGCGGCTACCTTGCTTGCCGATTTTGGTGCCGAAGTAATCAAGGTGGAGCTACCTGCCGGTGGCGATTTTTTGCGCGGGATTGGTCCCTTCGCGGATGGCTACTCGTTGTGGTGGGCGGTGGAGGGGCGCGGCAAGAAGTCGATCACGCTCGACTTGCGCAAGCCGCAAGGACAAGACCTGCTGCGGCGCCTCGCCGCGGTCAGTGACGTCGTCGTCGAGAATTTCCAGCCGACGACGCTCGAAGGCTGGGGGCTGGGCTTCGACGTACTGCATGCCATCAATCCGCGTCTGATTTTGAGTCGAGCTTCGGTGTACGGACAGACCGGCCCCTACCGCGACCGCCCTGGGCTAGATCGTATTGGCATTGCCTTCGGCGGGCTCCTCTACCTCACCGGCTACAAGGATCGTCCGCCAGTGCGCCCGGGCATCTTGTTGTCGGACTACCTCACTGGTGTCTTCAACGCCTTCGCCATCATGCTGGCGCTGTACCATCGCGACGTGCGCAGCGGTCGTGGCCAGGTGGCGGATCTGTCGCTGTACGAGTCGGTGTTTCGTGTCCTCGAACACACCGTCACCGCCTACGATCGCTTGGGCGAAGTGCGCGAACGCGAGGGCAATCGCTTGCGTAACTCGGCGCCGCTCGACAACTGGGAAACCAAGGACGGGCAATTTTTGTCGATTGTCGCTGCCGGAGATGCCTTGTTCCCACGCCTAGCCACGGCCATGGGCCGCGCCGATCTTCTCGACGATCCGCGCTTTTGCAGCTTTGCCGCACGCGTGACTCACGCCGAGGAGATCAACGCCATTGTCGGCGCCTGGGTGAAGCAACACGACGCCGCAGAGGTCGAAACAATCCTCGTGGCCGCGCAAGTTCCCGTCTCCCGCGCCTACTCCATCGCCGATATTTTTTCCGATCCCCACTATGCCGCACGCGAAAACATCGTCCGCGTCGACGATCCGGTCGTAGGCTCCCTGCGCATGCAAGGAGTCTATCCGCACTTGTCGGAGAGCAGCGGCCGCATTGCTCATGGTGCTCCCGAACTCGGCGCCCACAACGTGGAAATCTATCAAGGTGTGCTCGGTCTAACGGCGGGGGAGATCGCGGAACTCCAAGGGGCTGCTGTCATCTGACGAGGGTCGCATTCTGCTGCAGCAACTGACGCCGAGAGAACAGCTCGGCCTGCTCGACGGCGATCGGGGCTTTTGGGCCGGCATCCTCGACATGGGCCGCTTCGGCTACAACCACGCGCCGATCGTCGCCGGCGCCGTGCCGCCTCATGGCATCCCAGGCATTCGCTTCACCGACGGGCCGAGCGGCATCGTCATGGGTCACTCTACCTGCTTCCCCGTCTCCATGGCCCGCGGTGCGACCTGGGATGCTGCTCTCGAAGAAGCGATCGTCCATGCCATTTGCAGTGAGGGTCGGGCGCAGGGCGCCACCTGTTCGCCGGCGTTTGCATCGACCTGCGGCGCCACCCGGCCTGGGGGGGCGAAAGCCGGGAGCCAATGCCAGATGGAAGGCGGAAGCGCTGGCTTTCCGGCACTGGATGCCGACTTGCGCCGGCATGACGACCAAGCAGCAGCGTGGATCTTGAGCCCGAAAACCTCAATTCAATTGCCCACGAGCTCGCAACGGCACTTGAGACGGCCTTCGAGACGCGGCCTGAACCGATGGCCGCTCCTCAGGCCGAACGGAAAGTTTGCTTACTGAGCCCCGCAACCGTTCGCGCTGAGGAGCCGCCTCCTGAGTAGCGAAGCGTATCGAAGGATTTTGGCGGCGTCTCGAAGCGCGCGTCCAGTTGACTTCCAACCCAACTGAGGTTTTCGGGCTCAGCACTCCCGCACCTCAGAACCCTGAACCCCCCAGCGTTTACGCCGCTCCTACCCTTGGATATAAGCCGGCGCGGCAATTCATGGCGGACAGCGACAAACACACCAGCACCGGGAGAGCGCGCCAGCGGCGTGGCGTTGTGCGCCCCGGGCAGCGCCGGCCCGGGCTGCGACTGATCGAAGAGATCGGCGCTCTAATCACCCATTCGAGCGATCACCGGGCCGCGGCCCAGGGCATCGTGCGCACGATTGCCGCGAATCTGTCCATGGAGGTTGCCTCCATTTACGTTTACGACGCCGAGCACCAGGTCTTGAATCTGTGGACAACCACCGGGCTGGATCCCAGCTCGATCGGCAGCGTCAGCATGAAGATTGATGAGGGGCTCACCGGAATTGTCGTGCAGAAACTGCAGCCGGTGATGGCGGTCGATGCCCTGTCGCATCCGCGGTACAAGTACTTCCCCGAGACGGGCGAGGAGCGGTACCACTCCTTTCTTGGGATTCCTGTTTTCGACGGTGGCAATGTTGTCGGTGTGCTGGTCGTGCAGACGTCGCGGCGCCGTTACTTTACTCCCAACGAGGTGCGGGTTCTGAGAGCCATCACCGTTCCGGTGGGAGGAATCCTGGCACGAGCGCTCTTGTCCGCCCCGAGCAGCAAGCTAGAGCCGGAGCCTCAACGTCCCGAATGGCGCGCCGGCCACGAAGCCAAAGGGGAACGTGGGGCGCAGCGTCCATCGCGGCTTACCGGTCTGGGTGCTTCTCCCGGGTTTGGGATCGGGCGCGCCCATTTTCTCGCTTCGCGGTTGAGTTTTAGCGCGGCGAGCGGTGAACGCCGCCAGCCCTTGCGCCGTGAGCTGGCGCGCCTGCGCAATGCCGTGAAGCGCGCTTCCGACGAACTGCGCCGCACCAAGGAACGGATACAGACCTCGGTGCCGGAGATCGATGCTGCCATCTTCGATGCCCAGCGCTTGATGCTCGAAGATGAGAGCTTTCTTGGACGCATCGAGGCCGCAATTCGTGACGGCGCGAGCGCGGAAGCAGCCCTCGGACAAACGGTTCAGGAACTCGTGGAGCAGTTCTCGGCCCTTGACGACGACTACATGAAGGACCGCGCTGCCGACATCAAAGACATTGGTCAGCGTCTATTGCACCACTTGCTGGGTCTGGGCGAGCGCCAGCGGCGTTTCTCCAGCGACGTGGTGTTGGTGGCTACGGACGTGGTGCTGTCCGACCTCACGATTGTCGAGCAAGAAGATCTCAAGGGCATTGTGCTCGCTACTGGGGGCGTGACCTCGCATGCGGCCATTCTGGCGCGCTCGCTGGAGATCCCTACCGTCGTGGCGGTGGCCCAAGCCGAAGAGGCAATTCAGGAGGGGGATCACCTCATCGTCGATGGCAATGCCGGCGTAGTCTTTGTCAATCCATCCCCCGAAGTGGAGGGCGAGTACGACCGTCTGATCCAAGAGTATCGGGCCTTCAATCGCGACCTGGAGACCCTGCGAGACCTACCTGCCGAAACTACCGACGGGCATCGCGTTGCCTTGTCGGCAAATATCGGGTTGCTCGGCGACATCCCTCTCGCCCGGATGCATGGAGCCGAGGGCATTGGGCTGTATCGCACCGAAGTCGCATTTCTATCGCACCGGGATTTTCTTACCGAAGACGAGCAAATCGAACTCTACCGGCGTGCCGTCGAGCGCATGCAGGGAAAGCCCATCACCATTCGCACTCTCGACCTCGGAGCCGACAAGTATCCGCAGTATCTCAACGTGACGCGCGAGGAAAATCCCTTCCTCGGTTGGCGCTCGATCCGCATTTCCCTCGAGCAACCCGAAGTGTTCAAGGCGCAGTTGCGCGCCATCTTACGGATTAGCCTCGATGGTCCCGTGCGCATCATGTTCCCAATGATCTCCAGTATGGAGGAACTGCGCAAAGCCAAGGATTGGCTGGGGGAAGCGCAGGATGAGGTCCGCCGTGCCGGCTACGCCTACGACCCAAACATCCCTGTCGGCATGATGATGGAAGTACCGTCGGCCGTTTACCTGGCGCCGGCGTTGGCGCAGGAGGTCGACTTCTTCAGCATCGGCACCAACGACTTGATTCAGTACGTGCTGGCTGTCGACCGCAATAATCGCAAGGTGAGCCCGCTGTATGAGCCCCTGCACCCTGCGGTCTTGCAATGCATTGCTTCGGCGGTGGACGCTGCCAAGCGTGCCGGAAAGCGCGTTTCGATCTGTGGCGAAATGGCGGCGGACCCTATGTGTGCCTTGGTCTTGCTGGGACTAGGCTTGGACGATTTGAGCATGGGCTCGTTTTTCATTCCCTTGATCAAGCGCTTGGTGCGGGCGGTGAGCTTCGCGCAGACGCAAGCTTTGGCAGCAGAGATTCTAGGTTTGTCCAGCGTCAAGGAGATCAAGAGTCGGGTGTTCGAGGCCATGCGCGAGATAGGCGTCATCGACGTCATGGAAATGTATCACTAGCCCCGATCGGAATCGGAATCGGAATCGGGGTCGGAATCGGAATCGAGGGTAGCAGCATGAGCTTCGGCCACGAGCGACTTGATGTATATCGCGCTGCCATTGAGTACGTTGGGTGGGCGTATCGCATGTGTGAGGGCATCAAGGGCCATCGAAACGCGAAGGAGCAGTTGCTGCGAGCATCACAGGCTATTCCGCTGAACATCGCAGAGGGGAACGGCAAGGTCACCGACGGTGATCGCCGCCGGTATTTCGAGATCGCCCGCGGGTCGGCCTTGGAATGCGGCGCCATCTCAGGATGTTTTCGAAATCTGCGGCGCTCTGTCGTCTGAGGAAAATGTCCGAGCCAAGGCAGTGCTTGATCGTATCGTTGCGATGCTAACCAAGCTCGGTCGGCGTGGTTACATGGTCGCAGAGGCGCAGGCCGGCTATTGCGAGGTCGTCATTGATCCCGATTCCGATCCCGATTCCGACCCCGAGGATACAGCAGCGTCCGCGACACCGTCGAACAACACGCACCGCCAGAGGCGCGGATAGACTGGGCGCCAGTGAGCGCGGGTGCCATGTCTCCGTCGCAGACTTTGCCGTGGCCCTGCTTCGGCCCTCGTCTTTTGCTGGACAAGTTGGCCGCCTTTACCTACAGAGCCTGTCTTCGGCGGCAGTTCGAGGCAACACATGAGGAGAATAGGGTGGTAGCGAGCGGACGCAGGTGCGGCGGGTACGCGTGGGTTTGGTACGGATGGGTGGCAATGAGTCTGGCTTGGCTGCCTGCCGCTGGCGCGCTTGCTGAGCCGAAACCGGGGAAGGGTGGCTCCAGCGCGCAAATCGAACAATCGATCAACGCCCTCATGGAACAGCAAAAGGAGCTGGCCGGTAGTGTGGCAGAGCTGCGCGAGAAGCTGGCAGCATTGCAGGGAACCACCACGGAATTGCGGGAAGAGGCGCGTGGTAAGCACG
>CAZGSN010000481.1:0-5446 GCA_964528465.1 uncultured Binatia bacterium (SeqCode)
CCTCGGTGAAGGAAGGAGACGCCGTCATCGTCTCCACCCTGTCGCACTGCGGCCGTTGTCCTGCCTGCGAGATCGGCCGGCCGACGCAGTGCCGCAACGCGCCCAATCCGAAGGACACGCGTCCCTTCACCGTGCATGGCAAGCAGGCCTTTCAGTTTGCCAATGCCAGTGTCTTCTCCGAGTACACCCTGGTACGCGAGCAAGGGGCCATCCCCATCGACGCGCGCGTACCCTTCGATCGCGCTTGCCTGATTGGCTGCGGCATCATGACCGGCTTCGGCGCCGTGGTGAATCGCGCCAAAGTCGAAACCGGCGCGACCATGGCTGTGTTCGGTGTGGGCGGTATCGGTCTCAACTGCGTGCAGGGCGGGGTCTTGGCCGGAGCGTCGAAGATCATTGCCGTTGACGTCATGCCGCAGAAGCTCGAATGGGCGCGGCGCTTCGGAGCCACACATACCATCGACAGCTCCAAGGAAGATCCCGTCGCCGCGGTGCGTGAACTCACCGGTGGCGGAGCCGATTACACCTTCGAAGCCGTCGGCAACCTCACCGTCATCAAGCAAGCCTTAGAGGCGCTCGGTGCGGGCGGAGCCATGACGATCGTGGGCGTACCCAAGATGGGGTCGAGCTTCGATTTCATTGTCCACGCCCTGTATCAGAACAAATCCATCCTCGGCTGCCGCTACGGCACAGCCCGGCCACGCGTGGATTTTCCCATGCTCGCCGATCTGTACCTCGGCGGCAGATTGAAGATTGATGAGCTGATTACACGGCATTACCCACTCGATGATTTCGACGCGGCGTTAGCCGACCTCAGAGAAGGCCAGCTCGCGCGCGGCGTCTTTCAGATCGCGTAGCTAGTTAGAGCAACCGGTTGCCGCGGCAGCCGTAACAGGAGACAGCAATGGGCAAGTATGGTCACTTTGTAATCGATGCGGACGGCCACGGCGGCGACCTGCAAAACTGGTGGGAGCGTCTACCCGAGAAGTTCAAGCCGCAATGGGAAGAGCGCCGCGCGCGTATCAAGACGCACTTTGCGAACCTACCAGGTGTGGGCGTGAAGGAGACGAAGGGAACGGCCAAGCTCAACAGCCTCGAGCGCGCCGGCATGACCGACCCGAAGTCGCGTCTCGAAGACATGGACCTCGAAGGCATCGATCAGACCATCATGTTTCCAGGCGGCGCCGGAGAAGAGTGGGCTGGGCTCGATCGCGATTTCGCGATTGCCGTGTGCCAGACGCTCAACGACGCCCGCGCCGAGTTCCTGCGCTACAACCCCAAGCGCCTGATGTCGGTTGCCAAACTGCCGTTGATCGACCCGGAAGCGGCAGTCGCCGAGTTGCGGCGTTGTGTCACTCAGCACGGCATGGTCGGAATGGTCACACCCCAGCATGCTCGCGACAAGAATCTCGATCATCCGAGCTTCGACATCGTTTGGGCCGAGGCCGAAAAGCTCAATGTCGCGGTGTGTGTGCACGGTGGTGGCCAGGCCATCGACCAGGTGCCGATCGGCGTCGATCGTTTCAAGACACGCTTGGAAACACATGCCTTCACCCATCCCGTCGGCCAGATGCTTGCCGTGATGAGCTTCTCCGTCGGCGGCATCTTGCACCGCTTCCCCAAGCTGCGTGTGGCTTTCCTTGAAGCCAACGTCGGCTGGCTACCGTTCTGGCTGGAGCGACTCGACGAGCACTGGGAGCTGACACCTGAGCAAGCCCCGCATATCGATCGCAAGCCCAGCGAGTACATTCTCTCCGGCCGCTGCTTCATTGGCTGTGATCCGGACGAGAAGACTATCCCCAATGTCGTCGACAAATGTGGCGAAGGCGTAGTCGTGTACGCCTCGGACTACTGCCACTGGGATTGCCGCTTCCCTGACACCGTCAAGATCATCGAGGAGCGCAACGACCTGTCGAAGTCGGCCAAAGACGGCATTCTCACCAAGAATCCGGCGCGCCTGTACGGGCTCGCCGCCTGACCAGTCTGCTGCGAGGCACGCGATGACTTTGCGCCGCGTGCCTCGCTTCCATCCTCATGCCCGTTGATTTGCAGCAATTGCTCGACCGCAAGCGTTCGGCGCTTCTGATCATGGAGTGCCAAGAGGGTGTCATTGGTGCCGGCTCCGGGCGTTTGAATGCCCTCGGCGAGGCGGTCGCTAGCCACGGCACCGTGAATCGCATTGCCACCGTCGTAGCGGCCGCACGCCGGGCGCAGGTTCCGATTTTTTATCTCAACGCATCACGCCGCGCCGACAGCGGTGGCTCAACGGCAAATTGCTTACTGCTGGCCCTAGGCCGCAAGGGCACGCCACTGGTTCTCGGGTCGCCGCAGCAGGCCGTGGTCGCGCCACTAGCGCCTCAAGAGGGTGACTATGTGTTGCATCGCATGCACGGGGTCACTCCCTTTCACGGCACCGAACTCGACCAGGTGCTGCGCAATTTAGGGGTGCGGACGGTAGTGGCTTGTGGCGTGTCGGTGAACATCGGCATCACCGGCCTGACCATCGAAGCCGTGAACTGCGGCTATCAAGTCGTACTGCCGCGCGACGGCGTCGCCGGCACACCGGACGCCTACGTCGACGCCGTGTTCGAAAACACCCTGCGGCTACTGGCGACCGTCACCACGACACAAGAAGTCGTCACAGCCTGGCGGGATCACGAAAGCGCGCTGCCTCCGCTTCGGTAGGGACAATGCATTCATCCGTAGCCTCCGCGGTATCCCGCAACAGTTTGGGAGAAGCTCTGCAGCTCCTCGGCACGCTGAGCCTTGAAGGTTGTGCGTTCCCAGGCAGAGCCTGGGAACGAGAAATAATAAGAGGCTCCTGCCCGCACTCTGATTCCCAGGCTCTGCCCGCTTTGCCCGCCAATTCGATTAGGCAGGCAATCCGGCTGATGCGCCGCGAGGGCGCGGCGTCTCCACTGCCTTACTCGTTCCCAGGCTCTGCCTGGGAACGCAAGGTCTTCGAGGCTCAGCCTCGTGGTCAGCACATGGCAAGATGCAGCAAGCTCGGAGACAATAGGACAAGCATGAGATCGACCTTGACCAGAGAAGGATGCGCTCGCACATGCTGATTCTCGACGTTCTGGCGCGCAACGTCGCACAGCGTGGAGATCATCCGTTCCTCCTGCACGAGGGACGCCGTGTTACCTACCGCGAGTTCGACCTGCTGGTGAACCGCATGGCCAACGCGCTCATCGAGCTGGGCGTGGTCAAGGGCGACCGCGTCACACTCGGCATGGGCAACAGCATCGAGTATGTGGTGGCGCAGTTCGCGATCCTGCGGGCAGGCGGCATCATCAATCCCATCAACCCGACACTCGGAGCGCAGGAGCTGGGCTATATCGTGCAACATTGCGAGCCGCGGGTAATCGTCACCCACGTCGAGCACGTTGCCAGCTTCCTACCGCCACGCATGCGATTGCCGGCGATTACCAAGGTCGCAACCTGTGGCGGTGAGGTCGAAGGTGCCGTTGGGCTCGATGCCAGGACCGCTGCCGCTTCGGATAACCCACCAGGCGTGCCGATCCACGCCGACGACCCATCGACGCTGCTCTACACCTCCGGAACCACCGGCAACCCCAAGGGCGTCCTCTTCTGCCATCACAGTACCGGGGCTGCGGGAGCACACTTTCTGGAGACTCTGCACATTACCCAGGACGATGTGATCCTGGCGGTCACTCCGTTATTCCACGGCAACGCCTGGGGAGCAGTGGTTACGGCCCTACAGGCAGGCGGCGCCGTGGCCTTTCCCAAAGCCTTTCAAAAGTCGGACTTCTGGCCCTTGGTGCATCGCACCCACGCGACCGTCGTGTACACACTCGGCACCATCCTGGCGATTCTGCTGACACAGGAATCGTCGGACCTCGAGAAGGATAATCCCCTGCGCGTCATTCTCGGCCTCGGCAGCGCCACCATTCGCGACCGCATCTTGCAGCGCTTTGGCGTAGAACATGTCGCCGAGTGCTTCGGCTCCACCGACGCCGGTGTGGTTACCATCGAACCGATTGGACAGCCGTCGCGGCCCGGGTCTTGCGGCCCGCCGGTACCTGGAGTGACCATTCGCGTCCTCGAAGACAACGGCACCGTGCTGAAGGCACGAGAAGTCGGAGAGATCGTCATTCACTCGCCGCATCGCATGACGGAGTACTACCGCAACCCGGAAGAAACCGCGGTGGCCTTGCGGGATGGTTGGTTCTTCACCGGAGACCTCGGCTATCTCGACGAAGACGGATGGCTGTACTTTGTCGATCGCAAGCGCGACGTCATCCGCCGCGGTGGCGAAAACATGTCTTCCGTGTTGATCGAGAAGACCCTGCGCGAGCATCCGCAGGTTGTGGATTGTGCCGTCATCGGTGTGCCCGACCCGGTGTTGGGCCAGGAGGTGAAGGCGTACATCGTCGCCAACGGCCCGCTCGACATGGAAGAGCTGCGTCAGTTCGCCGCGCAACGCTTGGCTAAGTTCCAAGTGCCACGCCTGTGGGAGCTGCGCGATTCCTTGCCCAAGACCGCCACCCAGCGCGTGGAGAAGTACAAGCTGCGCCAGGAGCACGGCGCCACCAAACCCTTGATGGGATAAGGCTCGAGACCCAACTGGTGATTGACGGCTGTTATCATGCCTCCTATCGTTGATAACAAATGATTCGCACCCAAATCTCTCTCGACGAAGCATCGTATCGTGCGGCAAAGACCGAGGCTCGACGCGAAGGAGTCTCTCTCGCAGAGTTCCTGCGTCGGGCCGTGGCCGTCCGCCTACAACGTCCCGCCCAAGCCCAGCATCCGTGGCTCCGCTACGCGGGGACACTGGCCTCCGGAGATCCGCGGGCCAGCCAAAGCGTCGATGAGGTCGTGTACGGGCGTGGGCGGCCCTAGTGCATGGCAGGGCGTGTGTTTTTGGATTCGGGAATCTTTATCGCCTTCCTGGATCGCTCCGACACCTACCACGATGCGGCCGTAGCTCTGTTTTCCAACCCGCCGCGCCAGTGGCATACGTCCCTGGCTGTAGTGGCGGAAACCTACGGGTGGTTCTTGCATCGTCTCGGCGAGGAAGCGGCGCGGACCTTCCGGCTCTTCTTGGCCGATCTCCCCGGTTTACGAATTCATCCGTTGGATACGAAGCACCACAACGAAGTGGGGCGTAAGCTCGATCGCTTGCGCGGTCACAAGCTCACCTATGTCGATGCTTCCAGCCTCGTCTTGATGCGGCAATTGGCCATTCACGAAGTCTGGGGAATGGACCGCGACCTTGCCATCGAGGGAGCTTCGATTCGTCCGCTCTAGGAGTCTTCTATGCCCTTTACCCTAGCCCATCTAAACGAGGCCATCGCCGATGCGATCCCCGAGCGCGAAGCCATCGTCGCGGCCGGCGAAGCTGGCATCCTGATCGTGTGCTCGGCCGGGAACGACCGTCAGGACAACGATGCGCTCCCCGTTTTCCCGGCCGGATACG
>CAZGSN010000482.1:0-3201 GCA_964528465.1 uncultured Binatia bacterium (SeqCode)
GATGCCGACGGGCTTGCCACCTACTGGCTCGATCGCATCGACCGGCTCCTGCGTGCATCGGTGCGCGACCTGCACTTGATCCCGCCCGAGAAACGCGTGGACGTCGAGTTCGGCCAATTCATGTCCGACGAGTTGGGCACCGTGACCCGTATCCTCGAAGTGTCAGGGCTTGGGGTGCCTGAAGAAACTTGCAGGCAGCTCACCGACTATGTCGCCAGTAACCCGCGTGGCAAGAATGGTCGCATGATTTACGATCTGCGCGGAGATTTCGGCCTCGATCCTGAAGAGGTGCGCGAGCGCTTCGCGTTCTACTTCGAGGCGTTTCCGCAGGTCCGCCCGGAGGTGCGCTGATGGTTCGACAGGTGCGTGTGCATGGTCCGGAGGATGTGCGAGTCGACGAAATTGAGCAGCCAAAGCCCGGACCGCGCGATGCCGTTGTCGCGGTAGCTGCGTGTGGCATCTGCGGTACCGACCTCTCCTTCATCCGTCTTGGCGGCCGCCCGGGTTCAGGTGGCAAACCGCTCTGCCTCGGCCATGAGATTGCCGGCACCGTCGACTGGATCGGCAGCGAAGTACGCGGGATCGCGGTGGGCGAGCGCGTCGTTGTCCACCCGGGCAACGACGAGTTGGGTCGCATCGGAATTGGCGCTGGCGAGGGCGGTCTGACCCCGACTCTCTTGGTGCGCGAGGCAGCACGAGGCGGTCGCCTCTTTGGTGTTCCCGAAGGACTGCCTCTCGATGTCGCTGCTCTCGCCGAGCCGCTTGCCGTCGGCATGCAGGCGGTCGAGCGTGCGGAAGTGAAGCCGGGGGACAAAGTGGCGGTTTTCGGCTGCGGGCCGATTGGCTTGTTCGCGCTTGCCACCTTGCTCGATCGCGGCATCGAGCAAGTGGTTGCCATCGATCCGAACGCGCGCCGCCGTGCCCTCGCCCTCACCATCGGCGCGCAGGCGGCACTCGATCCGACCGGTTGCGATGTGTGGGACGAGCTGGCACGTCTACACGGAACGGCGCCCTTCCTATACGGACCAACCCCCGCCACCAACGCCTTCATCGAAGCCTCGGGTGCAGCGCAAGTCATTACCGAAGTGCTCGAGCGTGGACGCGCCGGCGGACGCCTATCGGTCGTTGCTCTGCACTATGCCCCGATTCCCACGAGCTTCTTGCTGGTGATGATGAAGCAGTTCTCGATCCACGGCTCCATGGAATATCCACGACGTTTCGAGGACGCGATCGATCTGCTCGCGCGCCGCGATCTGTCCAAGGTGATCACCCATCGGGTTCCGCTGGGGCGCTTCGACGAGGCGCTGGGGGTGGTGCGTGGTGCTGCCGACTGCGGCAAGGTCTTGGTCACCATGGAGGAAGAGCGATGAGCAAGACGACAAAGCGCGTCGCTATGCACCGTTCCCGTCCGGGCGCGGATGCCATCATGCCGGCAACCGACGCACCGGCGGTTGACCTTGGCGGCGGCTTGTGGATGTCGGCCGGTCTGTCGAACTCGTACATGCTGGCAACTGACGCGGGGCGCATCATCATCAACTGCGGCATGGGCTTCGAGGCACCCTACCATCGTGCGGCCTTCGATGCGGTGGATCCGTCGCCGATCCACTCCATCATTCTCACGCAGGGCCATCCGGATCACCTGGGCGGCACAGATCAGTTTCGCGAACCGACGACGCAAATCGTCACTCATGCAAACTTCCGCATCTTCCGCGACGACTTCGAGCGTCTACAGGCGTTTCGTCAACGCAACGCGGGATTTGCGTGGACCGAAAAGCTGCAAGTGGCCTTCGCCCGTGCGGGTAAGGCTCGCGACGAGCTTCCGCCGCAGGCGCGCCCGGAGCCGACGCTGACGTTCGCGGACGAACTCGAGTTGGTGATCGGCGGCCGACGCCTAGTCTTGATCTCGACCCCAGGCGGCGAGACCACGGACGCGCTGGTCGTTTGGTTGCCGGAAAGCCGCACGCTGCTTACGGGAAATATGCTGGGTCCTCTGTTCGGACACGTCCCCAATCTCGTCACCGTGCGCGGCGACCGCTACCGCGACGCGCTCGACTATGTGGCGTCGGTCGATCGTGTCCGGGCTCTACGTCCGGCACGAATCGTTACCGGGCACTTCGATCCCATTGATGGCGAGGAAGTCATCGAGGAGGAGTTGACCCGTCTGCGCGATGCCACGCAATGGATCCACGACCGGACTGTGGAAGGTATGAACGCGGGCCTCGACGTGCATACTCTCATGCGTGAGATCCGCCTGCCCGAGGCTCTCGACGTAGGCGAGGGTTACGGAAAGGTGAGTTGGAATGTGCGTGCCATCTGGGAGAACTACGCAGGTTGGTTCCACCACCGCTCCACCACCGAACTCTACGCCACACCCTTGTTGGCGATCGCGCCGGATGTTGTGGCGGCTGCGGGAGCCGGGGCGCTCATCGCGACTGCCCAGCGCCGGCTCGCCGCGGATGAATGCGTCGAGGCGATTCACCTCACGGACCTGGTGCTGGCCACCGATCCCGACCATCAGGACGCCAAACGCGTAGCCGCCGACGCCCACGCCACCCTCCTTTCCAAGGCAACGAACTTCTGGGAACGGGCTTGGCTGAAGAAGCGGATCAAGGAGCTGGAGCCGTCATCTTAGAGGGTGCGAAACGCACGGAGGCGCTATCCCTACAGAATGCTGTCCACCAACCACTGTTGCTTGTCCCCGGCGGCCTACTCAAGATAATCGTCCCCGATTCGAAATGGGGGGCGGGTATTCTGAAAGTCCGCTCAGCGACGAAGGAAAGGGGCAAGAGCGCGAATTGCTCGGCTTGGGGACCTCTGGTAGGTTGCCGAAGCTTTCACGTGAGCGAATCTTTGCTGCCAGTATGGCAGTGGCGGCGGCGTGATGCGGAAAGGAGTTTGGCGATGGCTGGTGGTAAGACCTTCAAGCGTGATCAAAAACGACGCAAGGAAATGGCCCGTAAGCTAAAGCAAGAGGCAAAGATGAAGGAGCGCTTGGAGCGCAAGCAAGCCAAGAAGCTCGGAGGGGAAGAGGGAACCGAAGAAGAAGGTGGGGATGACGAGGACGAAGAAGAGGGGACGACTGAATAGCCTTGCAGACTGTTCCGAGATCAGCCTGCACCTCAACGCGAGGCCATCAAACAAAGGGCGGCGGTCGACACTTCGACCTGCCGCTCTTTGTTTTGGGTTAGCGGTTAGAACTAT
>CAZGSN010000483.1:0-12855 GCA_964528465.1 uncultured Binatia bacterium (SeqCode)
ACCATACGATCCCGAGGCGAAGTAGCCGTTGAGGATGATTCGATCGACGCAGTCGTAGACGCCGTCGAGGAGTTCTTGGCAATACGAGGTGAAGCCGTCGAGCTTTGTCATGGCGTCCCTCCTGGGGAAAAGCGTGTGCCACTATCTCTTGATTGCGTTGCGCCGCGCACAGATTCTCAATGCGATGCGTCAGCGTGGAGGAGTAGCTTCTCCAATCTCTTTGTTCCTCCGACCTACAGCCTGCGGTCTGACGATGAGCAACAGGGCGAATCGGCGGCGGTGGCTCTCGATGACCTCTCTCTCCTCGATCTCAAACCCGCCAGCCTCTAAGGCGCGGCGGAAGTCATGTTCGTAGGTGACACTGCCGAAGTCGATTGTAGTCACCCAACGCAGCAACGGCTTGACGACCTCTAGTAAGGGCGAGGGCCGGGCTTCGAAGGTTTGCGTGAAATACAACCTGCCGTTGGGGACAAGCAAAGACCCGACATGACGCAGAGCGGCGGTTGGGTCGGGCAACAGCATGAAGCTGCCACTGAAATAGACGGCGTCGTACGGGACATCGCGGTGCTCGTAGATGGATTGCAGGCACACACGCACGTGTTTGTGCATGCCGTGCTCCGTGATGCCTTGTTGGCAGCGATCCACATACGCGGCATCGATATCCACGCCGGTGATGTGCAGGTCCTTTTCACGCACCAGGTCGGCATTGGCGAGCAAGGCGCTACCCGTACCGATGCCCACGTCGAGTAGCCGGCAACCCCGCGGCAACCGCTCGAGCACGGCGCGATACCAAGACGCCGTCATGCCCACGATAACCGCATCGTAGATACGAGCCCGCATGGCCTGCTGTCCTTTCACCTGAGGTAAGGGAGAGCAATCGCTACCCCAGTGCAAGGGAGAGAGGTGGGAGGTGCGGGAGGTGCGCTGGTTCTCAGTTCCCACGCGAGGGGACAGGAGGACTCTACCATGAAAATCGCGTTCATGGATTACGGTCAGGCCGGAGCCCTATTGGCAGACCACCATGCAGATCCCGGCTGCGATTGCGGCGGTGCACTTGAGTGTGTAGGTTGCGGCCCACGGAGCAAACATGGCGACAAGCCTCGCACTCGATCCCGAACTTCTCGAACACGCGTGCCAGGTGCGTGAGAACCCATCGAGACGCCGGCTGTCACGCCCCAGCGGCTCCGCATCGACTGGCAGCGCTAGGCGCGTTGCTTGTAGCTCACTAAGGAGACTCACCGTGAAACAACTCACCTCGTGGATGCTTGCCTTGGCCGTGGCCATTACGGTTGCTGCCGTTCCGGTTCTTGCCGAAGAGGCGGCCGACAAGCCTGCGGCAGCACCGGCACAGAAGGATGGTGCGACAGAAGCGGCAGGTGGCTGCAAGGCCGATGGCAGTTGCTGCGGGGCCGCGGCTTGTGCCCACGAAGCCGCAGGCGCTGGCTCAGCGGCGCCTGGTGAGAAAGCAGCCGGCTGCCCTTGCCAACGCAACAAGCAAGCCAAGGAAAAGGGAGCTTCATAAGCTTTAAGAGAGGCGGTTGGCACCGTCTCGCTTAAGTGCCCGGTGTGCCGGTTTCGCCACTGCGCTGCACCGTGTTTGCGCTGGCGCACCTTCCCAGAGTGCGCCAGTGCCCCTCTCAACGGATCGCTTGGCTGCCCGGTCTAGTGTGGTAACCGTACCTACTGTCGGCGGCGGCGTACGAAGGCGCGTTCGACCTCGACGGCCCCAAACCGGAGCTTGCTGAGCAGTACCGGCAGCCGGTTCAACTCTGCCTCGACTTTGGCAACCTGTCCGGGAGTAAGCCGCTTCGACCAACGCAGGCGAATCTCGGCCACCGTGAAACCGTCATTCTCGGGCATCTTCCAACGCTCAGTTGCCTCTTGTTGCGGCCGGGCTGTTGGGCGCGGGCTCGGAGCAAAGAGGTCTCCCTGTCCTTCCGCCGGCACGCGCTTGCCCATGCTCAGTCCCGTTGCCGCAGCATGGCCACGATATCGTCGTGGATCAGGCCATTGGAGGTAACAGCGTTGCCTCCATAGATGGTCGGCTTACCGGAGAAATCCGTGAACCGCCCTCCGGCTTCCTCCAAGATGATCTTGAGTGGCGCTAGGTCGTAGGGCTTGAGATCGAGTTCCAGCATGACCTCTGCCTGGCCACGTGCAACAAAGGTATGGCCGAAGTAGTCTCCGAATCCACGCTGGCGGCTGGAACCTTCGACGAGCCTTTCCACAGTGCGCCAGTGGCCTTCCTTCTTGAATGCGTCGAGGCCACCGAAGAGAACGGTTGCTTCATCGAGGTTGCGAATGTCCGAGACGTGCACGCGGCCGTGGCGATCGAAGGCACCCTGCCCTTTCGCCGCGTAGAGGAGATCATCGACGATCGGCGCATAGACCACTCCAGCAGTGATCTCTCCCTCTTCTTCGAGACCGATCAAGGTCGCAAAATACGGGATACCTCGAATGAAATTCTTGGTGCCGTCGATTGGATCGATGATCCAACGCGAACCTTTGCCAGCGCGCTCGCCGAATTCCTCCCCGTAGATCCCGTGCTCAGGATAGGCTGCCTGCAAGACCTCGACGATCCGCTGCTCGCATTCGCGATCGGCACGGGTGACCGGAGACAGATCCCCCTTCAGCTCCACGTCCAGAGCCGTATTGAAGTACTTGCGAGCAATTTCTCCGGCCGCTTGCGCGGCAGCGATGGCAACCTCAACACGCTTATCCATAGGCTTTGCTCCGGCCTTTGCTCCGCTCGAAGAGACGCTCGGTAGCTTAAAGTCTGCGCGACTCGACCACGCGCTCGACCAACTCCGGCGTCAGCTCGTCTAGGCTCGCGACCACACGATCGGCAAGCGAGAAGTCATTCCTGACGGTCCACTTGTTGGGCACCGCAATACAACGGGTTCCGGCCCGATGCGCGGCAAGCACTCCCTTGTGAGCGTCTTCAATGACGACACATTGCTTGGCGGCAGCTTCCAGTCTCGCCGCCGCCGTAAGGAAAGCATCAGGCTCGGGCTTGGCGCGCCGGTAGTCGTCGCGCGACACCACGGCGCGAAAGTACCTTTGCAGAGCAAAGTGCTCGACCACGTAGCCAACATCTTGGGCAATCGAGTTGGTGGCAATGGCCATCGGGAACTGTGTGTAGAGTCGCTCCAAAGCTTCGATCACGCCGGGCATGAGAGTCACCTCGGCGCGCAGAATCTTGTGGTAGACGGGGCTGCGGACGCGCCGCAGCTCGTCGGGCTCGATCGGCAACCCCCAGGTGCGGACGGCGTATTCCGGTCCCCGCCCAGCCGCAATCCAGTGCTCGGCATACTCGTCGAAGGTTGGCTTGCGGTTGTATGTCGCCAACACTTCACAGTAGGCCTTGTACTGCAGATCCTCGGAGTCGATCAACACTCCGTCGAGATCGAAAATGATGGCAGGCACAGGGCGGGGTTCGATCGGTGGTTTGTGGCTAGTGGTTTGTGGCTACTTCACCACGGTTGCCGACTTGATGATCACCGGTTCGGTCGGCACGTTTTCATGCATGCCACGGTTGCCCGTGGCTACCTTCTCGATCTTCTGCACGATGTCCATGCCCTCGACTACCTTGCCGAACACGGCATAGCCGAAGCCGCGCGGTGTCTCGTCGGTGTGATTGAGAAAGGTGTTGTCCTTGACGTTGATGAAGAACTGCGCGGTAGCGCTATCGACGACTCCAGTGCGAGCCATGGCAATACTGCCGACGACGTTCTTGAGGCCGTTGCCGGCTTCGTTCTTGATCGGAGGCTTGGTCGACCGTTCCTTCATGTCTTTGTCCATGCCGCCACCTTGGATCATGAAGCCCGGGATGACCCGGTGGAAAATGGTGCCGTCGTAGTGCTTGTCGTTCACGTAAGCCAAGAAGTTCTTGGTGGTGATCGGAGCCTTGGCCTCGTCGAGTTCGATCTTGATATCGCCGAGCGTAGTGGAAATCAGAACCATTGGATTCTTCCCTTCTGCCCGCGCCGTAGCAGCGAGCCCTAGAATGATTGCTAGCGTGGTGAGAATACGTCGCATGTATGCCTCCTGTCAGTCTCCTGGGTCGCCGCGTCATAGCAATGCGAAGATGACAAGCAACGCGCCCACAGAGCGCTTCACGCCAATTTCATACGCTACTGTTTGCTGGCTCCGATCATGGCTTCGGCCTCGATCTCAACTAGCATTTCGGGGCTGATCAGACGGCGCACCTCGACCATGGAAGTGGCCGGACGAATGTCTGCGAACACATCGCCATGGGCACGCCCGATCTCTTGCCACTGGTCGATGTCGGTGACGTAAATCCGGGTTCGCACTACGTCCGCCATAGAAGCTCCGCAGCGTTGCAGAGCCGCTTCGATATTGCGCAGCGCCTGCTTGGCTTGCATGTACGGATCACCCACACCCACCAACTTGCCGTCGCTGTCCGTCGCCGTGGTCCCCGATACATGCACAACAGCGCCAACACGCACGGCTCGCGAATAGCCGACCACTGGCTCCCACGCGGTTCCCGTAGAAATGTTCTGTCTGGTCACACCTGCTCCCTCCAGAGTACCGGCTGAGTCAGCAGCGCCGACCCTATTCGCCTGCCGGCTCCTGGTGCATGTCTTTGAAGTGTTGCAGGCCGGGCGCAAACATGTGCGCGGTGGGTTCGACGTCCACGTGGATCACGGCACAGCGATTCTCGTCGAGACAGCGCCGCAGCGCCGGCTCGAGTTGGTTGGGATCGGAGACACGCTCGCCATAAGCACCCATGGCGGACGCCAAATGATCCCAGGCAATCTCGCCAAGCTCGGTATTGATGGTACGGCTGTGGTCGGGGCCGAGTGCCGTCGCAAACATGTCGCGCACCGGCTGCAGCGCCACCATTTGATTGATCTTCACCATGCCCCACTGGCGATCGGTGCACACCAAGAAGATCGGCTTGAGGTTGTAGCGAACCGCTGTCTCGATCTCTTGCATATTGAAGCCCATCGCCCCGTCGCCGATCAGGCAATAGACCTGATGCCCCGGACGGGCGATGGCAGCACCCAGGGCTTGTCCAACGCCAGCCCCGAGGTGACCGAAGTGCGCCGTTTGCAGCATGGTATTGGGCGTACGCAGCTCGGTGTAGAAATGCCCCCACACGGCAGTGTTGCCGCCATCGAAGACGACCACGGCATCATCATCGAAGACACGCCGACAAACCGCCGGCACATGCGCCGTGATCATGGGAGCACTGCGATTCTCCAGCACCGTGTCGAGATTGGCACGATCCTGTTCCTTATATTGAGCTAACCGCGCCACCTCGGCACGTCGCTGTGCCAACGGCACACTCGACGCGAGCGCGTGCAAATGGGGGATGAGCTGCTGCAGAAAGCTGCGCGCGTCGCTGAGAATATTGATCTCGGCGCCGCGGTTACGCCCCAGACTATTGTCATCTATGTCCACGTGAATGACGCGTTGGCGCGAGCTGGGCGCCCAGTACGGTGCCTTACCCCACCAATCCGTCTCCCCCAACTCGGAGCCCAGCACCAGCACCACATCGGCGGCATTGCGCAACTGCGTGCAGGCGTCGATGTGCGGCATGGGCCAGGCAAGGGGCGAGGTCTCGGCCAAGGCACTGCGCGCGCTCCACGAGGTCGTAACCGGTGCATGCAGAAGCTCTGCAACCTCGGCCAGCTCCGTGAACGCCTGCGAGTGAATTAGCCCGCCACCGACGTGCAACATCGGCAGTGCAGCGGAAGTCAGCATTCCGGCCACACGCGCCACCTGCGCCTCCGAGGCCAGGATAGGATCGACGCGCCGGTACTGATGCGGCTGTAGGAGCGGCGGCTGCGGCCCCATGCCGTTGATGATGTTCTCCGGCACGTCGAGGTGCACGACTCCCGGACGGCCACTGAAGCAGGCGCGCAAGGCCTGACGCGCCATCTCCGCCAAGCGTGCGAAAGAAGAAACACTCTGCGACCACTTCGCCATGGGGCCGATGACCGCGACATGATCAAAGCACTGGTAGGCACCACCACGGTCTGGATAGGTGATACCGGTGCGGCGCGAACTGGTGATGAGAAGGACACGGTTGCCCTCTCCATTCTCTACCGCCACTCCTGCCAGCATGTTGGCAACTCCAGGGCCGTTGCTGGCAATACACACACCGAGCTTGCCCGTAAGCCGCGCATAGGCACCCGCCATGTGCGCCGCCACGGCCTCATGTCGTGGCGAGAACATCTCCATGCCCTGCTCCACGCAGTGGGCAAACAGTTGCGTGTAGGTACCGTCGATGATGCCAAAGAATTTCTCGACGCCCTCTTGCCGTAGGATCTGGGCAATGACCGCGCCGCCGCTGGTTTCCGCCATCGTGTTCCTCCCTAGCGTCGATGGACTATCCGGTTTGCAGACTATGGCCAACAGGGGTTGAAAATCCGCTGATCGAAAGACAACGTCGAACGCGCCGCGTCGAGCCCGACACTTGCCGCCATCACTGGCGCGCGGCCCGTCTAGCTGGCATAGGCAAGTGACGTCGCAGTATCCGTCGACAATGACACGAAAGGAAGAAAGATGATTCGTAAGACACTTGCTTCGGCAACGTGGGCGAAGGCGGCTTCTCAGCCTTGTGTTTCCCTCGCCTCGCGCCCTGCTAACACGCGCCCACTTGCCCTGGGAACACGCAGAGCATCCCATCGCTCCGCGCGCCTGGGGCTTTACTTCGTGCTGGCATTGCTGTGCCACGGGTCGGCACAGGCAGCGCTTTCGCCGGAACTCGAAGCGGGCCTGCGCGACAGCAAGTACGTTTACATTCAGTCTACTCGCAAGGACGGCAACCTCAGCAAAGCCGCGGAGATTTGGTTCCTCCATCATGACGGGGCCGTCTACGTGGGGACGCGTCCAACGAGCTGGCGCGCCAAACGCATCAAGGCCGGGCGCCCACAAGCACAGATTGCCGTTGGCAAGGTCGGTGGCCCTTCGTTCAAAGCAACCGGAGCCATCGTCAAAGAGCCGGCCACGGAGAAGCTCCTGCTCGAAACCTTCGCCAAGAAATATCCCGACGGCTGGCCACGCTACGAGAAAGAGTTTCGCAGCGGCTTCGAGGACGGGAGTCGGGTTCTAATCAAGTACACACCACAATGACGTGATTCCCGGCCACGGTCATCCAGCCGTGCTGGGTATTCGGCGGCGCACGGTGGGAATTCGGGTATGACCGAAAACGAAATCGGCACACGGATCCTCGCTACGGCCATAGAGGTCCATCGCGAGCTTGGCCCCGGGCTGCTGGAATCGGTGCATGAGATTGTCTTGGCCCGCGAGCTTGGCAGCCCGGGGCCAACCGCTGATCGGCAGGTTCCGGTACCAATTGCGTCCCTGCGGGAGACTCCGCCCTCAGAAGGAATCGCAGCTCAGTCGAACCCACTCCAGTGCGAGTGGCCACGGCCCGTAGCCGCTGGCGGCGTTGATATGGCCGGCGCCCGCTACCGTCTCGTACCGAACGCCCAGATGCTTGGCGATCGCCGCAATCTCTTCCGCGCTGGCGAAATCGTCGTCGTCGCTGTTCACAAACAAGCTCTTGGCGGCGATGGGTGCCCAGGCATTGCGGTTACGCGGCGGTGGCAAGAAGCTTTCCACGGGATCGAACAACAGATGCGGCGACGGCGGTGCGACGAGCAAGGCGGCGCCCACATTGCTGCTACCGTGCTCGTTTAGAAAGTGATCCACCGCCCAACAACCGAGGGAGTGTGCCACGAATGTCACTGGTGTTTGTGCCTTGGCCACGATGTCGGCAAGCGCGGAGACCCAGCGATCCTTCCTGGGTTCGAGGGGGTCCGGCAGTTCTGGGAAGCAGACCGGCACCTGCTGCTCACGCAACTGCTGTTCGAGCCAGCGTTGCCAGTGCCCCGGGCCAGAGCCGTCATAGCCGTAGACGAGAACAATCATGCGGCGCTGCCATCGCACGCGCCCACTGTCATCTCAAGACAGCCGACCGGCGCTTACAATTCTTTACCTAGGCAACATCTCCACGACATGCGCAGGAGCCATTGTCTCGCGCATCGCATGCAGATCCTCGCGGAAGGGAGACACAAGAATGAATAGCTGGCAGGGAGTAACGACGACCGTCGTTTGCATCGTGGGATTGATGGGCTGCACGCCTCTGGCTCTCAATCTGTTCGGTGTCGGGCCGTTTGCCAAGGTCGATCGTCGTAAGATGTTCAGCCGTGACGGCTGGGGGTTGCCCGAAAGAGTGATCGAGGCGCTTGCCCTCAAACCCGGGAGCAAGGTTGCGGACATCGGCGCCGGAGACGGGTACTTCACCTTTCGCCTCGCCGAGGCCGTCGGGCCAAGCGGCCATGTCTACGCGGTCGAGGTCGCAGACAAGCTCATCCAAGGGCTCGAAGAGGAAAGGCAACGTCGCGGCTGCACCAACGTTTCCGTCGTGCGCGGAGACGCCGACGATCCGCAGCTTCCCGACGAAGACATCACCCTCGCCTTCGTGAGTTCCGTATTTCATCACGTCGATCAGCCCAGCGCCTACTTCGCCAAGCTGCGAAGGGATCTGGCTCCGCAAGGGCGAATCGCCATCATCGAAGGACCTCCCGATCCCCTGCACAAGCTGTTCATGCCGTTCCATTTCGCCAGCCCGGAGGATGTGGCGTCGACACTGCAAGCCGCCGGATACCAGCACGTGCACAGCTTCGATTTTCTGCCAATGATGAGCTTTCAGATATTCGAGGTGGGAGCAATTCTCGACAGTGCTTCGTAGGTGGCTGCGATGAATAGAAACGGCGGCGGCAACCCATCTGGATCGCCGCCACCATTGCTTGGCAAAGAGGAGCAGATTCTCAGCGCTCCTTGATCAAGCAGCCCTCAAAGCCACAACCACCGACGGGACAAGGCTCGCTGCTGCCTCTGAGGCTTAGGGCCTGACGAGGAGCGAACAACATCGGACTTGCCAGAAGCCCTCTGATCGGCAACATTCGCCGGCAATGCATCCAGCCGACGATGAGCCAAGCGCGGGTAGTCCAAACGTCATCCCAGCGGTGAGCGTGGTAATCGTGTCGGATTACCACAGTGCCAGCGAATCCGGTTTGCAGGAGCTGCTGAGAACCTTAGCGTCGGTCGCCGCGCAGGATTTCGACGAGCCGGTCGAGTATCTGTTGATGGAGAACGAGTCGCTGGCAGGGAGCTTACCCGCAGATATGCAAGCTTCGTTGCCGGGGCTTCGAGTGGTGCCTTCTCCGGCTACAACGTCGTATGCGCTCAAGAACCACGGGGCACGCGTGGCCCGGGCGACCACTGTTGCCATCGTAGATGGAGATCTTGTTCTGGCACGGGAATGGTTGCGCACAAGCGTTGCGGCGCTGCGCAGCCAACCGAAAGCAGCCGTGGTAAGTGCTCGCTCTCTGCACACGGCCAGTCACTTTCTTGCCCGCGCGCTTGCGCTGCTGGAGCGTGGCTATCTCGACCCCGGCAGTGCTGGACCTACCCGCTACCTCGGCAACCACGCCGCCGTGTATCGGCGTGATGTTCTGCTCGCCCATCCGTTTCACGAAACCGCCGGGCCGTTTTCAAGCCGCCTGCAGTCGGAAGCAATCTTGCGCTCCGGCCATCTGCTTTGGTTCGAGCCCAGTGCCGTGGTGTGGCACGCCTACAACGGCTGGCAGGCGCAGCTCGATATCCTTCGCAATGCCGGTTTCGGAACGGTCATCACCCGCCAGTTGGACGCGCAGCAACCCTTCGCCGCGCTGGTGACACTGGGGATCTCTTCGATTCCACTGTTCGTCGTCGGCAAGGCAATCGCCGCCATCGTCGATTCGCTACGTTGCTTCCCTCACTACGGCATCCGCCACCGGGAGCTTCCGTTGTTGATCGGCCTGGCGGTGCTTGCCCGCTGCCTCGAAGCACCCGGTATGTGGCGTGCCCTGCGCGGCCAGCCACTGACGGACACTGGCTTTCGCTAACGCACACTGGCTTCGCCAGCTTCCTCATGAAGAGGCAGCGATTCCCGACCATTCCCCCGGAGCACGGGCTCCAGCAGCAGGCAGGATATCGACAACAATCCCCGTGAGATGCGCCATACCCGACACGCGTTCGAGCCCTTCTGGTCCGTCGGCAGCAAGGATGTTGGCATTCACGCCGCTAGTACGACTGGCCACACTCAGCCCAGTCGCATGCTGGTGCCCCCAACCGTGCGGCAACGCCGCCGTGCCGGGCATCAAATCATCGAGCAAGCGCACCGGGACACGCACTGTCGCCGTGCTCGTCGATACATCCGCGAGATCCCCCTCGCGCAAACCTTGGCGCGCCGCATCGTGGGGATGAAGATAGAGATAGTTCGTGTCGTGCTCGCCCGACACGAACTCTTCGGCGTTGTGGGTCCATGAGTTGTGCGTGTTCACGGCCCGGCGGGTGATCAGCTTGATCTTGTCGCCGTTGTCGAGTTCCGTGCGAAAATCCTCGTCCAACTTGCGCGCCTGTTCGAGGAGTTCCGCCGGAGCGAGATGCACGAGGCCATCGTCGGTCACCACGCGCTGGCCGAGAAAGTCTCCGCCTCGATGGTCCTCGCGGTGCCGCCCATGCGACTGCCCAAGCAGCGACGCAAAGCTGCCTTGGCGTGCTAACCGCAAGAGCACAGACAGCAGGGCCTCCTGCGGAATCGATCCTTTCGCGTCGGGATGTCGGCGGCGGTACAGAGTCGAAGCCAAGGCGAGAGCCCGCTGCGCCACCGAGGAACCAAAGATGGGCAAGCCCGCCGCGCGGCACAGCTCGAAGTAAATGGTTGCTTCATCGCGCTGTTCGCCATCGGCAGCAATCACCGCCTCCGTCGCCTGCAAGTACGGCCGTGATTGCAAACCTAGCATGAGCGGAAAAATGAAGGGCAAGTCGGGGCGCTCGAACGGCGAGGTGCACGGTAAGATGTAGTGGGCCAGCGATGCTGTCTCGTTGCGAAAAATATCAAGGCACACCAGTAGCTCGAGTTTCTCAAAGGCCTCTCGCAGGCGCGCTGAGTTGGGCATGGTGATCAGCGGATTTCCACCGGTCACAAACAGCGCCCGCACCTGCTCCTTGCCGGGCGTAAGGATCTCGTCGGCGAGAACACCGCCTGGGAATGCGTCATTCACCGAGGGGAAGTTGCCGACACGCGAACGATCGGGACGCAACAGCTTGCCGCTACGCGAGGCCAACTTTGGAAAATCGAAAATTCCCTTGCCGACCAGCGTACCGCCGCGTCGATCGAGATTCCCCGACACGGCGTTGATGACCTCCTGCAGCCAGAAGGCCAAGGTGCCGTTGGTCCCCATGTTGACACCCGTCGAGCAATAGAGAGCAGCCCCGTCTGCCTGGCGATACGCGTCTACCATCTCGCGCAGTTTCGCGGCCGGGATGCGCGTCACCGGCGCCGTGCGTTCCGCCGGCCATGCCGACGCCAGTTGCCGCACGTCCTCGAACCCGCGCATGAAGCGAGCCACGCGTGCTTCCTGAACCCCACCTGCAAGCACAAGCTCGTGCAGGAAGGAGAGAAAAAAGAAGACATCCGTGTTGGGGCGAATGAACACGTGCTCGCCGGCGACCTTTGCCGTCTCGGTCTTGCGCGGGTCGACGAGAAAGACACGGCCACCGCGGGCTTCGATTTCCTTGAGACGTTGGCCCGGGTTGGAGACCTGCAAGAAGCTCCATTTCGAAATTACCGGATTGGCCCCGACCACGATCAAGCAGCGAGTCCGTTCCACATCGGGGAACGTCAGCGTGAAAGGGAACCCATAGATGTGCCGCGATGCGGCGAACTTACTGGCACAATCCTGCGTCGCCGAAGCATACATGCTCTTGGAGCCCACCGCGTCCATGAACCCCTGCGCAAAGAATGGATGCAAGACGCTGAACCCCGCCGCCGTACCGACGTACATGGCAATGCTGTTGGGGTCGTGCTCTCCGCGAAGGCGAGCGACCTTCGCCCCAATCTCGCCCAAAGCCTGCTCCCAGGACACCTGCTGCCATTCCGAGCCCATCCGCTTCAGAGGATGGCGCAGGCGATCCGGAGAATCATAGAGGCGATGTTGCTTGAGGCCCTTCTTGCAAGCGAAGCCCTCGGTGACGACATGCTGCTCATCGGGTTGGATGTCGACGACGCGTCCGTCTTCCACGCCCACCTCGAGGCCGCACAGCGCCTCGCAGATCCGACAAAAGGTTGTCTTGGTCTCGCGCATGAGCGTGGCCATAGCACCACCATCACGACTAAGCCTAGCGGGCCGCACCAAGCGTCCTCGGGAGTCGTCGCGCCGTGGCGGCTGGATCGCATTCTCGTAAGAGTTGATTCATACACAACAGGTTCCTGCACCTAGGGGAACCTCTGCAAAAGTCGGTGCAAGTCGCTTCCTTGCGGGGTCGGGGTCGCTATCGGAATCGGTATCGATCTCATTTGACGCGGGACCTCCCCACCTTTGGCGCGGCCGATTCCAACCCCGATTCCGATTCCGACCCCGATTAGGTTGCAGGGTTACTTGAGCAGAGGTTCCCGAGTACCCCAAATTGTCGCGCCGAGGTTCTGGTGAAGCGGAAAAGGAGATGCCGCTAGCGCAATGGGCAGAGCATGATAGGAGACACTCTCGGAGGCAGGCATGAGACCCCACCATCGCGACATGCTGATTGCATACTGGATGCTGTTTGATGAGATCCCCACAGACGAGCAGGCCATCCCAACCAGCGACTCTTCGGAGAAAGACGCAGAATCCGACTCCTCTGAATCTTCCGATCGCCAACGCTGACGGCCTTGCCCTGCTTGGCGAGCGGGCAACGAGTCCAATGATCCAAGCCGCAGCCACCTGGCTAGAGCACAACTGGCCACGGGCATATCACCGGCTACGGCCTACGTGGCGAACACTGATGCAGCGG
>CAZGSN010000484.1:0-10164 GCA_964528465.1 uncultured Binatia bacterium (SeqCode)
TCGGCGTCATCTGCGGATAAAGGAATCATGCGGCATTGAGGCTAACGCCCGTCTTTGACGATTAACCGCTTGTGGGTAGCGGTCTCGCAGCCCTTCTCGACGACGAATGCCCGGCAACATTGCGACTATCCGCATCCAGCAACGTCAGCCTGACCGCCACCGTGGCTGTCAGATTAGCCAGTAGAAAACCCATCGCTTCAAGACTTTCCGGGTCCCGGCTCTTCACCCCAACTCTGAGGTCGTACGCCCCCTGCCGAACCCCTGTCGTTCAGGTGCGGCCGCGGCCAAGTTCTGCGGCTGTACCACAGCCGCAACCTGCAGCCGCATGCTCGGCCCAGTGTTACGCCGCCGGTTTCCAACGAAGGGCCAACCTCTTTCCCTTCGCTGCGCAGTCGCGCAGGTACAGATCCATGAGGGTGTGATACGGAACCCCCATGTCGGCAGCCAGTGTCTTGAAATAATCAACCGTTCGCTGATCGAGGCGCAGCGTAACCTGCTTCTTGAGGCGATTGGCGTACGGATTCGGCGTGGCCTTCGAAAAATCATAGTGGTCTCTCATCGTTTCCACCTCATGTTCAACAGCCGCCTCGTACTCCTGTTCTGCAAGCGGGTTGAACGCGAAATCGAGCATTACGGATATTTGGCTCGAATCCGAGCAAGCACCTGTTCCCCTGGGACCCCGACGACGGCGCCCCGTCCATCTCGGCATCTCGCCGCTCCGCTTCGTTGAGCCATAGGCCGCGGAGCATTTCTGTGTCCGCGGATTCAAGGCTGCGGACAAGGGCATGCGTCAGGCGCAGACGTGCGTCCGGGGCGAGTGCCAATGCTGCGGCTTCGATTTCGTCAGATTGCATGCTTCACCCTCCGAATCCTTTCACACCGTACCGCCGCTGCGGGATACCGGCAGGCGCGTCGGCGCCTCTTTTGCGAATCGTTGTCGGGGCCGGCCTCACCCCCGCCGCCCCTACAATAGACGACCGAGGAGCGCCGGCACGGCGTGCTCGACGCGTAAGGGGCGCTCACCCAGGGACACGGGTTCGAATCCGGTTCGCTGTAGGGCTTCGATCTCGTAAGCGATGAAGCCGCCTTCGGGTCCGACGGTCAAGGCGATCGGCTCGCGCACTTGATACGGGCATGGGTGCTCGGCGGGTGGGTGAGCCAGCAGGGCGCGGCGACCGTCGAGTTGTGCCGGCAAGACATCCTCCACGAACGGCTTGAAGCGGCGCTGCAGGCTCACCCTTGGCAACACGGTGTCGCGGCCCTGCTCGAGGCCGAGGAGTAGCGGCTCGCGTAGCCCTTCTGGCGAGAGTAGCGGGCTCTCCCAAAAGCTCTTCTCCACGCGCCAGGTGTTGAGGAGGACAATCTCCTTCACGCCCATCGCCGTGACCGCATGCAAGACCTTCTTCAAACTCTTCGGGCGCGGCAACGCCAGCAACAAGGTGAGCGGAGCCGGCGGTGGTGGGTCGCGGTCGAGAGTAACATCCAGATCCACCCGCCGGCTTTCCAAATGCACGACAAGCCCACTGCCGATTCGGCCGTTGAGCTTGCCAACCTGCAAGCAGTCGCCGACCACCGCGCGATGCACACCAACAATGTGCTCGGCTCGTCGCCCGCTCAGGCTCACATGCCCGGGCGCAACAAAGTCTTCCTCTCTGAGAAGGATGAGGTTCATCGGAAGGGCCTCACGCTTACCAAGAATTTCACCACAGAGGCACCGAGGATACAGAGCGGAGGATCCAAGAGAGAGGTCCGTGCGCATGTCACAAACCTTCCGTGTCTTGTCAGTACCCGCAGATCTCCGAGCCCCCCAAAGGAATTAACGCAATCGCGCAAAGCCGCAAAGCAAAGCGGTAAGAGGAGAAGAGAAGAAATGAACTTCTTCCGTTTGCCACTTTGCCCTTTGCGTTGATTCCTCTTCATTGAGCTGCAGGACGAAGTTCCATCCTCTCGGTGACCTCTGTGCCTCGGTGGTGAGCACCTTTGGCTTGTACTCGGCTCGGCCTTCAACGAGTCGCCGCTAGTCGCTGTCCTGGTTCAGCGCGTCTGCGTTAGGGTGGGGCTCCAATACCACTAGATCGTTGCGGTGGATGGCTTCGGCCGTCAGCCGGTACCCGAGCACGGCTTCGATGCGGCCGGAGTGCAAGCCTTTGATCTGCTGCAACTCGCTAGCGCTGTAGCTCACCAAGCCGCGCGCAAACTCGCGCTGCTCTGGGTCGAGGCAGCGCACACACGCACCGCTGTCAAACTTTCCCTCGACGGCACGAATGCCCTTGGGCAGAAGGCTGCGTCCGCGTTGGGTAATGGCCTCGTAGGCGCCGGCATCGACAGTCACGCTACCACTCGGCTTGAGTGTGTAGGCAATCCAGTGCTTGCGGCTGGTCAAGCGATCGCCCTGGGGAAGGAACAAGGTTCCAACCTCCACGTGCGCGTCAAAGGCCTGTTTCAAGATACCCGGTGCCGTGCCATCCGCCACCAGGGTTGGAATACCGGCAGCGGCGGCCTTCTTTGCGGCCAAGAATTTCGAAGCCATCCCCCCGGTCCCCAAGCTGCCGGATCCGTCCATCGTGTAATCCGCGGCTTGGAAGTCTTCGACCAAGCTCACCAACTCGGCATCGGCATGAACACGCGGGTTCTTGGTGTACAAACCGGCCACATCGCTGAGCAGCACCAGCACATCGGCCTCTACCAAGCCGGCAATCAGTGCCGAAAGGTTATCATTGTCGCCAAAGTTGCGTAGCTCGCGCGTGACCACGGTGTCGTTCTCGTTAGCGACCGGAACGACTCCTGCTTCGAGAAGCGTCTCGATCGTGTGGCGGGCATTCAGGTAACGGGTGCGATCGGCGAGGTCATCGTGGGTCAGGAGGATCTGGGCAACCTGCGTCGAGAACTCGGCAAAGTACTCCTCGTACAAGGCCATGAGATCGATTTGTCCGACGGCCGCAGCCGCCTGCCGCTCGGGCACAGACTTCGGCCGTTGCTTCATCCCCAAGCGAGCCATTCCGGCAGCGACGGCCCCCGAGGTCACCACCAGCAACGCCATGCCGTCGCGATGTAGGGCACACATTTCCGCCGTCAGCGCGTGCAGGCGATCCCGGTGGATGCCGTGCGGCCCGGACAAGATGCTGCTGCCGATCTTGACGACGGCACGCCGTGCCTTTTTCAGGAATCGTTGTTTGTGCAACAGGTGCGCGGAGGGCATGTCCTTACTCTTCGAGAACCAAGTCCACGCTAGAGCATGCGGCAGCAGTGGAACGCAACTCTTGCCAGCGACGCCCCACCTTACGCACCAGCTCGACTACACCCTCACCCGTAGCGGCGGAGATTCCGTGTAGCTCGATACCGCGCTCCGCCAGTTGTTGCGACAACACCTCAAACCGTGCACGGGCCTCGCTCAGATCGAGCTTGTTGGCAACAACAATCTGCGGTTTCTCGGCAAGCGTGGCGTCGAAAGCGCGCAGCTCGTGATTGATGATATCAAGATCCTGCAAGGGATCGCGGCCACTCATCGGGCTGCAATCGAGCAGGTGAACCAGCAGTTGCGTGCGCGACACATGGCGTAGGAAGCGTGCACCTAACCCCTGCCCCTCGTGCGCCCCCTCGATCAATCCCGGAATATCCGCGAGCACAAAGGTAGTTTCGTCGTCCACGCGCACGACGCCAAGATGGGGTACCAGCGTGGTGAATGGATAGTCGGCTACTTTCGGACGTGCCGCCGAGACGCGACGAATCAAGGTCGACTTGCCGGCATTCGGGTAGCCAACCAAACCCACATCCGCCATCAAATGCAGCTCCAGGTGCAAATGCTTTTCTTCGCCTGGGGTTCCCGGCTGGGCATAGCGCGGCGCTTGGTTGGTCGAGGTGGCAAAGTGCATGTTGCCCTGGCCGCCGCGCCCGCCCTTGGCAATGACGACACGGTCCCCCGCGACCTTGAGATCGGCAATCACCTCGCCGTCTTCGGCATCGCGCACGATAGTGCCGGGGGGAACACGCACCACGGCATCTTCGCCGTGTTTGCCATACTGATGCTTGCCACGGCCGTATTCGCCGCGGCCTGCTTGGATCTTGCGTTGAAACTTGAAGTCGAGAAGCGTGGTCAGGTTGGGGTCGGCCACGAAGACAACGTCGCCGCCATCGCCGCCATCGCCGCCGCTGGGGCCGCCGTGAGGCCGGTACTTTTCCCGCAGGAATGCAACGCAACCGCGGCCGCCGTCACCGGCCACCACGTGCACATCTGCTTCATCGACGAATTTCATGGCTGTGAGCCAGACATGCTGACTCTCCACTCCACCTCCCGCTGTGCGGGGTCGGGGAGATCTGCTCTGTGCGACGTAGGCGCAGGCTTTGAACTTGCGCCGTTGGTTTTACTGAGGAGAACGTAATCGCTTGAGGAAAAAGCCCCGGAGCCTTCGCGACGGTAGCCTCTTCAAGCCGAACCAATCCGTTGACGCTGAGGGGCCCCGCAGGCGCGTTTCGAAGCGCCCCGCGGTTTTCCAATGGCCTGTTAGGCAGGATAGATGTTGGCTTGCTTTCCGGTCTTACCGACACGCTCGTAGCGGATGATGCCGTCAATCAAAGCGAACAGCGTGAAGTCGCGACCCATGCCGACGTTCTTCCCCGGCTGAATCCGTGTGCCAAGCTGGCGCACCAGGATGTTGCCCGCCCTCGCGGTCTCGCCGGCATACATCTTGATGCCGCGACGCTGCCCACCACTATCACGCCCGTTACGGCTGCTTCCTTGACCCTTCTTATGTGCCATTGCTTACGCTCCTGCTTCGATTCCCAGCACTCGCACCTCGGTGAAGTACTGGCGGTGCCCTTGCCGGCGGCGGTAATTCTTGCGGCGTTTTTTCTTGTACACGAGGATCTTCTTGGCGCGATCTTGCTGCACCACCTGCCCGGTAACGCGTACGCCCTCAAGGAGCGGAGTGCCGATGCGCACGGCACTATCGTCGCTCGCCATCAGCACCTCGGCGAATTCCACCGCCGCGCCTGGATCTCCGGGCAATTTTTCCACGCGGATGATGTCCCCTGGGGACACCCGATACTGCTTACCGCCGGTACGAATAACTGCATAACTCATGGCTAACTCCAGAAGAAAAAGAACGGCTCTAGTAGAAGAAGCCCAGAACCTTGTCAATCGAAGCGGCCGACGGTATGGACCCACCCCATGGCGCCGTTGGCTCTCGCCATATACTCCCGTCCCGGCTGCCACCTCTGCGATGAAATGAAGGCGGTCGTTACGCCGCTCGCCGCCCGCTATGGGGCTAGTCTCGAAGAGATTGATATTTCCTCAGACCCGGCACTGGAAGCTCAGTACGGCTGCGAAATCCCGGTTCTCTTCATCAATGGCCGCAAGGCGTTCAAGTACCGCGTCGCCGAGCGCGAGTTGCGCCGGCGTTTGAACTCGGAAAGGTAAACAGGCGCATGCCGAAGATCGCGATCGATGCCATGGGTGGGGACGCGGCGCCCGACGTGGTCGTCAAGGCGGTAGCGCAGGTGTCGCTGGATACCGAGATCCAATGCCTGCTCGTCGGCGATAGCCCGCGCATCCAGGCCGTCCTCAACACCGTTCCCTACAACCCGGAACAGATCGACATCCAGCACTGTGCGCAAGCCATTGGCATGGGGGAAGAACCGAAAGCGGCGATTCGCCAGAAGCCAGGGGCGTCGATATGCATGGCGGCACAGGCTGTAGCTGCGGGACGGGCCGACGCCTTGGTCACCGCTGGCAACACCGGAGCCGCGGTGCTGGCCTGCCACCAACATTTCAAACCGATCCCTGGGGTCAAGAAGGCGGCGCTGGCGAGCACCTTCCCCCGGCAGAGGGAGCTGCCAAGCCAGGACCAACTTGCCTTGTTGCTGGACGTCGGAGCCACCATTCATTGCGACAGCACCGAGTTGGTGCAGTTTGCCTTGATGGGCAGCGCCTATGCCCGCATCATCTCCAAGGTGCCCAATCCACGCGTCGGCCTCCTCAATATGGGTAGCGAGGAAGGCAAGGGCGGCCCGGTGCTGGTGGAGACGTTTCAGCATCTCAAGAAGGCACCGGCGATCAACTTCGTCGGCAACATCGAAGGCAACGACCTTGTGCACGGCAAGGCGGACGTGATCGTGTGCAGTGGACTGCTGGGCAACGTGGTGCTGAAGATGCTCGAGGGTATCTCGGAGGTATTGGTCGATCTCACCGGAAGTGTGCCACGCGAGAATTGGCGCGAGAAGCTCGGCATGCGCATGCTCGAGCTGAGCTTTCGTCGCTTGCGCGAACTCACCGACTACACGGCATACGGCGGCGCCCCCTTCCTTGGATTTGAGCAATTGCTGATCAAGGCGCACGGACGTTCCAACACCCGCGCTCTTGCCAACGCAATCAAAGTCGCGGCAAAGGGCGTTCGTGACGGTGTTGCCGCAGAGATCTCCGCCGCCATTGGTGGCCGCGCCACGAGTGGCCATGCCACTCGTGGCGATGTCCCTGGGGACCAGAGATGAAGAACCCTCGGCCCAGCCCACAAGACGGTGCACCGATTCCCATCGTATTTCGCTGGGACCTCGACAAGACCTACCTGCAAACCGACTTCGAGAGCCTGCGCAAGCTCGTGCGCATTCCCTTCGAGCGCGCCGAGGACAAGGTGGCCCTGCCCGGCGTCGTGCCGCTCATTCGCGCCCTCAAGCAGTCCGGGCGCGCCGCGGGACGCGACGTGCGCATCCACTTCATTTCTGCCAGCCCACCGCAGATCGGCGACACGATTCGTGAGAAGCTACGCCTCGACGGGGTCGAGTACGATGACATCGTTTTCAAGGACCAGTTGCAGAACATCATGCGTGGCAAGTTCCGTAACCTGCGCGAGCAGATTGGGTACAAGTTGAGCGAACTCTTGAGCAGTCGTCACACCATGCCGGCCGGTTCGCAGGAGGTTCTGTTCGGCGACGACTGGGAGTCGGACCCCATCATCTACTCGCTCTATGCCGACGTTCTCGACGGACATCTGAGTGCCGACGAGCTGCGGCAGATCCTGGAATCTGTACCGATTGATCCCGAGTTGGTGGAGCGCTCGGTGTCCTTGTGTCCGCAAGCTCCCGCCACTGTCGTGGCCCGTATTTTCATCAATCTCGAGCGACGTGTCCCGTTGGCAAACTTCGACGTGTTTGGCCGCCGTCTGGTGCCTGCGTTCAACTACCTGCAAACAGCGGCTTGCCTTTTTCAAGACGGACATCTCACTACCGCCGATGTTGCTGCCGTGGCGCACGCGCTGGCCGAGAGGGCCGGATACACTCGCGAGCGGCTGGCCAACTCTCTCGGCGACATCGAGCGGCGTGCGCACTTGAGCCAGGACAGCGCGAGTTGCGTGCGTGCGCACCTGCTGGCCGAAGGATTGCTTCCCAGCCCTCTCCGCGAGCCGCCGGCAGAGAGGCCGCATTGGTGGCAGCGACTACGCGGGCGCTGGCAGCTCTACGTTCAGCGCCTACGCAGGCGCTGGGAGAAACAGGCGGCGAGTGCGGCTCCGCCGCTGCCGGCGCCGCAAATCGACTACCGTGCTCTTGTCGCCGAGTGGCGCAGCAAACGAGAAGGAGCCCGAGCATGACCGATTTCGTCGTTGTCCTGGTGACCACGTCTTCCAAAGAGGAAGCCGAACGCATCGCGCAGACGCTGGTCGAGGAGCATCTTGCCGCCTGCGTCAACATCGTTTCTCCGGTGCAGTCGATCTACCGCTGGGAAGGGAAGGTGCAGAATGAAATCGAGCTGCTACTGCTGATCAAGACGCGCCAAGCCGTCTGCGAAGACGTGATCCAACGCGTCCGCACCCTACACTCCTACGAGAATCCCGAGATCGTCGCCCTCCCAATCAGCGCCGGCAGCGCCCCGTATTTCGACTGGCTACGACAGGCAACGACGCAAGGTTGAAGCAGCAGGGGCGTCGATCAAGCTCGCGAGTTCGGCTGCCCGCAGGCCGGACCGTTACCGCGAAGGCGAGCAACCCGACGCTTCACCAGACACCACGGCTTTACGGCCGCGGCTACTTTCTCGAGTAGCCGCGCTCGTGAGAGCCTAGCGCCGCTTGCGTTGCGGGCGCGAACTCGCGGGTTCCCTAGACCTCGCTAAGTCGTTTTCGCAGCCAATTCTGAGCGTGTACTCGCGATTGTCGAGTACCTCTCCGCGTCAAAGCTTCCAGCGCGACGCCGCAGTCATCGAGCGCGCCCGGTTCGTTCAATGACGGCGCGTAGGCTGTGCATGGCTTCGAGCACACCCTTGTCGCGATTCAGCTCGTCGATGGTCATGGGCAGGCGGTAACTCCAGTTGTGCTCGCCCACTGTCGCCGGCACGTTGATACGGTCGTTCCAACCCATCAGATCTTGGAACGGCAGGATCACCATGGCAGCAGGCGACTCCAGTAGCCGTTGCATCAAGGCCTGCCGCGGCACTTCGGCTGGCGGGGGATCGACAGGGATGCCATCGAGGATGCGGCACGCGGCAACTCGCTCGTCACGAGTAAGGTCACTCCACCATTCGACCAACGTGTCGGTGTCGTGCGTACCCGTCGTGGCGATCGACTCGACCGGATAGGTGCGCGGATCGAGGAACTGTCCGTCGCGTTGCTCCCAGCGAAACACCCTGTAACCGGGCACGTGCAACTCGCGCAGCGACTCGCGCACCCAATCCGGGACTGTCCCAAGGTCTTCCCCCACCACCAATGCCCCACCCGCCTCGTTTTGTATTGCCTGAAGCAGCTCGTGGCCCTGGCGGCGTTGCAGCGACTCTTCGGCAGGAACAAAACCTTGCGGTCCGCCCTCGCGTACGGGGATGGCATAGGTGCGATACAGGCCGATGACGTGATCGACGCGAAAGATATCGTACAGCTCTCCGGCCTGCGTCGCGCGCCGCCGCCACCAAGCGTAATCGCTGCGACGCAACGCATCCCAGTTGTACACCGGCAGCTCCCACAGTTGACCACTCTCACTGAAGGCGTCGGGCGGAGTTCCTGCCGAGCTGCGCAGATCAAAGAGGTCGGGATTGGCCCACACATCGGCACTGTTGCCGCCACATACGAACGCAAGATCGCCCTTGAGGAGAACCCCGCGGCTGCGCGCGTGGGCACGGGCTTGCTGCCATTGCTCCCAGGCCACCCATTGCACGTACTTGGCGAAACCAACGCGGTCGGCCAACTGCGCAGACACGGAATCCTGGCGAGCGCTCGCGTAACTTTGCCAGGCAACGGGCCATGTCTCCCAATCACGGAAGCCGGTGCGCTCACAGAAAGCGCGGAACAACGAGTACTCGTCTAACCAAGCAGCCTGGCCCTCGCAGAAGGCTTCGAAGCATTGCCTGCGGCCCGCGTTGGCTGCGTGCTGCATTTCCGCGAAGGCAAACTCCAAGAGGCGAACCTTGATTCCGTAAGACAACTTGCGATCGCGACGTGCTCCTTGACGCAGGAGATGCTGGCGCTCCAGTACTTTCTGTGTTGCCAGCCAGGCTTGGGCCGCGGCACTGTGAAGCACCTCAGGAACTTGCAGGACAGAGATGTAGGAAGGATCGATGGCAAAGGCGGACAATGCCTTATAAGGGCTGGCCTCGAGCGGCGCTGCCTCGTTGATTGGCAGGATCTGCACGGCGTGCAGACCCCACTCCGCGCACCAATCAACGAACGGGATTAGATCGAGAATCGTCCCGCTGCCGAGATCCTCCGCCTCACGCAAAGAAAACAGCGGCAAGGCAATCCCGGCCAATCTGCCTGTGTGCATGTCCATCCAGCATCCTCGCTTCTCCCGAGTTTCCGGCAATCTACCAACGGCGGCCACAACAACGCGGGAGTCGAGGCGTGTATCAGATCAATCGCTGGTCGTCTCCTTGTCGGCGGCCTTGAGGCCGCAACCAAAGGGTGGAGGGATGGGGGCGAACCGCGGAGCTGTAGGCTCAGAACTCTTGATCTCGAGGGTTCTGAGTTGATCAGGGAAATAGGATTCTCAACCACAGAGAGCACAGAGACCCCAGAGAGGAATGAAGAAATTTAAGCCAGTTTTCTCTGTGCCCTCGGTGTTCTCTGTGGTTCATCCCGAAAACCTCAGTTCAATTACCCACGTTCTCACAACGGCACTTGAGATGGCCTTCGAGACGCGGCCTGAACAGATGGCCGCTCCTCAGGCCGAACGGAAAGTTTGTTTGCCGATCCC
>CAZGSN010000485.1:0-1732 GCA_964528465.1 uncultured Binatia bacterium (SeqCode)
GGTGGCTGCAGACGATAGTGATCGCCGTGACCGGGCTGGCATTCTCCCTGATCAGCGTAAGTCGTGGGCCCAAGGCGAGCCTCGCATTGGTGGCATTGACCGCCGCGGTGTTCTTCGGAATCAACGCGCTCGGCCTGTTCCAGCGGTTTGATCACTGGCTGCAAATGGTCACCGCCCTCGTCCTGACGTTTGTAGTGTGGGCAATGACCGTGATGTTTCGGTTCCTGGTGACAGAGCGAGAGAAACGCCGGTTTCGGCAGGCGGTGGCACAATACGTGTCGCCGGCAGTGGCAAAGAAGATCGCCGATTCAGGTGTGAAGCTGGACCTGTCGCCGGTCAGCGGTCAGGTGACATGCTTCTTCAGCGACCTGGCCGGTTTCACCACCATCAGCGAGCAATTGGGGCCGGAAGGAACCAAGGCGGTGCTCAACCCGTACCTTGGCGCGATGTCCCAGGCACTCCAGCGGCACGAAGCGTTGATCAACAAGTTCATGGGTGACGGGATCTTCGCGTTCTTCAATCCGCCGATTCTTCCGTGCTCGCAGCATGAGATCGCCGCATGCGAGGCGGCAATAGACAGCCAGCGCGCACTTCAGGAGATTGCGGCGCAGTACGCCCATCACCCCATGGCGGCGGAGTTCGGCAGGCTGTCGATGCGCGTCGGCATCGCCTCGGGCCCTGTCTTCGTAGGTGACTACGGCAGCGAGAACAAGCTCGACTACACCTGCATGGGAGACACGGTGAATCTGGCAGCACGGCTCGAGTCGGCCAACAAGCAGTTCGGCTCAAAGACCATGGTGTCGGGCGCGACGCGCAAAGCAACCGGTGATCGCTTCGTGTACCGGCATCTCGGGGCCATCCAGGTCAAAGGGCAGAGCGTGGGTGTGCCGGTCTACGAGTTGCTCGGACGGCCCGGCGAAGTGGACGGGAGCATTCTGAGCTTCGTCGAACTGTTCGAGAAAGCGCTGGCCGAGCTCAGCGGGCGAAACTGGCGGGCCGCCGAGGCATTGTTTGAGGAATGCCTCACAGTGCGTCCAAAGGATGCCGGATGCCTCCGCTACATTCGCGTAACGCAACTGTACAGGAATCAGCCGCCGCCGGATGACTGGAGCGGTGTGATGGAACTCACGGAAAAGTGACATCGGCGCACAGCGGCATGCATCGTGAGAAAGCGACTCAATCCTTCATCGCCGCAACCGGCCGCGGAGCATAACCTGCCATCACCCAAACGTGCCATCTCGTGAAGCCCGGCTCCAGGAGAATCCTGCTGCCCTTTAAAAGTTCCCACAAAGGGCGCCAGGCGTGATTCCGATGCGCGCGAGTACAGTGCAACTGCACTCTCATGGGTGCATGCGCAACGGTGTCGCCCAATCGACGACCTTCCCGCCCAGGCGGTCATCTCTTGCACCCGAAAAGAGAAACTAGGGAATTCACCTTACGCGTGCGCTGTACCCCGCGAGCATCGATAGCCGATATGATGTGATTGGTCGGTAGGGGTGGCGTACGCACTGCGGGCATGCCGCCAGCTCGCAGACTGAGCCGCACTGGGTCTTGTCGGCGCTTACAAGTGTCGCATCTTGCGGATGACGCCGCAACCGATAGGACTCATTGACAGATAAACAGTGCTGCGCCGGCCGAAATCAGGATGTGATCTTGCGCGCATTGGCCGCGATGTTTATGCAACTTTGGAGCGACTGACTTATGGCCAAGACATCTCGTTTCGTTATGGGGG
>CAZGSN010000486.1:0-4938 GCA_964528465.1 uncultured Binatia bacterium (SeqCode)
TGGATTCGAGCGACAAGGCCACGCGACGAGTGCCCACCGCGCAGCGGTTTAGTTCAACGTGATTATTTTGGCCAAGTTCGCCAAGGGCACGGGGATGCCGGTGGTTCTGACCTCGAGCCAAGAGACCAACATCAACGTGCAGGGGCCACTGATGCCCGAGTTGCAGGAGATTCTTCCCGAGGCGTTCGCCGCCCGCGTCAAGCGGCAAGGGGTAGTCAACGCTTGGGATGACCCGGCCTTTGCCGAAGCATGTCGCAACACACGCCGGAAAAACTTTGTGATGGCGGGCGTAACCACGGACGTATGCATGGTCGCACCAGCGATCAGCGCGGTCGAAGAGGGCTTCGTGGTGAAAGTGGTGTGCGACGCCTGCGGGTCGACCAATCAGATTGCGGAAGAAATGTCGTGGCGCCGGATGGAGAAGGCTGGGGTCCACCTCACCAGCACCAACGCCATCGTCGCTGAGCTGGTCAAGAACTGGGCCTCACCGGCAGGTGCGGTCGCCTTTCCACTACTGACCGTCTAATTCTTCGCGCTTTCGCTGGCGACGCGGTTTGTTTGACGGAAACCGGTCTCTAGGAACAAGCGCGTGGATCACGATAGGTGAGGAGAGAATGCGATGAACAAGATTGGTGCGATAGTTGTACGAGAGATCCGAGAAGCCTTGCCGGCGACGATCTTCTTCCTCTTCCTGTTTCACCTGATTGGCCTTACCAAGGCCGTATCGCTGAACGACTACAGCATCACCGCCCTGCGCGCCGCGGGCGCGACGATGGCTGCCCTTATTGTCGCGAAGGCAATCCTCCTTGTAGAGGCACTGCCGATAGCTCAGCTTTCGTCTGGTAGGCGGATATCTCAGGTCGTGTGGAAACGCTCCTGTGTAGCGTGGTGGCGCTGCTGTTCCGGTTCGTCGAAGAACTCTTCACCCTCGCCCCGAAGCATGGCGACCTGGTAACCGCCACCAAGGCCATGTACCGAGAGGTCTCCTGGCCTTTATTCGTAGTCCTGGCGCTGTGGATTGTTGGCGGTCTGTTTCTCTACTGCCTTGCCTCTGAACTGCCAGATGCCGTGGGCCGGGGAAGGGTCAAAGAGATTCTGTTCAGTACTCGCAGTGAGAAGTGAAGATGCCGACATAACAGCGAGCGAAGACAGAGCGGTGGGCGGCGAGGTCCTTTCCTGAACGCGGTTGCGGTAGGGCCGCCTAAACAGGAACAGTAATTTCTTATTCTTGGTGCCTTGGTGCCTTGGTGGTTCGTCCCTCCGACCAGAGTTACCACCAAGACTCCAAGACACCTAGACGAGAACCAAAGCAGTGAATCCGCGGCCGCAGGTGTGAGTTGTGGAGCCTGCCCAGCGGACAAGACAGGACACTCGCTTCGCCGTTATTCGCCCTGCCGCCTCCGACAGTGCCTGCTGATGCACGCAATCAGGATGCGTAATTTGACTGTAGACGCGCCGCAGATAAGTCTACGGCCAAATCCCGCTCGCGGGCCGCGACGATTTGGAAAGCATCCATGAGCACACTGCAAAGCTTCTTCGCCTCCACCATCGGACGCAAGCTGATCATGGCCGTCACCGGGGCCATGCTCTTCGGCTTCGTCATCGCGCATATGCTGGGTAACCTGCAGCTCTACCTCGGTGCCGACGCCATCAACCAATACTCGGCTTCCTTGCACGAGTTGCTGCACGGCGGTGGCCTATGGATTGCCCGCGGCGTCTTGCTGGCGGCTGCCGGGTTGCACATTTGGTCGGCGGTGTCTCTGACCATGAGCGACCGCGCCGCGCGGCCGGTTGCCTACCGCCAGCTCGCGACGCAAAGCTCCACCTATGCGTCGCGTAGCATGCGCTACTCGGGAGCTTTCCTGCTTGCGTTCCTCATCTATCATTTGCTCGATCTGACCGCCGGGACGCTCAACCCGGGTTTCCAAGAGGGAGACGTGTATCGCAACGTCGTTGCCAGCTTCCGCGTGGCCCCTGTCGCCATTTTCTATCTCACCGCGATGCTGCTGCTAGGCATGCACTTGCGCCATGGCGCTTGCAGCTTCTTGCAGACCCTCGGGCTCAATCATCCCAAGTACGATCGCGCCGTACGCGGTGCAGCCACCGGGTTTGCGGCATTGGTCGTGCTTGGCAATCTTTCTTTTCCGCTTGCCGTCCTCCTCGGCTTCGTCAGGTAACTCGGAGACGCGTCTTTATGCAGCTAAACGCCAACGTCCCCCCGGGGCCACTCGAACAAAAGTGGGATCAACACCGCTTCGACATGAAGCTGGTGAACCCGGCCAACAAACGTAAGTACCACGTCATCGTTGTCGGTAGCGGCCTCGCCGGCGCCAGCGCTGCGGCGTCGATGGCCGAGCTCGGCTATCAGGTCTCCTGCTTCTGCTACCAGGACAGCCCGCGCCGCGCCCACTCGATTGCTGCTCAGGGCGGAATCAACGCCGCCAAGAATTATCGCAACGACGGAGATAGTGTCTTCCGCTTGTTCTACGACACCATCAAAGGCGGCGACTTTCGCTCGCGCGAGGCCAACGTCTACCGCTTGGCCCAGGTGTCGACACAGATCATCGACCAATGCGTGGCTCAAGGCGTGCCGTTTGCGCGCGAGTATGGCGGCTTGCTCGACAACCGTTCCTTCGGCGGCGCCCAGGTGTCGCGCACGTTCTATGCCCGCGGCCAAACCGGGCAGCAGCTATTGCTCGGCGCCTACCAAGCCCTCGAACGCCAGATTGGCCTCGGCACGGTCAAGATGCACGCGCGCCACGAGATGCTGGAAGTCATCGTCGTCGACGGCCGCGCCCGCGGCATCGTGGTGCGCGACATGGTGACAGGGTAGATCGAGTCGCACTGCGGGGATGCGGTAGTTCTTGCCACCGGCGGCTACGGCAACGTCTTCTTCCTCGCGACCTACGCCAAGGGCTGCAACGCCACTGCCATCTGGCGCGCGTACAAGAAGGGCGCCGGTTTCGGAAACCCTTGCTACACGCAGATTCACCCCACCTGCATTCCCGTGACCGGCGATCATCAATCCAAGCTCACTTTGATGAGCGAATCGCTGCGCAACGACGGGCGCATCTGGGTGCCAAAGAAGAAAGGCGACAACCGCGCGCCGCACGAGATCCCGGATGCCGAGCGCGACTACTATCTCGAACGCAAGTATCCGAGCTACGGCAACCTGTCGCCGCGCGACATCTCCTCGCGTGCCGCCAAGCAAGTATGCGACGAAGGGCGTGGGGTGGGACCGAGCGGACAGGGCGTCTATCTCGATTTCGCCGATGCCATCCAGCGCCTCGGTCGCGGCAAGGTCGAAGAAAAATACGGCAACTTGTTCGAGATGTACCAGCGCATCACCGACGAAGACCCTTACCAGGTGCCGATGCGCATCTACCCGGCGATCCACTACACGATGGGTGGGTTGTGGGTGGACTACAATCTCATGAGCACGGTGCCGGGCCTGTTCGTGGCCGGTGAGGCCAATTTTTCCGATCATGGAGCCAACCGTCTCGGTGCCAGCGCGCTCATGCAAGGTCTCGCCGACGGCTACTTCATTCTGCCCTACACCATCGGCAACTACCTCGCTCAGAACAAACAGCCGGCGCTCGATGCCGGCAATGCGGCCGTGAAGGAAGCCGAGGCTGCCGTGCAGGAACGCATCCACAAGCTTCTCAATATCAACGGCAAGCGTACGGTGATGTCGTTCCATCGCGAGCTCGGCAAGTTGATGTGGGATCACTGCGGCATGGAAAGAACGGCCGCGGGTCTGACTACCGCCCTGCAAAAGATTCCTGCCCTTAGGGAAGAGTTCTGGGCCAACGTGCGCGTGCCGGGTAGCGGTAGCGAGCTCAATCAGTCTCTGGAAGTGGCCGGCCGTGTTGCCGACTTTCTGGAGCTGGGCGAGCTGATGTGTCGCGACGCCTTGGCGCGCGAGGAGTCGTGCGGCGGTCACTTTCGTGCGGAGCACCAGACTCCCGACGGGGAGGCGCAGCGCGACGACGAAAACTTTTGTCACGTCGCGGTGTGGGAATACACGGGGAGCAACCAAGCACCCGTTCGTCATCAGGAGCCTCTCGATTTCGAGCGCATCCATCTGGCCACGAGGAGCTACAAATAGCCATGCGCATCACGCTTCACGTCTGGCGGCAGAAGAACGCCACCTCCAGCGGACAATTCGTCACCTACCAATCCAGCGCCATCAGCCCCGACATGTCGTTCCTGGAGATGCTCGACGTGGTCAACGAAGAGCTGATTCTGAAGGGCGAAGAGCCGATCGCCTTCGATCACGATTGCCGGGAAGGAATCTGCGGCGCTTGTGGTGTGGTCATCAATGGGCGAGCCCACGGGCCGCAAGCACGCACGACGACGTGCCAACTGCACATGCGTAGCTTCAAGGATGGCGACGAGATCACTCTCGAGCCATGGCGGGCCCAGGCCTTCCCAGTGGTGCGCGACTTGATCGTCGATCGCAGCGCCTTCGATCGCATCATTGCGGCAGGCGGCTTCATTACGGCGCCCACAGGTACTGCTCCGGATGCGCATGCCATCTTGGTGCCCAAGACGGATGCCGACTTGGCAATGGATGCAGCGGCGTGCATTGGCTGTGGTGCTTGCGTGGCGGCGTGTCCTAACGCCTCCGCCTCTCTGTTTACTGCCGCCAAAGTGGCGCAGCTTGGCTCGCTACCGCAGGGCCAGCCTGAGCGCTGGAGCCGCGTGCTCGACATGGTTGCTCAGGGCGACGACGATGGCTTCGGAGCCTGCACCAACCACGGCGAGTGCGAGGTCGTTTGCCCAAAGGGGATCAGCCTGCGGTTTATCGCGCAAATGAATCGCGATTACATTCGGGCTTCCGTCCGCTAAGCGCGGCGAGACGAGGGGAAACTCTCCCTCGCTTGCTCGCTCGGCAGCACTTAGCCCTTCTTCGCCCGGAGCACTCCACGTATAACT
>CAZGSN010000487.1:0-24591 GCA_964528465.1 uncultured Binatia bacterium (SeqCode)
CCAAGAGACGCAACAGCTCATCCGTCTCGGGGTTGACGGCACGACGTTGCTCGTTGCTAGGCTCGTAAAAAAGCTTTTCAAAGGAATGCCGGACTCGTCCGCGGTGCAGGTCGAGTTCTTGCCATAGCCTGGTCAGTGAGGCCTCGCCGCGCAGACCTAGTCGCCGTGCCAGCAGCTCCTGCTCCCCTTGCAACTCGGGCAGGGAATGGGTTTGGCGCTGATGTACGATTTGGATCTTGTGCTCGACATTACGCAAGAAACGATAAGACTCTTGCAGGGCTTTCCCTTCGCTTTCGTCGAGATAGCCGCACTTCACCAACTGCTGAAGCATGCGCAACGACCCACCCCCGCGCAGTCGCTCGTCGCGCCCGCCGTGGATGAGCTGTAGCACTTGCACCAGAAACTCTACCTCACGAATGCCGCCACGCCCAAGCTTCACGTTGAGACGACTCGCCTCGCCACCCAGCTCGCTCTCCACACGAGCCTTCATGGCCTTCATGTCGGCTACGGTGGCAAAATCCAAATATCGCCGGAACACGAACGGCCGTACTTCTTCTAGAAACTTCGTGCCTAGCGCCTTGTCTCCGGCAATCGGGCGAGCCTGGATCAAAGCCGTCCTCTCCCAAGTCTGACCGTACGACTCGTAGTACAGCAGGGCATTCGCCAGCGAGTTTGCAATCGGACCATTCATGCCATCTGGTCGCAAGCGCAGGTCAACCCGAAACGCAAAGCCGTCGGCAGTAATCTCATGCAATGCCTTGGTGACCAGCTCGGCCATACGGATGAAATAGGCACGGGCCTCTATACTCCCCCGCGATCCTCCGCTGCTCGGCGGCCCGTCCGCTGCGTACAGATAGACGAGATCAATGTCCGAGCTGAAATTCAGCTCGCCTCCACCGAGCTTGCCCATACCGAACACTACGAAGGAGTTAGCAACACCCGCCTTGCCGCGTACCGGTGGTTGCAGCCACAATTCCCCGTACAACCCACGCAAGTGTTGCCAAGCCCATTGGACAGCGGCGTGGCATGTGGCATCCGCAACCGCAGTAAGCTCACGAATTGTCGTATCCACATCGAAACGATCCTCGAGGTCGGCCATTCCGATTCGCAAATACTCTCGGTTGCGAACTCGCCGGAGCTGTCTAGAAATCTCCTCCCAGGTACCCCCGAGATGATCCGCGAAATCCACCTCGTAATCAGCCGCACTACGATGAACGGTGCCCGCGCAAGCTCGAAACGTCCGCAACCAAGATGCCCCCGCCGATTGCAACACGTGCGTGAGAGCCTGGCTCCCCCCCAGCAATGTCAACAAGCTGCCAAGCTCCGACGGGGATACTTGGGCTAACGCGGCACGGCTCTCGTCGGCTTCCGCCAGACGCTCCCAATTCGACAAGGCCATGGCTGGATCAGGAGCTGCGGCTAGACCTTGGGTGAACTCCAGCTCAGGCTTCTTGAACTGACGCCCCAGGGTGCGGGCACAAGCACGGACGCGGGACTTGTCGATCACCAAAGTAGCCACCGACTCTCCGGATGTCTCCACACCCGCCATCAGAGACACCACCCCGCGGACACTAGGCCGCAATCAAGCGACCGTATGGAAAGTACGATTTGCATGGACCAGCTCAACTGCGGCCAGGCAGCGCAAATGTCAACTCAGGATTGGCTTGAAACGGTGGGAACAGCCGCGACCCACGGCCATGGCGGCGACCAGCGTTCATCGTACGTAAAGACGTGAAGCAAGAGCATGCCAACCGAGATTTCTGGAAAATCGAATAACACCAGCAAACCGCAATGCAGACCCACAGCCGCATACCATGCAAGCCGTCGCGTGGCCGCGAATAGCGCTAGCGGTGCGAACAGCAGTTCCACCCCCAATACCAACCATGTGCCTAGACGCAGGAAAACGCTCGGCATGGCGAGCATGATGGCGCGCAGCGGCGTCGCACGGACATACGCCATGTCGAGCGTCATCGAAAACGCGGAGCCGTCCAACCAGCCAGCGCTCTTCAGCTTCGCGACACCGCTCGCCGAGTACCCGGCGGCCATCACCAGCCAGCCGCCCCAAAACAGAATCTCCGGCATCGCCCAGTCCTTGTTGGACGAGCTCTGCCGCCAAGACTCCCCGCTCGGAACAATCGCCGAGGCAAGGCACAACCAACCGATAAAGGCGTGGCTTGGGTTCATGACTGCGGGGTTGCGGTTCAGAAGACAGGCAAGACCGTACCAGAGCCCAACGGCGGCTCCCCGACGGACACGGCCTGCTGCAAACGAAACAGCCAGACCAAGCATCGCCAGGAGAAACACTTCTGGGTGCGTACCCACGACACTTGACTCAAGCAAATTTGGGAACACACGCCGCAAGACAAAACCGCCCCGCTCACCGCTCACAAGGAAGCTCTCGGCTCCGAATATCTCGGACGCGTAAGGAAGCAATGCCACAAGATACACGGCGAAGTAGGCGCCCAAGAGGACACGGAACAAAAAGAAGTGTTGCTGGGAATATCTCACTGGGAGCACCGTTTCTCGAAGACGTGCTCCGGAGCACCCGCACTACCTGCAGCCCACAACTCCACATGCACAACGGCCACCTCCCCCTGTAATCCCAACTCGCGGGCCAGAGGTCCGCTCTTGCAAAACGTGTTTGCGATCGTCTCGCCACGCCGTCGGCCACTGGATAGATCTGCGAACGCGATGGGATCGACATACAGCTTGGCGCGGGAGAACGGCCCATGCAGGCGTCGACGGAAATCCTTGCCATCGGCAATCAGCTCTTGTCGGCCATCTACGAAGACAAGGCGAATCGAAACCCGACGGCTGTACGTCTCCACACCGTGCACCTGGGAGAACACCAATGGCAACGGCGAGGCTCCGAACTGCTCCCCTAATGCCGACAGGGGGAAGAAGCCCGTGTAAAAGCCAACCACGCGCGCCAGTCCTACGGCCACCAGCACAACAGAGCAAAGGCCGCGCACAGCAAGCGCCAGTCGGCCGCGGGAGCTAGCTGCGAAGCTGGTCACTACCCACCCTCATGGCCCCGCAAATACCAACGCAGGTAATGGCGCAAGATCCGAGGCATCGATGCGTGCGTCGAGATTCACATCGGCGCCGGTGCACAAGGGCTGTGCCTGCTGCTCGGCAACCAGCAGTGCCAATGCGGTGAAATCAGACGCACTGAGCCGGTGATCGCAGTTGGCATCGCCAGGCGAGCTGGAAACCGCATGCGATGTCGGGGTTACCGTAGGGCTTGGCGTAAATTGCGGTGGAGTCGCGGTCGGCGTGTCCGTTGGCCTTGCTGCTTCCGTCGGCGAGAACTCGGGGGGCAGGGTCACGGCAGCAGTAAGGGTTGGGGTTACGCTACCTTTTTGCTCGATAACGAGAAACGCATCCGCCGCAAGGGCGCTTTGCCGCTGCGAAGTTTGATCCGGCCATACAACTCGCAGCTCATCAATGATTTTGGCATCGCCCAGGCCAAAGTGGGCAACGGCCGGGTCCTGGGACACGTAGTTGCTTCCTGCTCGCAGCTCACGCATCTGCGTGAATCCACCTGCCGTCACATACACGCGGGCACCGATCGCTTCTGAATTCGGGAACCTGCCGCGCAGCTTTACCTGCAAGTAGTGGCGCAGATTGCCGGTATCGTTGCGATATAGCCTTGCGGGTTGCGCTGCTGCGCTGCCGAATGTTCGCCCGTTATTGGCGATGAAGACATCGATATCACCGTCGCGATCGTAGTCGAAACAGACCACGCCCCGCCCTTCTCCCCGATCGTCGATTCCGGCCTCGACAGCACGCTCCCGGAAGGTTCCGTCCCCGTTCGCAAGGAATAAGCGCGCCGGCTTCGCAAAGAATCGCGAGCGAGCCGCCTCGAAGCCCCAACCGTTGACATGAAACAAATCCAGGAATCCGTCGTTGTCGAAGTCGGCAAAGCAACTGCCCCAGCCCCACGCTCCGTCTCTCACCCCGGCCAAGTCGGTAATATCTTCGAAGTTCCCGGTGCCGTCGTTGCGATACATCCGGTTGCCGCTGCCATTCCAATCGCATCTCCCCGTTGTTGGATTGCAGTTCCCCGTCTGCGGGTTCTCAGGATCGTAAATACTGGAAACGAACCAATCGAGATCGCCGTCATTATCGTAGTCGCCGATTGCTGCACCCATTCCGTTCTCGTCCGAGATGACGGGTGAAGTGATCTCGGAGAAAGTACCAGCACCATTATTCAGGAAGACCTGGCTGTTCTTGAAGTCGGCGGCAAAAAGCACGTCCGGCCAACCGTCACTATTGATGTCGGCAAAGTTGGGAGTGAAGGTCCAATACCAGAGAAGACCACTGTCTTGGGCCTCGCGGATCACCAAGCCTGCTTCCACAGAGTTCCCAGAGAAAGTGCCATCCCCATTGTTGCGCCACAGGTGATCTAGGCGCCGCTTATGATCCGGCATGTTCAGGTCAGTAACCAGCGTACCCCACTGGGCAACCATGAGATCTAGGTCGCCATCTCGATCGTAGTCACCGAAGGCCGCCCCCACATAGGGCCCAAGCTCAAAGGTCAGACCTGCACCCCCCGTTCGATCCTCGAAATGTCCGTCGCCACGGTTACGAAACAGCTTAGGTCCTCGCTGCTCTATGGCGCCAAGGAAGAGGTCAAGGTGTCCGTCGCCATCATAGTCGGCAAATGTCGGGCCGGAACCGCGGTGCAAGCGCAATGGTGTCACGGATGGAGTTGGCGGTGGGGTCACCTCAGGCAAGAGGGTCGGAGTGCTGCCAGGCTGATCCACGCCGGCCTCCGCGGCAACATCCTCAAACGAGCCATCCCCACGATTGCGAAATAAGTGATTCGACCCAATATCACCGCCAACAGTGTAGAGATCGACCCATCCGTCGGAATCGAAGTCACCCGCAGCTACCCCGCCTGCGACGAGCTGATACACGAGCGACTCATCGTCGAGGTAGCCGTGCACGTATTGGAGACGAGCCGCACTCGTGACGTCGGTGAAGGTCACCGTCGGAGAAATCGCATGTCCTGGAGGCGAATTCGACAGCGCAATCCATAGCCACACCAGCACCAGGAGCCCCGTGCTTCCCGGTTGGCGTCGCAATTGTCGCATTCGATCGAAACCTAAGAATCGGGTGAGAAGAGCTGCCCCGACTCTCCGCTGGGTTTCACCCAAAACCCAGCGGAGATTGGGAAATCAGTAGCCGTTAGGGCTCGGTATAGGTAACCGGTGCAGCGGTGTAGTGCAGGTAGAACCACCAGCCGACTGCCCCACCGGGGCCGGTGTCCTTGTCGTTCAGAGCGGAGCAGTTCCCAGCTCCGCCTGCAAACAAGGTCGAAATGGGCTGACCCGGATTGATCAGGAAGTCTGCCGGCAACAAGATATTGTTGGCATCCGACTCCGCCAAGAAGCCCATCAAGAGACCCGTAGAAATCGATGTCGCAGGATCACCGACGTAGGTGCCCGCAACCTGCACGTTGGTAAGCGGGAACGAGATTCCACCCAGAACAAAGGTCTGTTGCACCGAAGCCGACACAAAGCACGGAGCCGATGTGGTCTGCACGGTGAAACGATTCGTCCCTGCGATCGGCTGCAGGCAAACCCCAGTGCTCTTGTTGGTGTAGGTAGTCGACTGCGAAGTGCTACCCGGGACGCAGGACTCACCAGGAACGGGACCCAGGCAGTTGGCAAAAGTGATATCCAGATTTCCACTGGCTGCCGCCTGATCTAGAGGGCGGAAGATCCCCATTGGGCTCAAGTCCAGGTAGGTATCTACGTCCGTGCCATCACTGGTAAGCGCAGTCGTGATGAGATTGTTCACCACACCGCCGAGATCCAGACACACACCGCCCGCCGCCAAGGCTGCATTTACGTGCGGATCCGCCAGCGCCAGCGTGCGGAAACGGAATGCTGTGGGTGGCTTCGGAGTATTCGTTGGAGTTGGGCTCGGCGAGGGCGTAATCGTGCCGGTATGCGTTCTAGTCCCCGTAAGCGTTGGCGGAGGTGTGTTAGTGATCGTCGGGGTAATCGTTGGGGTCGGAGTCTCCGTCGGCGTGTCGGTGGGGTAGATCGTACCCGTTCTCGTATGCGTCGGGGTCTGGGTTCGCGTCAACGTCAAGGTACGGGTCGGCGTCTGCGTACGAGTGTTGGTTCGCGTCTTGGTGGGCGTGAAGGTTCGGGTCCTGGTAGGGGTGTGCGTCGGCGTCGCCGTCGGTGTGTAGAAGGTGGAGCAGGAAGTATTGGTGTCACCCGCGATGATTCCCGCGCCATTCAGGGCAAAACGGTCGAAATGGGCGCAATAGGCGCCTTCGCCAACGGTTAGACGTGCTTCGAGGTAGGCGATCGGCGCTTGCAATAGTGTGCCCTGCGTCGCGATATCCATGAACAGGCTCACGCTACGCCACTGGATGAACGAGATCTCTCCGGCCGCCGCCGTCGGGTTGCTGTAAATGTACTTCCCGCGCTTGAGGTCGAAGCTCCAATTCTCGCATGCCAAGGAAACAGTCCGGCTCTCACGATCGGTGCGCAGCTCCACCCGTGATACCGCAGGGCAGCGTGGGTCAGCGAAATCCGTCAGCCCTGGTTCCTTGGTGAACTCAAATCGTGAGCTGCCGCTCGGCAGCTCAGCTAAGGCCAAACCTTCTATCATCGATGTCTCCAGCAACTCGGCACGGGAAGTACCCGCCAGCAATAGGAGACTGATTCCGAGAAACGTACGCTTCATCATCGTACCGGTATCCTTCATGGTACCCACCTCCTCAATCCAGTCTCATGAAGATGGACATGAAGGCTCCGTTCTTGGAAACCTCCACCCCGGTTGGCTGTAGGCCAAGGAGCGACGGTATCGGGATACTGCCCAGCGAACTGCTTAGACTCGGCAGCAGCGGGCCTACCAAGGAGGGCACGATCGCCTCAATGGTTGCCTCGTCCGTAGCTAGCGGGTTGTAGAGCACAACCGTCGTAATGTCGCCGTTAAGCGGCGCAGATAGTGTCGGCTGCAGGGCTCCATTGACCAGACTCAGATTGAATCCAGCGCGAACATCCACGGCCAATCCTAAGTAGCTGGTCCCGTTCGCGGTGATGTCGATCTTCAGGTGCGGCACGCGGATCTCTGCCAGCTCACCCGAAGGTCCATTCAATCCTGTGACGAGTGGCGCCATGGTTGGCCTGACTTGGATCACCATCGGAGTACTCGGCGACAGCACCTGCAACAGCTCCGGCATCAGGGCACCCAACGAACCAGCCGTGATCGGCTGTCCGCTCAGGGTCGTTAGATCGGTGATTAGAAGACCGGTCTCTGTCTGCGCTTTCAGCAATTGGTTAAAGCTGGAAGTCGAAATGCCGATGGCCAACATGTACGGCTGATTCAACGACGGCGTGTTCGCTCCCCAGGACGGGAATGTCTCGGTGACGTGATACGAAGCAGTCAGATTCGGCGCCCCTGCAGCTAGCATCGGAGCCGTAACCCTCACATTGCTTCCCATCGTTATACCGCTGGTATCCTCCAGAACATCAAACAGAGGCGTTTCCAGAGTCACTCCCAGCGCCCCACCGATTGGGCCAGATATCTGGATACCGGCCAAGGCTGTCTCCAAGGCATCCGCGATCGGCGAGTCATCCGGACCAGTGCCGTCCGGATCATCCAAGAAGTCTTTGAGCCCGTCGCTCAACAAAGTCTTCACATCCGGGATCAACGCTTGGACCAGAAACCCGAATATGCCGTCGCAAGTCGAGCTTTGCCCAAACTCCGCGAACTCGACGGCTACACCCTCCGTCGGGTCGAGATTCACGTCGATGTTGCTGGCGTCCGCAGACGACGGCTGCAAATAGAACTTACCAGTGATCGTAGTCGGATTGTTGGTAACCGTAATTCGGCAGTCCGTAAAGTTATCGCCAACGACATGCGCCACGATGCGCACGTTAAAGAGCTTGATCTCAGCATCAACGTAACCGTTTTGCGAGTCCATATTGATCGACCAATCCGTAAAGCTGACGCTATCGACAAAGACGTCGACGCTCTCAAGGCAACCACCGAAGATAGGGTTCTCTACGGCGCATTGGTCGTCGATAACCTGCGTATCTGGAGCGATCAGCGTGTCAGGATCGAGATCAACCAGAGTCCTCACTACCGGCTCGATCTTGTCGAGACCAGTATCGTTCACGCGCAGCGCGATACCCTGAGGTGAGAGACTGCCGTCTGCGATCGACAGGCCACGAACAACCATGCGTCGATCCCGAGCGACCCAGCCGGAAGCGCTTAGTTCTGCATTAATCGGGTTAAGAATTGTATTGGTCAGCGACACACTCGTAGAGAACGACCCACCGGGGGTCACAGGGACAGGGGTGCCGTTGATCTTTAGAGTCTGCCCGGCTCCGTAGTTGGTAATGTTACCCGCAACCGTCACCGAAGTCGCCGAGGTCGAGCCGGAGAAAATGCCATGCGCAGGCGAAGTGAGGTCAATATCCGCCGTTCGCGTTGGCGTCGATGTTGGCGTCGACGTCGGGGTTAGCGTCGGTGTTCGCGTCGAGGTGGACGTAGGCGTGCGGGTTGGAGTACGCGTTGGCGTACGGGTTGGGGTTAACGTCGGCGTAAACGTAAATGTAGGCGTTACCGTCGGAGTCTCCGTTGGGGTGAACGTGAGAGTCGGAGTTTCCGTTGGCGTGCTGGTGGGAGTATCCGTGATCGTCGGGCTCGGGGTCTCTGTCGGGGTAAAAGTCTCCGTCGGAGTTTCCGTCGGAGTCTGTGTCGGTGTTTCGGTGTAGGTCTGCGTCACTGTGGGCGTAAACGTAGGCAGTGGATTACATTCGGACGACGGCACCCCCTTCGCGGTTTCAATGACCGCAACTCCCGTCGCCAAGGAATAATTCTTACCGAAGCTGGTGAAACGTGCGCACTGACTCTTGTTGCCTATGGTAAGACGGACTTCGAGCCACTCGACGCCACCGCCGAGGGATTCGACATTCGGTCCCTTCATCGAAATGGCCAAGGCCATGCTCTTCAGTTTTACCTTTTGAATCCCGGCGATGCTGCCACTCTTGTCTTGGTATTCAAAACCTCGCCCGTTGAACCGCCACCCCGTACATGGCAACACCACTTCATCGGGCTGCACTATTGACGACTGGATGCGCAGGCGAGCGACATTTTTCGGTGTCTCAGTGCCCGGCCAGCAACGCGGATCTGCAAATGTCAGCAGTCCTGGTTCTTTCGAGAGCTTGATCGAAATCTTGCCACCAAGATCAGGAGAAACCTGCAAACGGGCTTTCCCGCCCACGAGCAAGGGTACTTCATTGATTGGAGTGGCCTCGGCCAGGCATGCATTCGGCACAACGAATACCGATGCCAAGACGAGACCGACCAGGAGTTGCTTCACCATGAGCCCGCCTCCACGCGATTCGAGCAATTATTACCGGATTTCAACATAGTTAGTGTCCTGCTCTTGCCATCATCGACAGACCTTTGTCAAAGGGATTTTCCACGGCCAAAGATTTCTCGCCACCCCACCAGGAGGGGCGCCAAGACGTTGAGAACAACAAAATCATCTGCCTCAACGCAACGCAAGGTACTTTGGGGAAGGTTCTGCCAGCAAGAAGCATTCTGCAAGCCATGCGTCGAGATCGCGGGTCGCCCGCTCGGCAAGAACCCGCCGCTTTTCTTTCCCGCGTTCCTTGGTGTCGCTCGCGGGGAAGAGGCCATAGTTTGCATTCATCGGCTGGAAATCACGCCGCGCGCGGTCGGTTACGTACGCAATCAGTGCCCCGAGCGAGGTAGTCGCGGGAGGAACAACTTCCGACATCCCACCCACTCGGCGCGCCATGTTGATGCCGGCGAGGAGGCCCGCCGCCGCCGATTCCACGTAGCCCTCGACGCCAATCATCTGCCCGGCAACATAGGTTCCCGGCCGGCAAGCCAGCTCCAACGTGGGATTCAACACTTTGGGCGAATTGATGAACGTGTTGCGATGCAGACTCCCCAGCCGCACAAACTGCGCCTGCGCCAATCCCGGAATCATACGCAATACACGCCGCTGCTCCGGGTAAGTCATCTTGGTTTGAAAGCCTACGATATTGAACAAGGTCGCGGCAGCATTGTCTTGGCGCAGTTGTACGACCGCAAACGGCCGCTTGCCGGTCCGCGGATCAAGCAGACCCACCGGCCGCATGGGCCCGAAGGCAAGCGTGTCGCGGCCGCGACGGGCAATCTCTTCAATCGGCATGCACCCTTCAAAATAGATGCACCTCTCGAATTCGCGGGTCGGCACCGTTTCCGCCGCCAGCAGCGCGTCGACAAAGGCATAGTACTCGTCGCGTGTCATCGGGCAGTTGACGTAGTCGTCTCCACCTTTGCCGTAACGCGACGCCGCGAAGGCAATGTTCCGGTCGATGGAATCGGCCGCCACGATCGGAGCAATGGCGTCGTAGAAATACAGGTACTTTTCACCAAAGAGCTGCTGCAACTCGTAAGACAACGCCGAAGAGGTGAGCGGCCCGGTTGCGATAATGGTCAGCCCTTGCGGCAGCTCGCGCACTTCCTCTCGCACCAACTGGATCTGCGCGCACGCCTGTACCGCAGCCGTCAGCTCGTCGGCAAAACGTTCGCGGTCCACCGCCAAGGCCGACCCGGCGGGCACACTGGTACGATCGGCAACCGCCATCACCAAGGAACCCATCCGCCGCATCTCATCCTTGAGTAACCCCACGGCCGCGTCGAGGGCCGCGCTACGGAAGGAATTGGAGCAGACCAGCTCACCCAACTTGTCCGATAGATGCGCCTCGGTCTTACGCAGCGGGCGCATCTCACAAAGACGCACCGGAATGCCGCGCCACGCCAACTGCCAAGCAGCCTCACTACCCGCAAGCCCGCCGCCGACAACCGTTACAACAGGCTTCGCGCCTTCACTGTTAGGCATCACATGGATTCCCAGGAGAATTTTCAGGGATCAAGAAGGTTGAACAAATTGCCTGCGCGCTGGCGCCTACACCTCAGACCGCTTCCGTCAGCGGCTCCGCGACGGTCTCGAGATACTTGCAGCCTTCGCTCAAACAGCGCCGCACAGTGCCCGCCTTCTTGGTCGTCTTCTCGACGATGAACGGGGCATTGCACTCCGGGCACGGCTCGGCAATCGGACGATCCCATGTCGCAAACTTGCACTCGGGATAACGCTTACAACTGAAGAACGTCTTGCCCCCACGCGAACGCTTCTCCATGACCTCGCCCTGGCCGCAGTCGGGACAAGTCACACCGGTTGGCTTAGGCTTCACCAAGGGCCGCACGTTCTTGCACTCGGGATATCCGGAGCAACCAACAAACTTTCCAAAACGCCCGAAGCGAATCTGCATGGGGTTGCCGCAGAGATCGCACTTCTCGTCGATGACCTCGGCCTCCACAACCTTTATGGTACCGTCGTCCTCACGGGTGAAGTTCTTGGTGCTCTTGCACTCGGGGTAGCTGGGGCAAGCGAGGAACTCGCCGCCACGCCCCCACTTGATCACCATGTTGGCGTTGCAATTGGGGCACAGGATGTCCGTAGGCTGCCCGCCCCGCTTGACGTCACGCATGCGCTCGTCCGCATGCTCGAGGTCTTTGGCAAAGGGCTCGTAAAAGCGGCGCATCGTCGCCAGCCATGGCTCCTGGCCTTCTTCTATGCGATCGAGCTGATCCTCCATCCCGGCGGTGAACTCCACGTTCAAGATGTCAGGAAAGGCGTCGACGAGTAGATCCGTAACCAACATGCCCAGTTCGGTTGGCCGCAGGCGGCGCGACTTGTCCTCGTTCACGTACTCCTTGTTGAGGATGGTGCCCATGATCGACGCATAGGTCGACGGCCGGCCAATGCCCTTTTCTTCCAATTCCTTGATCAAGGTGGCTTGGTTGAAGCGCGGCGGCGGCTGTGTGAAGTGCTGCTCGGGAAGCAACTCGTGCAGGCGCAGACGCTCCCCTTCCCGCAGCTCCGGAAGCTGACGCTCAGAGTCGTCTTCCTCATCCCCTTGCTTCTGCTCTTCGTCGCGCCCCTCCGTGTAAACACGAATGAACCCGTCAAACTTGAGGATCTGCCCGGAAGCACGGAACAAGGCGTTCTCCGCCGTGATGTCGACCGCCGTTTGGTCGAACACGGCCGGCACCATCTGGCTGGCAACGAAGCGGTTCCAAATCAACGTGTAAAGAGCCAGCTCTTCCTTAGAAAGGTAGGAGGCCAGACGCTCGGGAGGGTTGTCCATGGAAGTCGGACGGATCGCCTCGTGGGCATCTTGCGCGCCCTTCTTGCTCGGGTAGCTGGCAGCCTTCTCGGGCAGATACTTGGCGCCATAGCGCTCGCCGATGAAATCGCGAACCTGTGCCAGCGCTTCGGGGGCAATGCGCGTGGAATCCGTACGCATGTAGGTGATCAAGCCCACGGCACCCTGATCGCCGATCTCCACACCCTCATACAAATGCTGCGCAATGCGCATGGTACGGCTGGGCGCATACCCCAGTTTACGCGAGGCCTCCTGCTGCAGGCGCGAGGTGATGAACGGTGGCGTCGGGTAGCGGCGTCGCTCCTTACGTTCGACGCGGGTTACCAACCATTCGGCACCCTGCAGACGCGCAACTATGGCCTCCGCCGCGGCTTGGTTCTCAACGCGAAACTTCTCCGGATCGAGCTTGTCTTCCCCGAGCTTGAACAGTCGCGCCAAGAACGGCGGCGGATTCTCGCCCTCCAAACGTGCGGTCAGCGACCAGTACTCCTTGCTTTGAAAGGCTTGGATCTCGCGCTCGCGCTCACAGATCAAACGCACCGCAACCGACTGCACGCGGCCGGCCGACAATCCCCGCCGCACCTTCTTCCATAGAATCGGGCTGATCTGATAGCCGACCAAACGATCGAGAATACGCCGCGTCTGCTGCGCTTCATAAAGGTTGCGATCGAGCCGGGTAGGACTCTTGATCGCCTCCTGCACCGAGCGCTTGGTGATCTCGTTGAACAAGACGCGATGAATATTGCCGCTGTCTCCAAGACAGTCGGCGATATGCCAAGCGATGGCTTCGCCTTCGCGGTCCGGGTCGGGCGCCAAGTAGATGTTTTCCTTACCTTTCGCCGCTGCCTTGAGTTCGGAAACGATCTTGCGTTTTCCGTGCAACACTTGGTAGTGCGGCTTGAAATCATTCTCGATGTCGACACCGAGTTTGCTCTTCGGCAAATCCATGACGTGCCCAACCGACGCCTTCACTTGGAAGTCGCGGCCCAGGTATTTTTGGAGCGTCTTCGCCTTCGCCGGCGACTCCACAATCAGAAGATTTTTGGCCATGAGTCACCCCTCCTTAGCGCCGATGCTCTCGACGTCAACGGCGTTGAGCAGGAAGTACTTGCCAGGAAGCTGCTCCACGACCCCCAGCAATTCGAGTCCCAACAAGGCTTCCATGACCACCGGAACCGGCAATCCCGTCCGCTCAATCAGCACGTCGATATGCACCGGTCCACCACGCAGCGGCTCGATCAAACGACGCTGCGTACTGCTCAAGACCGCCGGCGATGCTCGCCGCACCTGCTGCAAAAGCTGCGGCGCCAGCTCTTCGACAATATCTTCGGCACGCTCGGTAAGCTTGGCACCATCACGCAACAAAGCGTGCGTGCCGCGCGTGCCCTGCCCTACCAAGCCCGGCAACGCAAACACGTCGCGCCCCTGCTCGAGGGCGAAGCGCGCGGTGATCAGCGACCCACTCTTCTCTGCCGCCTCGACCACTAACGTGCCCAACGACAAGCCGCTGATGATACGGTTCCGAGCTGGGAAATTCTCGGCGTCGGGCTGCGTGCCCATCGGCAATTCACTCACTACCGCCCCCTGCTGTGCGACTTTTTGGGAGAGCGCCCTATGCTCTCCCGGATATACGACGTCAACCCCTGAGCCGAGCACCGCGATCGTGCGACCTCCCCCACGTAACGCCGCCCAATGCGCCTGCGCATCCGTACCTCGCGCCAATCCACTCACCACTGTCACCCCACAACGAACCAAACCCGCCGCAATCTCTCGGGCCATGCGCAGTCCATACTCACTGGCCCGTCGCGAGCCGACTACGGCGACGGCAATGCGATCCTGTTCTGTCAATTCACCCTTCACGTACAGCAGTGGCGGTGGGTCATGGATTTCCCTCAAGCTCGGCGGGTAGACGGGAGAATGGCAAGTCACCAGGTGCACCCCCGCGCGCTCTACGGCCGCCAACTGCCGTTCTGCCGCTTGCCAATCATTGAACCGGCGGATCGCACGCGCCACGTCCGGCCGCACTCCCGCGCATTCCAAAGCATGGGCCGATGCCGCAAACACTCGCGTCGGTTCGGCAAAGGCGCGCAGCAAGCCTTGATACACCACCGGCCCTATGCCTTTGACCATGCGCAGAGCCAGCCACGCCCGCAGCTCGTCGCGATTGCCCAACGGCACCGACATGCGCATTCCTCCTGAATGTGCGTATGTAATACAGTTGACAATAAAATCAATTCACTGCCATTATGACTTCATGCCAGCCTCGGTTTTCTCGAGCGCACTACACGGGATTGATGCTCTACAGGTCGAAGTAGAGATCGATATCGCCTCCGGCCTTCCGGAGATCAGCGTCGTCGGCCTTCCGCAAGGTGCCGTCAAAGAGAGCACCGATCGCGTACGCGCCGCCCTCAAGAACTCGGGCTACGAGTTTCCCGCCCAACGCGTCACCATCAATCTGGCACCCGCAGACATCAAGAAGGAAGGCAGTGCGTACGACCTGCCCATTGCCATCGGCGTCCTCGCTGCCGGCGGCTTGCTGCCCGAGGCACAACTGCGCCAATACGCCATCGTCGGCGAACTGTCGCTCGATGGGCGAGTGAAGCCCATCCGCGGCGCCCTGCCGATTGCCTCCAGCACCAAGGAAACCGGTTTGCGCAGCCTACTCCTTCCGGCGGCCAACGCTGCAGAAGCTGCGGTGGTGAACGGCATCGACATATTGCCCGTGTCGACGCTGACGGAGACATTCGAGGCATTGCGCGGCGAACGGGAAATCACGCCACACCACGTAGACTTGCAACGCCTGTTTGCCGACCACGCGCATTACGATGTCGACTTCAGCGACGTTAGGGGGCAGGAGCAGGCCAAACGCGCGCTCGAGGTCGCGGCTGCCGGTGGCCACAACGTCCTCCTGGTAGGGCCGCCCGGCTCCGGAAAGACCATGCTTGCCAAGCGACTGCCCACGATCCTTCCGGCACTCACGTTGCCTGAAGCCATCGAGACGACGCGCGTGCACAGCGTCATGGGCTTGCTGCACGGGCGCGCCTTGGTCACCACCCGCCCCTTCCGGGCTCCGCATCACACCATCAGTGACGCCGGCCTCATCGGCGGCGGCTCCATTCCGAAACCCGGGGAGGTCAGCCTGGCCCATCACGGGGTTCTCTTCCTCGACGAGCTTCCCGAGTTCCGCAAAAACGTCCTCGAGGTCCTGCGCCAGCCACTGGAGGAAATGCGCATTACCATCGCCCGGGCCCTCGGCTCCCTGACATACCCGGCGAGCGTGATGCTCGTCGCCGCCATGAACCCCTGCAAGTGCGGATTCTATGGCGACCCGCAGAAGGAATGCACATGCTCGACGCTGGAGGTGCAGCGATATCGGGCGCGGGTATCGGGACCGCTTCTCGACCGCATCGACATTCAAGTCGAGGTGCCCGGAGTGGCGTACCGTGATCTCGCCGACCACAGCCCGAGTGAATCGTCGCCCGACATCCGCACGCGTGTCGAGCGCGCCAGGAAGATCCAGCTCACGCGGTTCGCGGGACGTAACATCTACTGCAATGCGCAAATGACCGCGCGGGACCTGCGGCGACACTGTCACGTCGATACCGCTGCCGAGCGCCTCCTTGAAAGCGCCATGACCAAGCTCGGCCTCAGCGCCCGGGCCTACACGCGCATTCTAAAGGTAGCTCGGACGATCGCTGACCTGGACGGCAGCACCGAGATCAGCGCGCCGCATGTCGCCGAAGCGATCCAGTACCGGAGTCTGGATCGTTCCTTCCACTGACAGCCGCCCCACTAAAAAGAGGATAAGTCCCATTTCACACAGAGCTCTGATGGCACGAAGCGCACGAATTGCCCCCGGAGGTTTGGTCTTTCACGCGCTCAATCGTGCCAATCGACGCGCGCTCAGGAACAGTCGGGGTCGGACCATGATAACGTCGCGACATTTAATGTGTTCCGTCCCCAAAAGGCCCCGGAATGCGGCCTCCGCCTCCGCATCGCTTTTCGATGGCGAAAACTGGGGTGTAGACCGCTGCCGGTTCGTGCAGCACGAAGCCATCCTCGAATGGATCGAACGACTCCACCTCCCGACCATTGGCACGACTTCTAAGGCCGCTCTCGACCCCGGCAACGAACTCGCGACTGCCGACGGCGACGCTACTTGACCATTGGCGGATTCGACTCCGGCTTCTTCCGCTCTAATCAGCCAGTGCCGTCGCAACCCACTCCGCGTGCCGTCCAGCTAACTCGCCTACCGACACCTCCAGGACTTCCGCCAACGCGTCCCGATCGACGATGGCGAAGCGACGCGGTGGCTTCTGAATCTCGCGATAGCCGCAGGTTGGCCTTTGCCTTGGGTGCGTAACCACACCGGCGCGGACCATGTTTAGATCGACATAGACAAGGCAACGCGCCAAATGCTTGCCGCTGTCAATGGCAGTTGCGTGGTAGCGATCCTCCCAGAACGCACCACGCCGGCGCTTGCGATCGTTGAACTGTTGGCCGGTGCAGCCGGCAATGAGCTGCATGCCGCGAGCGATCTCCCCCCCGCCGCGATCGCGCACGATCAGGTGCACGTGGTTGCTGGTGACGTTGTAGTCGAGCACACACAGGCCGAGACGGCTTCGGGCTTCGTAAAGCCAGTCGACCCAGATCCGCCGGTCCTTGAGGAACTTCAAAAGGAACTGCTTGCCTTGATAGCGATGCATCAGGTGCCAAATGTGTCCGGGCAGATAGTGTCGGCTGGCGCGGGGCATGGGGGCAAGTGCGTTTTTCGGCCGCGAAAAGCTCGCTGTGGGTTGCCTATTGGTACTCTACAGACCGATTATGTCAAGTTATCCAGGACGTTGACTTGGTCCGACCCCGGACGGACCGACGACTTGGTCCGACCCCGGACGGACCGATCTCGGCGTTGACGTCGTCGCCGGCGTTCCGGAAGGACAAATTGCCGCTGACCTTGTTCCTATTACTGTGCTCCGGACCGTTCCGGTTCCCTTCCTGCGCTGGTTCTACTTCTCAGACCACGCTAACAGGCGCAGGGGGAAGCTGATGCTCGAATTATCGATTGGCATGGCTCGTATCGAGCTGGTGCAGGGTGACATCACGGCACAGGACACCGAGGCGATCGTCAACGCGGCGAACGGCGGACTGTTGGGTGGCGGTGGCGTCGATGGCGCGATTCATCGTGCCGGGGGACCGGCCATCTTGGCGGCGTGTCGCTTGCTGGGCGGGTGTCCGACCGGAGAAGCTCGGATCACCACGGCCGGTCGGCTTGCCGCCAAGCACGTGATTCACACGGTAGGCCCGATCTATGTCGATGGGAAACAAGGAGAGCCTGAGCTTCTGGCGAGTGCCTACCGCAAAAGTCTTGCCCTGGCCGCACAGCATGGAGTTCGCTCCCTAGCGTTTCCTTCGATCAGCACCGGTGCCTACGGTTTTCCCATCCTCGCGGCTGCACCCATTGCCTTGCGGGAGGTGGTGAGCGGATTGCGCCGCCACTCCGAGCTTGTGCTGGCTCGCTTCGTTCTTTTCCGCAGCACTGATCTCGACGTCTACTCTCGCGCCCTAAGCGAAATCGCCGCGAGCCGCGATGGCGAGACTCCGATCTAAGACCCGCCTCATGTCGACCGCATCCACACAAGAGCAGCTCGAGCTTCTGTACCAAGTAAGCCAATCGCTACACGCGCTTACCGATCTTGCGGACTTGCTCCCCGTGGTGACCGAGAAGGCCAAGGAGCTGTTGGGCGCGGAAGGCTGCTCCGTGATCTTACTCGACGAGACCGGGCGCGAATTGTACTTCCCCTTCGTCAGCCCCGAGAACAGTGAGATCGCCGAACGCCTGCGCCAACTGCGCATGCCAGCCGACAAGGGCATTGCCGGCCACGTCGTGCAGACAGGGGTCTCGCTGGTCGTCCCCGACGTCAGCGCCGACAAGCGTTTCTATTCCGATGTAGACAAGAACACCGGGGCGGAAACACGCTCCATCGTGTGCGCACCGCTGCGGACACAGCGCGGCATCATCGGAGTCATCGAGTGCATCAACAAGAAGGAAGGCACATTCTCGCAGGCCGACCTCACCTTCCTAGAGGCGCTTTCCGGAAGCATTGCCATCGCCATCGAGAACGCCCGGCTGTATCAAACCCTACGCCTCTCGGAAGCACGGCTGCGCGATGAGGTGGCACTGCTCGAACGGCAGCGCCCAGTGCGCGCCCGCTTCGAGGGTGTCGTCGGCAATAGTGGCGCCATGGGGCGTGTCTTTCGGTTGGCGGAGAGCGCCATGGGTTCGCCAATTACAGTGATGCTGCAAGGCGAGACCGGCACCGGCAAGGAAGTCATCGCCCGTGCCATTCATTACGGGAGCCCGCGTAAGACCAAACCCTTTGTCGCCGTCAACTGTGGAGCGTTCACCGAGTCGCTGCTCGAGAGTGAGCTGTTTGGTTACAAGAAGGGAGCCTTCACGGGCGCCAACACCGACAAGCGCGGCATGTTCGAAGCCGCCGATGGCGGCACCATTTTGCTCGACGAGGTCGGGGACACGCCGGCCACCTTGCAGGTAAAGCTGCTGCGTGTGCTCGAGCGTGGCGAGTTCATTCCCGTCGGCGACACGCAACTACGCAAGGTCGACACCCGCATCATCTCGGCCACCCACAAGGATCTGCTCGCCGAGATTCGCGCCGGCCGTTTTCGCGAGGACTTGTACTATCGCCTCAGCGCCTTTCCGATTGCACTGCCGCCCCTGCGTGAGCGTCGCGATGACATACCCTTGCTGGTCGCACACCTTTTGCGCGAACTCGGCAGGAAATGGGGGAAACCGGAGAGCCGAGTCGACCAGGACGCCATGGAGCAACTGATGCGCTATTCATGGCCCGGCAATGTGCGCGAACTCGAGCACGAATTGGAGCGTGCCGTCACACTCGCCGCCAATGAAAATGTTTTGCGTCCCGAGTATTTCTCCGAACGTGTCCTCGGAGCCGCCACCGCCGCCAGCTCTGTGCGTTTGGTCGGCTCACTACGAAAGGCGCGCATTGCCTTCGAGCGCGACTACATCGGGCACGTCCTCCGCCTGCACAATGGCAACGTCTCGCAAGCCGCACGCGTGCTCGGCGTTAGCCGCGTGACTCTGCAGAAAAAGATGAAGGAACTCGGCCTGCGCACCGCCGCGGCCGTTTGAAACAAGCACGCGCGGCACTCTTCCTCGAAACAACGATCGTGGGAGTTTCCCTGGGCACGAGTGCTCCTCCTTCTCGCACCGCTAGATTTTCTAAGCAGCAAATTTCTTGAAGCAGCACCTCTGAATCGGCCCGCAAACACGGGCAGATTGCAGCCGAGAGCAGCGGCGCCGCTCTTGGCGCAACGAAAGCTTTGCAGCGCAGCATCGTCGTCTCTGCACTAATCCAACTCGCGTGATAGCGGACGGTGTCAGACGACTTGGCATCGGCCTTGCGAAGCTTCCTCAAGTAGGAGGTACGACAGATGACACTTGATATGACAGCCCAACTGCTTCCCTTAGTCTGGATGCTGATCGGTCTCGTGGTGGTATCCGGCGCATCGCTCCTAGCGGCGCACGGTCACTGATGCGGACGCAACAACACAAGTCGTAGAGGAGGATTTCCCATGTCAACATTCGTATTCGTCGGTTCTGCCCCCATTGCCAGTGCAATCTCCTTGTCACCGATGGGAGCTTTCTTCGGATGGTTCTTGGTTGCTCTATTGGCCTTTTCGGTAGCCGGCTTGCTGCCGATGATTTTCGCCTCAGTGTATGGGAGCGAGGACTTGGAAGTTCGCGCTGACGCCGAGAGCAAGGAAATGGATGAGACCGAGATGATCGCCGACTTCCATCATCGCGAAGCAGCCTAAACAATACTCCAAGCTCGGGGCCGCCGGCCTGCTCCCACCAACCCCAAGCCTGTTGCCGCGGCCCACGGCAACCGCACACAGGCGGCGGTCCCCGTATCAACAACCCATCTCCCGCAAGGCCCCGACAACGCATCCGCGCTGTCGGGGCTTTGCCGTTTCTTGCGTTCGAAGCTCAATCTCACTCGACTGCGGAAGCCTTCCAGGCGGAAACACCCTCGCCCGCATTTTGCGGCTTTGCACGCCAAATCGCGTGGGCGGACAATCCGGCTCATGCGGCGCGGGGGCGCGCCTGTCCTGAGCGGCGTCGAAGGGGCGTCTCCATTGCTTGCAAAGATTCATGAATCTGAGTTGGAGACGGGCCGCCCTCGGCCCGCGTCTGGTGTAGGAACGATTTGGCGTGCAAAGCCGCATTTTGGCGGGAGAGGGAGAGGGGATTGCTTACGCTTGGTGACACTTGAACACTAACTGACCAGGGTTAGCTCGGGTTAGCTCTAAGCTTCCCTCTTGGCGTCTGCCTGGCGCCAACTTTCCTGAGCAGCCAAGCCTTCTTTGCAGGAGCCAAGCATCCCCCTGCGGCGGCACGCATCGTACTGCCGCAGCCTAGGCGCAACGAAAGGTTTGCAGGGTAGCAGCGTTCTTCCTGCGCATTCACAGAGAATCGGCAAAGCCATTGGTCTTCATCAAGTTGGCACCGCCCTTGCGAAGAGAGTTAGGTCAGGAGGTACGACAAATGGTATTCGATCTCACAGCGCAACTGGCTCCGATGATGTGGATGTTGATTGGCCTGATGGCGGTTTCTGCTGTGTCGCTGCTTGCAGCCCATGGCCAGCACTAACGACTTGCCAGCCTCAGCTATCGAATAAGGAGAAATAAGAATGTCGACCATCTCAGCGATCACTCTGGTTCCTTTGAGCGGTATCATTTCCGCAGCATCTCTGGGTACGTTCTTGGCGTGGATGCTCATCGTGGTCCTCGCCGTTACCGGTGCCACCTTGCTGCCCATGATCTTCGCTTCGATCTACGACAACGCCAAGCGTCAGGTGGCCGCAAGGCCTGTAATGGGCAACGCCGCGTTGGCTGTTGCCGCAACACTCTAGTTCTCGCCCTTCAGGGGCTGCTCGCCGACTCCCCTCCACACGTCGAACCTGTGCGCCCACACAGCTCGGCCCTTTCGGTGAGCAGTCCCTGACTCCCCACAGACTTCGCCCAAGACCCCTCGCTTGCGCCTGCGCCTCGATGGTATGACGGCCAGCACCATTGCCCCGGAGCGATGAGCAGAGGAGGCCCACATGTCTACACTCGCATCCCAGAGCAACCCTTTCCTGCAAGGTAACTTCGCCCCTTGGCCCACCGAGGGAGAAGCCGCGGATCTCAAGATTACTGGCTCCCTGCCACGTGATTTGAACGGGACTTTTTTCCGCAACGGACCCAACCCAGCATTCGAACCGCTCGGCCGCTACCACTGGTTCGATGGCGATGGCATGATTCACGCGGTCCACTTGGAAAACGGCCGTGCCTCCTACCGCAATCGCTTTGTGCTGAGTAAGGGCCTCCAAGAGGAGCGCCAGGCTCAGCAGGCGCTCTACAAAGGTCTGCTCGAGATCACCCCCAACGAAGCACCGCAGTTCAAGAACACGGGCAACACCAACATCGTGTTCCACGCCGGGAAGCTACTGGCCTTGATGGAAGGGGCGTTGCCAACACAGATGGATCGCAAGAGCCTAGCGACACTCGGCGAGTGCGACTTCGGCGGCAAGCTGTTCGGCCCGATGACAGCGCATCCGAAAATGGATCCGCGCAGCGGCGAGATGTTGTTCTTCGGCTACTCGCCGATGCCTCCGTACTTGCAATTTCACCTGGCAAACCCGCAGGGGGAGCTGGTCCGCAGCGAGCCCATCGACATTGAGTGGCCGTCGATGATCCACGATTTCGCCATCACGCAAGATTACGTGATCTTCATCCTCGCGCCGCTGCTGTTCAGCGTCGAGAAACTCATGGAGACCGGGAACATCTTCTCTTGGGAGCCGGAACGGGGCATGCGCATCGGCGTCATGCCACGCCAAGGCGGCAGCGCCGATGTGAAGTGGTTCCAAGACGAAGCCGGTTACGTTTTTCACCCGCTCAACGCTTACAACACCGGCAAGCAAGTCGTGCTCGATGCGGCTCGCTTCGAGCGCATGCTGTTCATGAATCCTGAGCAAGTCGAGCCGGGCGAGCGCTCTATCGATGCACCCAACCTGCATCGCTGGCACCTCGACCTAGACAGCGGCAGCTTGAAGCGTGAGCAGCTCGATGACGCGCCTGCGGAGTTTCCTCGGGTGGATGAACGACGTGTCGGTCACAAGCACCGTTACGGATACATCGCTGCGCAGGAAGGCGATGGTGTGGACTACGCTGCCCTCACCTTCACCGCCATTCACAAGCACGACCTCGAGCGCGGCACACGCACGGAGCGCAGCTACGGCGCCCACAACGGCGTGGGCGAGCCTTTGTTTGTACCTCGCCGTGCCGATGCCGAAGAAGATGACGGCTACGTCTTGGTGCTGGCCTACGATCAAGCCAACGACACTAGTGCCCTCGACATTCTCGACGCGCGTAACCTAACCGGAGAGCCTGTCGCCACGGTACACCTCCCTCATCGCGTCCCCTACGGATTCCACGGCAACTGGGTTGCCGCAGCGGCCTGAGAGTCGACCCGACAGAGGCGCCAACGGTTGGCGAACGTACGCTGCCGTTGCTTGCCTACCCTTGAACCTTGCGGATTCTGCAAGCCGCACCAGACCAGCAGAGACGCTCGGTGCCAGCCGTTGCTAGAGCAATCATGAGCTGCAGACAGGAAAGAAAGTAAAGATGAGTGAGAAGGGATTGTTATCGGGGGTCCGTATTATCGAGAGCTCGCTGCTCGGTCCGGGAGCAGTGGGCATGCAGTTGGCCGACCTGGGTGCCGAGGTCATCAAGGTAGAGAACCCGGGTGGCGACTACATCCGCAAGATGGCTTTCCCGATCATCGACGGAATCTCGCTCCTGCACTGGCACATCAATCGCGGCAAGCACAGCATCGTGATCGACCTGCGCAAGCCGGAGGGCGTGGCGGTGTACCTCGATCTTGTGCGCGGCGCCGACGCCGTCATCGAGGCCATGCGCCCGGGAGCGCTGGCACGCCGCGGGCTAACTTGGGAACGATTGCAGGAAGCCAATCCACGCTTGGTGTTCTGCACCATCTCGGGATATGGCGCGACGGGTCCGTACAAAGACATGCCCAGTCACGGCATCGCCTATGATGCTTGGGCAGGAGCGGCACGGCCGTCGTTCAACGCCGAGGGCCAGCCAACGATTCCCAGCTACACCACCATCGGTATCAATGCCGGTCCGCTGTATGCAGCCCTCGGAATTTGCGCGGCGATCATCCGTGCTCGCGCCACGGGCGAAGGCTGCCGCTTCGAAGTTGCACAGAGTGATGCCGCAGCTTCATTCAACTGGAACGGCATTGAAGGCAACAAGGCCTACGAGCGGCCAGAGGATGAGGTCACCGGTAACGACGGAGACGGCAAGGGGGAGCGCCGGCCGGTCGGCGACAACAGCATGACCGAGTCGGTGCGCTATCAGTACTACCGCTCCAAGGACGGCATCGTCTTGTTCCAAGCTTCGGAGCGCGAGTTTTGGAAGAACTTCTGTGAGGGGGTGGGCCGGGGTGACCTGTTCGAGAAGAACCCAGGCTCGAAGTACGCGGATCATGCGCGCGGCAACGTCGAGCTACGACGTGAACTCGATAAGATCTTCGCCACTAAAACCACGGCTGAGTGGATTCAGTTTGGTCTCGCGGTGAACACCCCGATTGCTCCCGTACACGACACCAAGTCCATCACCCGCGACCCACAGTTCCAGTCGCGACTACCCTTACGCCCTTACAGCGAAGCTGGCACCGACCTCATGCCTTCCCCAATCAAACTCATCGGAGAAACCCTGCCCGTAGCAAGCAAAGCCGCCGTGCAACCCGGTCGCGATACCGACAGCGTTTTGCAACGCGTGCTCGGCTACGACGCCGAGAGGATTGCGTCCCTGCGGCAAAGTGGCGCGCTTGGGTAAAGCGCTTTCGAGCTGTGAACCGTCGGTGGAGACTGCCGATTGACTGTGGGGACGGCCCTTGTGGCCGCCTAAATGGTCATACGCATCGCCTGAGCGACTGTCGTGGCAAGGTCGTCTTCCTCAATCTGAGGGCAACCTGATCTCCTCCCTGCGTTTTTTCTACCCAAGGGTCTGCTTGTGAAATGAACGTCTCTCTGACCCGTGAGCTGGAACAGCTCGGCGCCTTTGTCGGCCATCATTCCCACGCCGAGAGCGGCCCGTCTCCAACTCAGACTCATCAGTGTTTACGAGCAATGGAGACGCCCCTTCGACGCCGCGTAGCGCGGCCTCTTGGCCGCAACCAAGTTCTCTCGATCAGATAGCCGATACGTACCGATGGTCCCCGCTCGATTGAGCAGGCCGCGCAGGCTGTAGACTGTAGACCGTAGGC
>CAZGSN010000488.1:0-5191 GCA_964528465.1 uncultured Binatia bacterium (SeqCode)
TGCTTCGCGGCCACGCCCGCTCCTCGCGCCAGCGCTCGCAGGCAGGTTTTACGTTGCTCGAGATGATGATTGCCACGGTGATTCTCGGGCTTGTCCTGATGTCGGTTTACGGCGTCGTGGCCCGTAGCCTGCAGGCAAAGAATCACGCCGAAGAACGTGCCGATTTGTACGCCTCGGGAAGGGAAGCTGTGTTGCGCATAGCCGATGATCTCGAAGGTGCGTTGCCGCCAAGTGCTGGAGCCGGGGTGCATTTCGTTGGCATCGACATGACCGACAGGGCCCCTACCGACGCCGTGCAGTTTACGGTGAACGTTCGGCGCACCAACAGCTCCTCAGAGAGTCGTGGAGGCAGGGCCCTGATCTCCTATTCGTTGGATCCTCTCCAAGATACTCCGGGTTTGTATTCTCTGCGCCGCCAGGAGGAGATGCTCACCGAGGCGCCGACAGAGGAGGAGATTGCGCTCGATGCCGATCCGGAAGCTGCCCTTGAGGAAGCGGCGCAGCCAAGAGTGATGGCGGCATATGTAATGGACCGGGTTGCCGGTCTGAGCTTGCGCTATTTGGATCCTATCTCGGGCGACTTCGTGGACGCATGGGACACGACGCAGCCGCCGACGGCGGGACAGCCGCCACTCGGTTTGCCTGCTGCCGCCAAGATCACGGTGTTCCTTGCCGACGAGCGCGGAGTACCGCACGATTTCAGCACCGTGGTCGATTTGCCGCTTATGACTCCGCCACCAACACCACGACAATGACGCGAAACACCGATAACGAGCGCGGCATGGCGCTGATCATCGTGCTGATGGTGGTGTCGATCCTTACGATTATCGTGACCGAGTTCACCTTCTCCGCCCAGGTGGACTACCACATGGTCCATAACGGCCTCAGCAGCCTGAAGGCGTCGCTGCTGGCACGCTCGGGCATCAACATCGGGGAGGCGTTGCTCCTGCACGATCAAGACCCCACCGTGGACTCCTTTGCTGAGGAGTGGTGCCCGCTTGCCGGGCCGCGCGGCGAGTCGTGCCTGATCGACGAAACCAACAGCGGCATCGTCATTCCGGAGAACATGCGGTTGCGCGTGCAGATCTTCGATGAAGGCGCGAAGTTCAATATCAATTGGACCAAGCCTAATTTGACCGAGTTTCAGGCGTACATGACCAAAAAACTGGCTGGGAGTTCCAACTCCGACCCCACGCCGTTTCACCTCCGGGTGCGTCTCCTGGGTGAAGTCATGCAGGCCTTTGGGTTGCAACTCGAAGCTGTCGACAACCTCGCTAGGCACTGGGAGGAATCCTCCACACAACTGTGCCAACAATTCGGATGGAGTGCTGCGTGCAAGCCTCCTGTTCCACTGCCGGGGGGCGGGCCAGTACCGCCACCGGGACCGGCGCCCTTGAATGCAGGGTATCTTGTAGCGCCAGACTTCCCATCGCTTGATGATGTCGGGATTGTTACTGGTTTCAGTCCGGCCGTCTTGCGCAGGAGCCGCTCCTTCGTAACTGCGTTCGCGAGACGCGGCTCCAATCCCCAGGTCGGTGCTCAGGGATCAATCAATCTGAACACCGCCCCACGTCGCTTGTTGGAAATTCTCCTGCAAGATGCGGCCACAGTGGACAGCATTATCAGTGAACGTGAGCAGGGACCGAGCAAACAATTACCTCAATTGGTGCACCAGGCGGCCGCGGTCTGGAAAAACGATCCTTCCAATCCCAGGAACAAACTCTCAGACTTGTTCAACACCGCCACCAGCCAGCTCTTTCTCATCCGTGCCAGCGCCATCATCAACCCCAACCCGCTGACCGGTAAAGGCGGGATTGGGCGGACGGTTTCTATGCTGGTGCGGCGCGATCCGAAGCCCGGAGTTGGCCAGAACGCGCCGCCGGGGACGGCGCGTTGGATGCTGACGCGCATCGATTGGCAAAAGGAGGGTGGGGCGGTGTTGTTTCGCGAGGACCTAGATCAAATGGACCAAGAGGATCTTGGCCGTTAGGGGTCGCCCTCTCGGGATTTCTAAGTTAGTAAGCGCCACCCGATATGCCTCAGCAAGTCCTAGCCCTCGAATGGGATCGTCAAGAGCTGCGCGCCGCGGTTCTTGAGACCTCCTTCCGCGACTACAAGGTTGCGGCCTTGTACCGCGAGCCGATGGCCGCGGGCGAGGGGGCACCGTCGCTCACCCAGCAACTGAAGGCCTTCGTTGCCCAGCACAAGCTCCAGGGTGCCACGGTTCTTTCCGCGTTGCCGGGAGAAGTGACGACGCTGCGGACCTTCGTGCTGCCGTTTCGCGATCGCAAGCGTCTCGACCAAACCGTGCCCTTCGAACTCGAAGCGCAGGTGCCGTTTGGTCTCGATGAGGTGGTCGTGGACTACCATGTTCTACGCAGCGACAAGACCGGCAGCACGGTGCTGGCAGCGCTGGTGCAACGCAAGGACTTGGAAGAGCACCTGAACCTTTTGAAGGAAGCGGATCTTGATCCGAAGATCATCGATTGTGCGCCGCTGGTTGCCCTCAATGCTTTGTCGGCGCTTGCGCCCAGTGAGCGACCCGAGCACTTCATTTTCGTGGCCACGCAGGGGGAGCAAGCTACGGTGGCTCTCTATCGCGACAAGCAGTTGGTCGGCTTCCGAGCCCTGACGTTGCCAGGGGCGCAGCGCGAGCAAACGCTGGCTGCTGCGGCCGCGAATGGCCAACCGCCTGTGGAGGAAGATTCCGGCAGTGCTCTGTATCGCGATATTCGCTGGTCGCTGATGGCGCTGGCCGGCGGTGGTATCGAGCCGGGCTTGCCTTGCCTGTTGTTGGGTGAGGGCTTGGGTGTGGTGCGCCTGGGCCAGCAACTCGAGGCGGGGTTGGGCTGCACGGTGCGCCGCCTGGATCAGTTGTCGCTGAAGGCCGTGCCGGCCAACCTCAAGACGGAGCTTGGCGATTTTGCGCGCCCCTTCGGCCTTGCCCTGCGCGAGGTTGCCAGCCCTGATACTCTCGGCGTGAATTTTCGACGTGGCGAGTTTGCCTATCAGCGCGGGGCGGAGGAGTTGCAGCGCGGCTTGTGGCGCACCGGGGCTATCGCTGCGGTCGCCGTCGCTTTGCTGTTCACCAGCATGTACATGGAATACGACCGCTTGGCGCGGCGTGCTGGGCAGCTCGATGCCCAGATTCGATACGTATTCACGCAAACGATGGGTGAGGGGACGCGCGTGGTTGATCCAAAGAGCCAACTACAGGCGGAGATCGAGGCCACCCAGCGTCAATTGCACGTGCTTGGTGGCATCATTCCGATGGGTGGGATCACGGCCGTGGACTCACTGCGCACCATGTCGATGGCTCTACCCGACAGCATCAAGATCGATATCGACGAATTCGTCATGGACACGGAGGGCATTCGGGCCAAAGCCAAGGCCGAGTCTTTCGAAGCCGTCGACACGGTGAAGCAGCAGATCGAGAAGTCCAACTATTTTGCCGAGGTGCAGGTCAAAGACGCGAAGGCCGCTGCCGACGGCAAAGGCATCGATTTCCGCATCGTGATTGTGCTCACCAAGGACGTTGACGCGGGAGACAATCCGTGAACTTCGATCTTCGTGAGCTGACTGCTTTTTGGAGCCGTCTGGCACCGCGCGAGCGGGTGCTGCTGTCGGTTGCCTTGGCCACGACTTTTGTCCTGTCGTTGTACAGCTTCGTGTGGGACCCGTTGCAGACCAACCAGGAGCTGTTGTTGCGGCGCATTGCGGCGCGCGAAAAAGATCTAACCGCCATCCAACGCCAGCGCGATCAGTACCTGCTGCTCAAGCGCGAGATGGAGGCGAGTCAAGCGGCGGGTTCGGAGACGGACCCCAACTTCAACCTTTTTGCCTACGTGCAGGCCGAGATTTCGCAAGCGGTGAGCAAAGAGCACATCACTTCGATGAACCCGTCGAACAAGAACATCGGCGAGTACCAAGAGCAGCTCGTGGAGATCAAGCTACAGCAGATCAACCTGCAGCAACTCACCGACCTGCTCTACAAGATCGAAAAGGGCACGCACCCGCTGCGCTTCAGTCGCCTCAACATCAAGAAGCGCTTCAATGACATCTACAATTTCGATGTCGCGGCCACGGTGTCCATCCTGAAGGCAGGCGACAAGAGCGCCGAGAAGCCGGAGAAAACCGCTGCTGCCGCGCCGAGCAAGGGGAAAGGCTCTTCCTGATGCAACTTCCCAAGCTGCGTCTGCCCAGCCTTTCTTTCGGCGCCGGTGCTCGCGCCGTGCTGCTGTACGGTATTTATACACTGCTGCTTTTCGTGGTGTTCTTGGTGGCGACCTTTCCGCACGAGTTGGTGCTGCGCCAAGTCATGGCCGCGGCCGGTATGGCGCGGGGAGAGTCGCCCATTGAAATTGGCAGTGTGAAGTTTGCCTGGTGGCGTGGCTATCGGATCGATGGCCTGCGCTTGGCTCCGCTCTCGGGAGGCGAGAGCGCCATTTTGGAGCTGGCGCATCTGTGGGTTCGCCCCACGCTTCGCGAACTGGTGCGCGGTAATCCTTATGCGCTGACGGTAACTGCCGACCTCTACGGCGGCAGCGCCGGCGGGCAGGTGCACTACAAGGATGGCACCCTACATGGTGATTTGGCGTGGGACAGTCTCAGCCTGGGTCGATACGAGCCCTTGCTCGGGTTGCTCGAAGAAGGACAGGTGTCGGGGCGCATCTCGGGGCTGCTCAGCTTCGATGCCCCCGTGCGCAATCCCGGCAGCACGCAAGCCGCCGGCGACGTGACGATCGATGCGGCCAGTGTGACTGGTGGCAAGCTGCCTGGATTCACTCTCGGCGACCTGTCGTTCAAGCAAGCCAAACTGAAGTTCAAAGCCAGCAGTGGCCGAGTCGAAGTGCAAGAGTTCAACGTCAGCGGCGACGTCAATGTGCAGCAGGTTTCGGGGCAGATCGGCTTGCGCGATCCGGTGACCGAGTCGTCGCTCAACCTGCGCGCCAACATCTTGCAGACCAACACCACGCCGGACTGGCTCAAGACGTTGATCTCTGCCATTCCCCGACCTGCTGGGGCTAAGCTCGACGCGCCCTTGAACATCACCGGCACGATTGCCAAGCCCCGCTTCCGATAGCCGGTTGCCTTGAAATAAGCGGATCCCCGGCAGGGCCACGTCAAAGTCGCCTCCGGAAGACCTGATGGGGTTCCATCCGACGCGGGCTGGGGGCAGCCCGTCTCCAAT
>CAZGSN010000489.1:0-8648 GCA_964528465.1 uncultured Binatia bacterium (SeqCode)
ATTTGTGGGTAAGGCTAAGGTTCCAAACGGGGGCAACGCCTGTTCGTTGCCCCCGTCGCATCAGTAGCCAGCACTCTTCTGAGCACAAACACCATCAACAACTGCTTGAAATCGCGGAGATCTGTTTTTTTGGCCCTGTGAACCGTCCCAAGCTTGACTCTCTCTCCGAACTCATTGTAGGAAAGCCCGGCTATTACGGGTGACTGAGTGATTTTCCAACGACTGAGCCGACCTCAGAATCTCCCGGCGGTAAGGAATCGGGATCACAGCGGAGTGGACAGGGCAACCGAAGGGCATCCAATGGGCGAGGGGCTAAGAGTTATCGACGCACTTCTTCCCCATCGGAATTCGGTGACGGTATGGTCGCACTTCCATAACCTCAAGATTGGGAGGGGTAGATGACTGGCAAGCGCATGGGGATGTGGATACTGGCGTGTGCAACGGCCGCCTGGACGTTCACCGGCTTCGGCTGCAGCGGGGGCGACGACGGCAATGATTGTCTAGGAGTCTTGGGCGCGGCTGATGTGGAAGGGAACTATCTTGCCCAGAATTTCACACTCTTCAGTAATAGCAATAGCAACTGCCCCCTTGATACCCAAAACGCAGTACTTGCGCGCTTCCTGCCTGAGCCCACGCCTACCGGAACGCCTCGCCCCGCTGTACCGAAGATAGTCCGCTTTCGGTACAACCAGCGCGGCCATGACGTTTTTGTTCCTGATCCGTCAATGACGAGCGAATTCGCCGGATGCGCCGACGAGGATGCGTCCGTACGAACTGTGGCCTCGTTTGGTCATCTCGTAGACCCAAGTTCAGAAGCCTGCTCAGTCTCGGGCGACGAGGTAATCCTGAATACCGGCCTCGGTAACAAGCCCTCGGAACCTACTCCCCAACCGACTCCTCTAAGGCTGGAAGGAGTGCTTTCTTTCCCGCTCCAGATTTCGAGCGAATGCCACACCTGTCTGACTAGCTGCTACGTGGCTGTCGGTTTTCAGTTGGTAGACTTGTCGGTTGGTGAAGGAACTCCCACCCCAACGCCGGACGAAAGAGCTGTGGATCTGGCGGTGATTGCCCGTGAAGCCCTTCAAGCTGGCCTGAGTTCGGCCCCCCCGAACACTTGCCCGCCGACAAGAACGCCCACGGCTACAAGGCCTACGCAAACACCGACGAACACACCGACGAACACACCCAGGAACACGCCAACGACAACATCGCCTGCCGCTTAAGCTTGAGCAATTGTTGACGCCTGTGGCGCACCAACGGTGCGGCACGCAGTGCTCCAGTGTAGCAGCAAACGAGGGAGGACAGTCCAACTGTTCTCCCTCGTTGCGTTCCCGCTCGTGCTCTCATCACGGACGAGTGAAAGACCATGCAACCTCGTAGGGATTTCCGGCTCAGCATGGACCGGCGAGGCGGGGTTCTCGGGCTCAGGGCTCAGTCTGGTAGCACCATCAAAACATACTGAGATACTCGCGGCGCGAATTGCGGCCGCAACAGGGCGCTGTCGTACGCCGAGAGTCGCCGGTCGTTTTCACTCAGGCAGGTCTGCAGGAATCGTCGCAAGGAGAAATCACCGAACGACGCATGGCTGTTCATGGCGAAGTTATCCTGTTCGTTGGAGCTAATATCGAACGCCGTGCGCACGCGGCTCCAGATCTGTAGCGCCAAGGCAACGCCGCGCTGGAGATCCAGCAGCGGCCGTGCCGGCAGCGGCAGCAGCGCGCGACGGTAAGCAATCCAGTTAGAGAAGAAGAGCACGTGCCTCGCTTCTTCCTGCATGATCGGATCGAACAACTGCACCAATGGCGGCGGGAAGAACCCCGACTCGCGCGCCAGGGCAAAGAGCCCAAACGCAAAGAACGAATCGAAGCACTCACCGTACTCCGTACGCGTGAACTCCCACACGGGATTTGGAGAATCCGGCTCGGGTGGCCGCCGCTTCACCGCAATCTCATAGCGAGCTGTCATTAAGTCGAGCATCGCGGCGTGGCGCTGTTCCTCGAACCCTTGCAGGGCGATCGCCTCGCGCACCAAGGGGTCAGGCTCGAATTCCGCCATGAGCTGCACCTTGCGCGCCGTCTCGCCCTCGGTGCTAACGGCTTCGTCCCATACAGGCAGCGCAACTAGGCGTGCCCGACTCTCCGCATCGATTTCCGGAAACACCAACTGTTGGGGATCAAACGGATCGTGCGTCTCAACGAATACGCTACAGAACCTCTCCTTGTGCTCGACACTGCCCGGAACGAGCTGCCTCATCACCTATCCTCCCGCCAGACCGTCTCCGCGCTCCTGGCCAAGTCCGCTTGTACCAAGCCCCTTGCCTCCACTGAAGGCCACGCCCCACGCCACCAGGCGTTAGCCAACACACGACCTAGCGCGGGCGCACGATGCCGAGCTTCTTCATTCGACTACGCAGGGTATTCGGATGCAGACCCAGGATCTGCGCGGCTCCGGATACCCCTTCGATCACCCAGTTCGTCTTGCCGAGGGTAGCAAGAATGTGCTCACGGCCCACGGCAGCAAGGTTTGTCGCTACCGGCGCATCCACGGACGGGCCCACCGCAGCCATGTGCCGTATCTCGTTGGTCTCGTGTCTCGCCTGGGGATGGATGGAGGATTCCGGAGTCGCTTCCAACATCGTTGATGTCGCCAGAATGACCGCTCTCTCGATGAAATTCTCCAGCTCGCGCACGTTGCCCGGCCAAGCGTATGCTTCGAAACGAGCCATGGTTTCCGGGGTTACGCCTTCAATGCGCTTACCAATCCGTGCACAAAACTTCGCCAGGAAAAACTCCACCAGCAGCCGCAAATCGCCGGGCCGCTGCCGTAACGGCGGCAACTGGATGGGAAACACGTTTAGGCGATAGTAGAGATCCTCGCGAAAGTGCCCTTCGCGAATCGACCGCGACAAATCCCGATTGGTCGCCGCGATGATGCGCACATCGCAACGAATCGATCTATTTCCCCCAACGCGTTCGAACTCATGCTCTTGAATGACGCGTAGCAACTTCACCTGTACATCGAGGGGGACTTCACCAATCTCATCCAAGAAGATCGTACCGCCGTGCGCCAGTTCGAAACGGCCGATGCGCTGCGCGATGGCACCCGTAAAGGCACCCTTTTCGTGGCCGAACAGCTCCGACTCGACCAGGTTGCTGGGCAGCGCCGCACAATTGAGCTTGATGAGGGGCTTGTCCCGCCGGCGACTGTTGAAATGGATAGCCCGGGCAATAAGTTCCTTGCCGGTTCCCGTCTCGCCGGTAATCAGTACCGATGCATCGGTGGGAGCAACTCGCTTGACGTCTTCCAACACGCGTAACAGGCCCGGGCTCGCACCGATAATTTCCTCGAAGTTGTGGGCCAGCTTGATTTCTTCTTGCAAGTACAGGTTCTGCGCCTGCAGACGCGCCTGCTCCTGTTCGAGAAGCACGCGCTCGGTGATGTCGATGAACATGGTGCGTGTGGATGTCCCACTCGGATCCGGACGCGACCACCACTGAATCCACAAGGGTTTGCCGTTATCACGGCGGCGAAGTTCCAACACCACACCGCTCGTGTCCGTACCTCGACCAATCGAGGCGAAGGCGTCTTGCACGCGCTTCTGAGCCTCCGGCGTATCAGGGATGAAGGACATCCCGAGGGTACCCAGAACTTGATCCGGAGTGATGCCCAGGGTCTGCATGGCCACACGGTTGGCGCGAATGAAGCGCGAGTCGAGTCCCTCATGCACGTAGGCAATTGGTGCCTCGTCGAAGAGGTCGCGCAGTCGCTCCTCACTTTCCCCAAGCGTCCGCTGCAACCGCCGCCGCGTAAGCTCCGCGACGGCGCGTGCGGCTAGGACCCTGAGCATCGCTAAATCAGCAGCATCAGCCCTCAAATCCCGCTCCGTAAAGGCAGCGAGATAACCAATCGTCTGTCCATCCTCGCCAGCCAGAGAGGCTGCCAGCACACCTTCAACTGCCAAGTCTTGCAGGAACGACAGCGTCGGGAATTCACCTCGAACATCGGAGCTACGGTGCAATAGGCTCCCAGGAGCCAGGCCCGCGAGCGGAGTCCCGGCTACCTCCCACTCGAGACTTCTTTCCTCAAGCCGGCAGGGCCACGTCGCCAGCGTTTGCGCCATTCCCGCGTCGCTTGTCTCCGCGAGGATGACCAAGCGGGCCGCTAACGCCCGGCCCAGGCTTGCCGTCAGGTTGGCAAATACCTCTTCGGGCCTTGTCGCGGAGGTTCCCTCCACCAGTAGTTGGAGCCTATCGAGACCGGAAACCAGCCCAAGGCGATCGGCTTCGCCAAGTTCATCTGCGCCCATGCCGCGTGCCTCTATCGCATTCGAAAATAAAGCGGTAGGCCGCCGCCTAGGTCCCCGCTAGTCCCGAGACAAAGGACGCTTGGGACGCTTCAACCGCGGCTCGATGCCGGCGCGAAGATATTCCTCCAACCAACCATGACCGGCTTGAGGCCACGCATCCACCATAGGCAGATAGGGTTTCACGTCGAGTACAGGCGTTTGGTCCAGGAGATCGAGACCACACACGTGCAGCAGTCCCTGATCGAGATCGACGTGCTGCAGGCGGACATTCGTCAGACCGATGGGCGAGGGACGATCCGGAGCCCGCGTCGCCAGAACACCGCGCTTCGGTCCACCACGTGGCGGTCGCACCGTAGCCGCCCACCCGGCACTGCGATCGAAAAGAAACAAGACCCAAATCCGCTCAAAGGTGGAAAGATCCGCCAAAGCCGCACGGAATTCCTCGTGGATCACGATCACACCCGGTGTGTCGGGCGCGGCACTCGGCTGATGTGGGGCATCCTCACGCCGTAACCACGGCGTCTGCGCCAAGCCAATGATACGGATGCGCGAAGGGTCCATCATATCGCCGACTTCCTTTCCTAGCAGGCAAACGCGCTCCCCCAAGCGCGGAGCACCTGCATTCGGCCGACTTCCCCTTTTTCGTTCCTTACCAGGGCGAGCGATCATTGCGGTTCGTGGATAGGCATCAATCCTCAGAATCGACCCACCTTGGAATTCACGTCAATGGGCTTGAATTTCTCGTCGTCTCCGTGTCTGTGTGTGGCAACACACGGCGAGGAGAACTTTGATGCTTCGGATTTTGACTGCGCTTCTTTTCCTAACGCAGATCCTCCCCCGGGTCGCCCAAGGGCTGATCTGTGCGGGCGACTGTAACCTGGATAGCCGGGTAACGACCGAGGAGCTGGTGGTTGCTACTCTGGTAGCCTCCGGTGATGCGCCGCTCACCACATGCAGCGCCGCCGATGTCGACAACGACCAGCAGCTCAGCGCCGGGGAGCTGACCGCGGCGACCGAATCTGCCCTTTTCGGCTGTCCCTATGCCCCGCGCTCGCGCCCAGCAGCAGAGGAAGGCTGCAGCAACGGCTTCCTCGCAGGAGAATTGGTCAACCTCGCAGACACCAACGTTGTTCCTGCGCCGCTGGCGCTCACTCAAGGGCAGGGCCGTCTGCGCAGTATCTTCCTTCCCGGCGGCGACCCAGGTTTCGAGTTGACCGGAACCTTCTCCTTGTGTCCGAATACCGAGTTGAGCCGTATCGTCACCCTTGCCGTGCGTACTCCTGGCTCCCTACTGCCAGGCGAGTATTTCATTGATGCGACGCTCACGCGCCTCGCCTACGCCGAGGCGCAGGGGGGTGCCAATGCGTTCGTTCGCGGCTGGCATGCGGAAGATGGCGTGATCGTCGTTGACGAGTTGACCGAGACCAGCGTGCTCTTCCACACGGTCGGCGCCGTCATGTTGCCGGACAACCAGAACGGCCCGCTTGGCACTTTCACCGTGTTGGCCAACGGCGGCCTCGACACGCTCGCACCGTAGCCAGGCGCGCGCTCTTCCTGATCACACGCAGCAGGTATGGAACAACCCAAACGCCTGCTCCAGCGCCGCAGCCCTAGAGATTTCTCGTGATGACCGAGTCAGAACGATCGTTCACAGCGGTTGCCAGCGTGCAATCCGTCGCCTCGCCTTGGCGCCGCGAACCCTTCCGAGTGTTTTTTCCCCTTGGAGTGGTGCTGGCCTGGTTCGGCATTGGCCACTGGATTGCCTATGCCGTGGGGCTGATTTCCGAATACTCGTGCCAGGCGCACGGACTGACACAAATGCAGTCGTTCCTCATGGCGTTTGCCATGGGCTTCTTGCTCACGGCTCTGCCGCGACGGACACAAACCAAACCCGCCTCCAGAACAGAATTGATCCTGATCGCCGTAGCATTGACGATCACCGCGACCACAAGCCTGTTCGAGCTGTGGCTTGTTGCCGAGGCAGCATATGCATTCCTGTTCCTCATCCTCCTGCAGTTTGCCGGGCGCCGGTTCCTGGGCCGTAGTGCCGGGCGCCGCCCACCCGCAGCGTTTGTGCTCATCCCATTCGCCGTCGTGCACGGCCTTGTGGGGGCAGTGTTGGTGGCATGGTCCACACAGCCTTCCGCGCCGCTGTTCACCGGCAGTCTCGGTCGTCTGCTCATTGAACAGGGTGTCTTCCTTTGCCTCGCCATGGGTATTGGCAACCTCATCTTGCCGCTGATGTCCGGGACGTCTCCTCCTGCCGACCTCGGTTCCTCGCCGCAGGAAACGCGCAAGGCTGTCCTGTTTGCCCTTTGCGGTGCTGGGATCTTTGCAAGCCTGGTGCTGGAACAGTTGGGTTGGGCCATGCTTGCCCCCTTACTGCGTGCTGGTCTCATCAGCTCTACGTTTGCCCTGGGAGCTGATGCATGGCGTGGACCTCAGAAGCCCGGCCTGCATCGGCGACTAGTATGGCTGTCGGTTTGGTTGATGCCGCTGGGCCTGTTGCTGTCAGCCTTGTTGCCTGACTATCGGGTACCCGCCCTGCACATCTTGTTCATCGGCGGCTTCAGTCTCATGGCCTTCGGCGTCGCTACCCATGTGGCCCTCAGCCACCTCGACGGCCTCGAGCCATTGGCCCTGGGCAGCCCCGGTCCAGTGCGAGCCTTGGCAGCATTCCTTCTGCTCTCCTTGGCAGCACGATTGGCCGCCGATTGGAGCAACACCTACTTCGACCACCTGGCGTGGGCCGCCGGTCTTTGGATCACCGGCTCTGTTGTGTGGCTCGTCTTCCTTGGCCCCAAGCTCCTGCGGCCCCGACAATCGCAGCAAGCGTAACGTGAGCGGTCAGCCGCGTCGGCTGCACTGCCGCGGAGCGTCCTTCGCAAGCTCTCGACTAGCTCGTCATGGGTTCGCTCCTGGCAATTGACCCCGGGAACTTCTTCGATCCAGTCAATCCACCAAGAACCCGACTGCTTGATCCCGCGAAAGCCGGGGTCCATTGGCGAAAGCCGGCATCCAACGGCCATTCCAGCACTGGATCCCGGCTTTCGCCGGGATGACCAGGGTTGGGAGCGTTGATTTGCGACCGTCTGTTCAGGGCGTGATTGAGAGCTTGTGCAGAGGTTCCCTAAGTCACCCCGGCAGGTGCGAGATTACCGCCTCGGCAAACTCCTGTGTGCTCAATCCACCACCGAGATCGCGGGTCTTCTGTCCTGCTCCGAGGGCTACGTTGTATGCTGTCTTGATATGCTCGGCGCACTGACGCCAGCTCTCGTCGTGTAGCGTCTCCGCCAGGTGATTGAGCATCATCACTGCCGACATCAACAGCGCCAGGGGATTGGCGATTCCCTTTCCAGCAATGTCGGGTGCCGAGCCATGCACGGCTTCAAATACGGCGCACGTATCGCCAATGTTGGAGCCGGGCACCACCCCGAGGCCCCCAACCAGCCCCGCGGCCAAGTCGCTGACCACGTCGCCATACAGATTCTCCAGCAACAGCACATCGAAGCGCGAAGGGTCCTGCACCATCTTCATGCACCCGGCATCGATGATCAGCTCCTCGTAGTCGATGCCAGGGAACTCTGCGTCGTGCACGGCACGCGCGCAATTCAGCAGCATGCCGTCGGTCAGCTTCATGATGTTCGCCTTGTGCAGCACAGTCACTTTGCGACGACCGCGTAGCGAGGCGTACTGAAAGGCCCAGCGTGCAATGCGCGTGCACGCATGCTGCGTCGCTACCTTCATGCTCGTCACCACGCCCGGCGTGATCTCGTTCTCGACGCCGCTGTAAAGCCCTTCCGTGTTCTCGCGAATGATCACCATGTCGACATTATCGAACCGCGTCGGCACGCCGGGCAGGTTGCGCACGGGGCGCACCGCTGCATAGAGGTCGAGCTTCTTGCGCAATTGCACGTTCACCGAGACAAAGCCCTTACCCACTGGCGTCGTGCACGGGCCTTTGAGGGCGATTCGGTGCGTGGCAATGGCGTCCAGCGTCTGCTGCGGCAAGACCTCTTGCTGCCGCTCCAAGGCTGCCAAACCGGCATGATGCTCCACCCAGCGGATCGGCGCATCCGCCGCGCCGAGCACGCGTTTTACCTCATTGGTGATTTCTGGACCGATTCCGTCCCCCGCAATCAATACAACGTCTTGCTCGTTCATGATCCGTTGCTAGCAGACAGGCTCTAAACATGGAGGGGAGTTGTCTAGATTCGGTAGCATGCGCCGCAACGTGCAATCGACCCGAGACCAGGGTGGTCCTCACGTCGCCACCAGAAGGTCTCGACCAGGCCCGGCTTTCACCTCGTTCCCAGGCTCTGCCCTTAGCCTTACCCACAAA
>CAZGSN010000490.1:0-2267 GCA_964528465.1 uncultured Binatia bacterium (SeqCode)
CCGCACCCGTGGCTCATGCCATCCTTCTGGCAGTTTCCAACCGTATCGATGGGCCTGTCGCCAATCACCTCGATCTACCAAGCGCGCTTCAATCGGTACTTGCAGGCACGTGGGTTGATCCAACACGACGGCGGCCGGATCTGGGCGTTCCTCGGGGATGGCGAGATGGACGAGCCGGAGTCGCTGGGTTCGATCACCCTGGCGTCACGCGAACAGCTCGACAATCTCGTCTGGGTAGTGAACTGCAATCTGCAGCGCCTCGACGGGCCAGTGCGCGGCAATGGCAAGATCATCCAAGAACTCGAAGCAATCTTCCGCGGTGGTGGCTGGAACGTCATCAAGTTGATCTGGGGTGACGATTGGGACCCGCTACTGGCCCGCGATACCAGCGGTCGCCTCCGCCAGCGCATGCACGAGGCAGTCGACGGCCAGTACCAAAAGTACTCGGTCGAAAGTGGGGCCTACATCCGGGAGCACTTTTTCGGCGTCTATCCGGAGCTGCTCGAGCTGGTGCGCGACCTGACCGATGCCAAGCTGCAAAAGCTGCGGCGTGGCGGTCACGACATGCAGAAGATCTATGCCGCCTATGCCGCCGCACAAGCGCAGCGCGGTGTACCGACGGTAATTCTGGCCAAGACGATCAAGGGCTATGGTCTGGGCGAGGCTGGTGAAGGGCGCAACGTCACGCATCAGCAAAAGACGCTGAACGAACGGGAGCTGCGACAGTTTCGGGATCGCCTCGGCATTCCAATCAGCGACGCAGACCTCGCCGGCGCGCCCCTCTACCATCCCGGCGAAGACAGCGACGAGGTTGCCTACATACGCGAGCGGCGGCAGGCCTTGGGAGGCTATCTCCCGCAACGCCTCACGCGCGCGACGAGCCTACCCCCGCCGCCTCCGAATCTCTTCGAAGAGTACAGTGGCGGCACTGGCGAACGCGCGCTGGCCACGACCATGGTCGCCGTCCGCTTGCTGCGGCAACTCATGAGCGAGCCCGAGCTTGGGCGTCACATCGTACCGATCGTGCCCGACGAAGCACGCACTTTTGGAATGGATTCTCTGTTCCGTAAGTTCGGCATCTATTCCTCCAAGGGGCAGCTCTACGAGCCGGTCGACATCGACATTGTCGCCTACTACCGCGAGGCCAGCGATGGACAACTGCTCGAGGAAGGCATCACCGAGGCTGGCGCCTTGGCCTCGTTCACCGCCGCAGGTACCGCCTACGCCACGCATGGCGTCGAGATGATTCCCTTCTTTTTCTTCTACTCGATGTTTGGCTTTCAACGTGTCGGCGACTCGATCTGGCAAAACGCTGATGCCCGCGGCCGCGGCTTCCTGCTGGGAGCAACCGCCGGACGTACGACACTGGCTGGCGAGGGCCTGCAGCATCAAGATGGACACAGCCACCTGCTGGCCAGCGTCGTGCCGACCGTGCACGCGTATGATCCGGCTTTTGCTTTCGAGGTGACGGCGATCATCGCGCACGGCTTGCAGCGCATGCACGTCGAGCAAGAGGATTGCGTTTTCTATCTGACCCTGACCAACGAGATGTACACACACCCGCCCATGCCGGAAGGAGTGCGGGAGGGAATTCTGCGCGGGCTGTACCTACTCGCTCCTAGCCGCCGGCAAGGAGGCCCTAGCGTCAACCTGTTAGCGAGCGGAGCCATCGTTCGTGAGGCACTACGCGCCCAAGACCTACTTGCCGAGCGCGGCATTGCGGCCAATGTCTGGAGCGTCACCAGTTTCTCCGAGCTGCGCCGTGAGGCGTTGGCTGTGCAGCGCTGGAATCTTTGGCATCCGCAGCAGCCGGCGCGACGACCGTATATGACGCAGATCTTGAGTGAGCATCCGTATCCGGTGGTCGCCGCCAGCGACTACATGAAGATCGTTGCCGATCAAATTGCGGCGTATGTACCGTGCGGCCAGTTTTCACTCGGCACCGACGGCTTCGGCCGCTCCGATCTGCGCCCCGCGCTACGGCGCTTCTTCGAAGTGGATGCCGAGACCATCACCGTGGCCGCCCTACACATGCTCGCCAACCGCGGCGAGATCGCACCAGCACAAGTCACCGCCGCCATCGAAAGCCTCGGGCTAGATCCGGAAAAACTCGACCCGGCCGTCGCCTAAACCCGGAAACAACAATTGAACCACGGATGGACACGGATGAACGCGGATATAGGCAAGAGCCGCAAGGGCAGAAGGAGCGACATGTTCGGTTTGTCGGCTCACAATTTCGTGTTTCTTGGTTTTGATCCATTGCGCAA
>CAZGSN010000491.1:0-8731 GCA_964528465.1 uncultured Binatia bacterium (SeqCode)
CATTGCCCCCATCCCCCCTGCCCCTTCCCCGCACACCTCCATATGCAGCCTCGCGCTCTGCGGCGAACGAATAAGCGGTGCGTCGACGAGGCTTCAGGAATTCCGGCGGCTAATGCGAAGGACTGAGCAGTCGACGATAGAGTTCGTGGTAGGCGCGGGCTGAGGCGGTCCACGAGAAGTCGCGGCGCATGGCGTTGTTGAGGAGACGGCCCCACTGCTTGGGTTGGCGGTAGGCGGTGAGGGCGCGGTCGATGCAGGTGAGCAGTGCTTGTGGGTCGTAGGCTGAGAACTTGAAGCCTGTGGCGGCTGCGAGATTTTCATGCGGATCGCAGACCGAGTCGTCGAGGCCGCCGGTGGCGCGTACGACGGGAATGGTTCCGTAGCGTAGGCTGTACAGTTGATTGAGGCCGCACGGCTCGTATTGCGAGGGCATGAGAAAGAGGTCGCTGCCGGCCTCGATGCGATGCGCCAGTGCATTGTCGAAGCCGATACGCACGGCCACTTGCTGTGGATAACGGCCCACCTGTGCACGCAAGAAGTCCTGGTAGCGTGCCTCACCACTACCCAGAATGACGAGCTGTACGCCTCGCTGCATGAGTTCGGCGAAGCTAGCCTCCAGAAGGTCGAAGCCTTTCTGGCTGGCCAGTCGTGACACCATACCGATGACAGGAACCGTCCTCTCTGCAGGTAACCCCATTTCCATCTGTAGGCTACGTTTGCAGAAAGACTTTCCTGTGCGTCTGCGACGTGAATAGGTCGCTGCAATCAGGGTATCGGTTGCAGGATTCCATTCCTCATCCTCGATGCCGTTGAGGATGCCGCTGAGATCGGCTCGGCGCGCGCGCAACACTCCGTCGAGCCCGTACCCTAGCTCAGGTGTTTGAATCTCCTGCGCATAGGTGGGGCTCACGGTGGTGAGAGCATCGGCAAACACCAGGCCTGTCTTCAGGAAGTTGATGTCGCCGTAGAACTCCATGTACGAGGGCGAGAAGTAGCGAGGGTCGAGATTGAGCAGGTGCCAGTCCTGCTGCCAGAAGCGCCCCTGGTAGCCGAGGTTGTGGATGGTGAATACGGTCTTCGCCGATTGCAGGTCGGGATAGCGGGCGGCGTCGCCGCGCAGAAAGGCGAGGGCTGGGCCCGTTTGCCAGTCGTGGCAATGCAGCACATCGGGCGTTCCTAGGTGTTGCAGCAAGGTCAGGACGGCCCTGGAGAAAAACGTAAAGCGCTCTGCGTTGTCGGCGTAGTCGCCGCCATCACCGTACAGGCCGGGCCGCGCAAAGTAGCGGTCGGCGCCAAGCAAGTAGACATCGACCGCGTCCTTGATCCGGGTGTGAAACACTTGCGCGGAGACGCCCCGACTAGAAACGGGAACATCCAACGTGATGCCCGTTGGCGCGATACCGTAACGCAGGTGCTCGATGAATCCGTAGTTGGGGAGAATGACCGAGGTCTCGACTCCGAGCTGCGCCAGCGACACCGGCAACGCCCCGAGCACGTCTGCCAGACCTCCCGTCTTGGCAAAGGGCGTTACCTCGGAGGCGGCCATTGCTACGCGCATGATGCTCTCCGCATGGACTCACGAAGAAGTATCATCACACAGGATATCGAGATCACCGAGAGGATCCTGCTGCAATGGCAGAGGAAAGAGTGCTCGTCCTTCGCATTATGGCTTCTTCCTCTCTGTGGTCTCTGTGTCTCTGTGGTTATGGATTCATCTTCCGGATCAAGATGGAATCCTGGGGACCAGCACGTCCGAACCTAGGAAACAGCCGCCACGGCGCGCAACGGCTCGACGGGCTCCAAGGCGTGTTGCAGTACCTGCTCCATGCTGTCGACGAAGAGGAACTCCATCTCCTTGCGCACGGCGTCGGGTACGTCCTCGAGATCCTTCTGGTTGCGTTTCGGAAGAAGCACGGTGCGTATTCCCGCACGATGTGCGCCGAGCACCTTTTCCTTTACCCCACCGATTGGCAGCACTTTGCCACGCAGGCTGATCTCACCGGTCATGGCCAGGCCGTGGCGCACCAAGCGGCCGGTGAGTAGCGATGCCAACGACGTGGCAATGGCAATCCCCGCCGAAGGGCCATCCTTGGGCACCGCACCGGCCGGCACATGGATGTGAAGGTCGAGGCTCTCGAAAAAGTCGGCAGCGATTCCCAACTGTTCGGCGCGGGCGCGTATGTAACTAAGCGCCGCTTGCGCCGATTCCTTCATGACCTCACCGAGGTGCCCGGTAAGCGTCAGCCCCTTTTTGCCGCCCATCTTGGTCGACTCGATGAACATGATCTCGCCGCCCATCGGGGTCCACGCCAAGCCCACGGCTACCCCGGGCTCTTGTGTACGTTCGGCAATTTCCGAGAAGAAACGCTCGGGACCGAGTAGCTCGCGGACTTTCGCTTCATCGACCGTAACCGTTTCCGTCTTGCCCTCGGTGTAAGCGCGCGCCACCTTGCGGCACAGGCTGCCGATCTCGCGCTCGATGTTGCGTAGGCCGGCTTCCCGAGTGTAGTGACGAATCACGTGCACCAGACCCGGGGTAGTGAAAGTCATGTGCTCGCTCGGCAATCCGTTCTCTTTGATTTGCTTGGGAATGAGATGGCGGCGTGCAATCTCAAGCTTTTCCTCTTCTGTGTATCCGGCGAGCTCGATGACCTCCATGCGGTCGCGCAATGCTGGAGGGATGGGATCCAGCAGGTTCGCGGTAGTAACGAACATCGCCCTCGATAGGTCGAAGGGCACATCCAGATAGTGGTCGACAAAGGTGCTGTTTTGCTCCGGGTCGAGGACCTCGAGCAGAGCCGAGGCCGGGTCGCCACGAAAATCGGCACCGAGCTTGTCGACTTCATCGAGAACAAACAGAGGGTTGTTGGAGCCCGAGGTGCGCAGGTTCTGAATGATGCGGCCAGGAAGGGAGCCAATGTAGGTGCGGCGGTGACCACGGATCTCCGCTTCGTCGCGTACGCCGCCCAACGACAAACGCACGAACTTGCGCCCGAGGGCACGGGCAATGGAGCGACCGAGAGAAGTCTTGCCGGTGCCGGGCGGGCCCACGAAACAAAGGATTGGGCTCTTCGAATCGGCCTTGAGCTTGCGCACGGCTAGAAACTCGAGGATGCGATCCTTGATCTTCTCGAGGTCGTAGTGGTCCTCATCCAGAATCCGTCGTGCATGGGCAATATCGAGGTTGTCCTCCGTCGACACGGTCCACGGTAAATTGACCAGGCACTCAAGATAGGTGCGTACCACCGTGTGCTCTGCCGACTCGGGTGGGATGATGCGCAAGCGATCCAGCTCATTCTCGGCGGCTTTGCGTGCTTCCGCCGGCATGTTGGCTTCTTCCATCTTGCGGCGTAACTCATCGAGTTCCGCCGCGCGGGGGTCGCCCTCGCCCAACTCCTTCTGAATGGCGCGCAGTTGCTGGCGCAAATAGTACTCTTTTTGACCTTTGGTCAGTTCGCTCTGTACCTGCGTCTGAATCTTCTGTCCGAGTTCCAACAGCTCGATTTCGCGGGTGAGCGTTGCTGTCAGCTTCTCCAAGCGCTTGTGCACTTCGAGCGTGCTCAAGAGATCCTGCTTTTCTTCCGGGGAGATGTTGAGATTGGAGGCGATCAAATCGCTGAGGCGGCCCGGATCTTTTATGCTGGAGATCACCACCTGCAGCTCGTCCGGAAGGTACGGCACCATCGAGATGAACTTGGAGAACAAGTTGGCGGTATGGGCGTGGGCGGCACTGAGGTCGTGGCTCGCGTCATACGCATCCGACAACAGCCGGACACGGCCGCGGAAAGGAGCCGTCTGCAGATACTCTACAACCTCCATGCGTCGCAGCCCCTGCACCAGGATACGCAGGCTGCCGTCGGGGTACTTGAGCATCTTGAGGATGCGCACGGCGGTGCCACGCGTGAAGAGCGCATCCGTCGAGGGACTTTCGTCCTCCGGGCTCTTCTGCGCCACGACGCCGAGGATGCGATCGCCCGCCAGAGCTTCTTCCACCACGCGTAGCGAGGATTGCCGCGACACCAACAGCGGCACGATGGCGGAGGGGAATACGACCACACCGCGCAAGGGCAGGATCGGCATCTGCTCGGGAACGGAGATACTGCTGAGGTCGTCTTCGAATCCCAGCAATCGTTGTTTGGGTTCGTTTTCTTCGTGCTCGGATTCGCTCATAGGGGCGCGAATCTAATACACGTCTGGTGCTTGGCAAGGACAAGCGCCGACAAAGACGTGGAAAGACGATTTTCACACTTCGGACTGTGGGCGGTAATCGTGGAATAGATCGGCGGTCTGGTTCGTCGCGTTGTCCGGCTTATCGTGTTACGCAGCTTCATCGGGGTAAGGAGCGAAGCATGGTAGTTGTCAGGTGCGCGTACGTTGTTTCTTTGATTGTGTGGATTGGTTCGATCGCGTTTTTTTCCTTCACTGTGGCACCGGTGGTGTTTCAGGTGTTGCCGCGCGAACAAGCCGGCGCGCTCACCAGCGCGGTGTTTCCGATCTACTATGCCGTGGGCTGTGGCAGTGGCTTGGTGTTGCTGCTCACTTGCGTGCTGCTGCGGGGGGCTGCGGCGGCCAAAGGGTTATGGACGGGGAATGCGGTGGTGATCGCGCTTATGTTGGGTTTCACGCTCTACGCGGCCGTTAGTGTGCAACCCCGTGCTACTGCCCTGCGGCCACAACTGCACGGGCCGGAAGCTTCTCCGGAAGCGAAACGGGAATTCGATCACCTGCACCACTTGGCTGTCATGCTCAACGGAGCTGTTCTTGTCGGCGGGTTGCTCGTTACCGGCGTGACCGCCTCGTCTCTGCGCCCCTGAGCAAGGGTACGACGAATGCCAATTCGGGCGCTGCTCTTCGATTTGTTCGCCACGGTCGTGCACTTCTCGGCGCAGGCGCCGATTGCCGATGTGGCGGGGACACGTTGGGTAACTATGGGATGGCTAGAAGAAGTCGCGGTTGCGAAACTTCCGGATCTCCCTTTCGAGTCTCTCGTCAGCGCCCTCATGGAGACGACGCAAGAAATCGTTCGTGCGCGGGCGCCGGAGTATTACGAGGTGCCGTCGAGCGAACGTTTTCGTCGCGCCTTGGCTAAACGCAACATCGTTGGCGAGACGGCAGCGGCTGTGGCGCACGAGTTGTCGCGCACCCACATGGGGTATCTCGCTTCGACTACCTTCCTTCCGCAAGGCTACGGCGAAGTGCTGGAGCAGTTACGCAAGCAGTATCGCCTTGCCCTGGTGTCCAATTTTGATCACGCGGCTACGGCCCGACACGTCCTGGAAACACATGGTGTCAGTGCGTGCTTCGACGCGATCGTGATTTCCGAAGAGATCGGGCGCCGCAAACCACATCCCTTCATTTACGAGCATGCCCTCGGGTGTCTTGGGGTCTCCACCGAGGAAGCTGTCTTTATTGGCGACAATCCCAAGGAGGATATCGCTGGCGCTCAGGCTGCGGGGCTACGCACAGTTTGGGTGTGCGGCGACAACGATCCGAGCACGGTTCCCAGCGCAGACTTTGTGGTGAAAGATCTCAAAGACCTGCTGACGGTAATGAGCAGGATTACGTAGCGCGGACGCTTTGGCTGCACCAGAACTTGAACGGCCGGGGCGGGCTTCCCAGGCTGTAGACCAGCCTAATCTCGCACCAGGACGCCAAGAACAGTAGCTCTCACTCGCATCAAGAATACGACGGACCGCATTCCCCCTTCGCGCCTTGGCGGCTTGGCGCGGGACTTGTCCTTACCGCGCCGGGGTCATGGTCGTGGCTGGACGAGTGCTTCCGGGGGAGATGGTCTGCGTAGCTGACGGTCTTGTGGCAGTGGATTGGGCAGGCCGCGTAGGTGTAGCAGCAGTCGAGGTTGAAAGCGGGGTGGAGGAGCCACGGCGTGCGGTCGGCGTCGAGGGATCATCGGACGCGGCACCGTCGGGGTTGGGCACAGCTTCCAACTCTGGAGCCGCTTCGCTGAAGTCCGGCTGTCCTTCCGCGGGTGTCTGCCGTGGTATTGGCGCCAGTGCTGGCTGCACTGCGGTTGGCGCCGGTTCCGCGCGTGGTGCGGTTGGGGGTGCGATGGTTGGCTGTGGTGGCCGCTTGTCCTCATCGTTACGCGCTGGGCCACCGTCGGAGAGGACGACGCCCGGTCCGTCTCCGATAGGTGCGACTGGCGCGCTTGGGAATCGCGGCTCCGAGGAGCTGTCCTGTCGAAACGACAAACTGGCTCCCTGTGCCACGATGTTGCTCAGCTTTGTCCCGCTTGCCGTGGAACCCGTGACCGCAGACAACGGCATCGGGCAGCTTGCAGCGGGCGGGGATGCCGAGACGACAAACGAGCAGCAGAAAAGTGGACCATTCGGAATCGGACTGGAGTTGCTCAGTGCGATCAGCATGACGGTCGTCGCTTCATCTCCCAGCCGCGTCAGAAGCGACTTTCCCGTGGTGGGGAGTGTCGAGCACTGATGTGACGATCCACTCAACACCGGTGCAACGCAGCGGCTGTCCCAGCCGAGGGTCAATTGCAGCGCCGCAATTTCGGTGTTGCCTGATAGGAACCCGCACATCTCTACGGTGGCGCCGGGCTCTGCTTGGCTGGGGGCGAGGTCGATGCGAGCCGCCAGTGATTGGCTCGCGTGCAGGAAGCGAAGAAGCACGAGAGCGAGTAAGAAGCGCCGACGCATGTGGCTCCCATACCAGATGCCCAGATCCGGCGCGAACACCAACTTTGCTTTCGCTGGAGGGCCGATCCTGCGCGGACTGTAAGACTCCGGCAAGGCAGGTCCCGCGGGGTCGGGGTCGCGGATCGGTCCCATTGTGCGAGGTCTCCGCCTGTTTCACGACCGATTCCGATCCCGATCTGGTTGCAGGGCTACTTGTGCGGAGGTTCCCCAAGCTCCCACGGCTGCCTCTATGCGTGCTCGTCTGTGCTCGGGGAACGCCTCGTCCCGAACCGGCGAACCGAGCACCACACCCCCCGGGATCCGGCGCCAGCGCCGGATCTGGGAGATAGCGCTACCACGTGCAGTTTGGCATTCTGCCGCAAATTCAGTTGATCCGTCCGAAGAGGAGGTTTCCATGCAGTGCGGAGTCATGATGTTTCCGACCGATTACGCGATTCGCCCCGATGAGTTGGCGCGCGAGGCCGAGGGGCGTGGTTTCGAATCGATTTGGTTTCCTGAGCACACACACATTCCGGCGAGTCGCCGAAGCCCGTGGCCGGGTGGCCCGGAGTTACCCAAGGAGTACTGGCATACGCATGACTTGTTTGTGGCATTGGCCATGGCTGCCGCGGTGACCAAGCGCATCAAGCTCGGTACGGGGATTTGTTTGCTCGTCGAACGCGATCCCATCGTCACCGCCAAGGAAGTGGCGACGCTCGACTTCTTGTCTCACGGCCGTGTGTTGTTCGGCATTGGCGGAGGCTGGAATGCCGAGGAGATGGAGCACCACGGCACTACCTTCAAGACGCGCTGGAAGCTGCTGCGCGAGCGTGTCGAGGCGATGAAGAAGATTTGGACGCAAGAGGAAGCCTCGTACCAAGGGGAGTTGGTTCGTTTCGATCCGCTCTGGTCGTTCCCGAAGCCGGTGCAAAAGCCACACCCTCCGATCTTTCTCGGAGGGCACACCTCGAAGACTCTCGATCGTGTCGTGCAATACTGTGATGGCTGGATGCCGATCGGAGCGCGTGCTGGTGACGTGATTCAAAGCATCGAGGAGTTGCGCCGGCGGGCAACCGCGGCCGGCCGCGATCCCAAGACGATCTCTGTAACCATCTTTGGCTGTCCCGCCGATGAGGATGTGGTGCGCCAGTTTGCCAAGGCCGGCGTCGAGCGGGTTACTTTCGGCCTGCCTCCCGCGGCACGCGACGTGGTGCTGCCCCTGCTGGATGGTTACGCAGAACTGCAGCGTAAGCTGGCGCTGTAAGGTCGGAGGAGACATCGAACATGGCTCGTACCTTCTCAAGCCTAGACGACTCGCTATGCACCTTTCTGCGGCGACAGCACCTGTTCTTCGTGGCCACGGCACCACTGGCGGGCGACGGGCACATCAATCTGTCTCCGAAGGGCATGGACTCGCTTGTAGTGCTCGACCCCAATACCGTTGCCTATCTCGATCTTACCGGCAGCGGCGCGGAAACCATTGCCCACCTGCGGGAGAACGGTCGCATCGTGCTCATGTTCTGTGCCTTCGAAGGAGCACCGAAGATCGTGCGCCTGCACGGGCGCGGGGAGGCTTTTGAGATCGGCACGGCCGAATTCGAGGCGCTGGCACCGCGCTTTGCCAGGTTGGCCGGGGCACGCAGCATTATTCGCATTGCTCTCGACCGTATTTCTGACTCATGCGGCTACGGCGTGCCGCTGTACAAGCTCGAAGGCGAACGCCGCCAACTCCTCGACTGGGCCGAGCGCAAAGGAGAAGACGGCGTCGCGAAGTACCGGCGCGACAACAACGCCAAGAGCATCGACGGCTTGCCGGGGTTTGGTAAGGGCGGCGTATCATAGACAGGGCGTCCGGAAGTTCGGCCTGTGTTGCTACCTCGCGGGTGTGCGACAAATTTGTTGTGAGGCAAGATTCCACCATCCACGCGCTCACGCGCGCGGCTACGCGGAGCTTGCGACGACACAGTAGCCGCGGCCGTCAGGCCGTGGATCTCGGATGAAAGCCAACAAATATGACGCACACCCCTACCTCGCCTACCTCGTTCCCAGGCTTGACACCTCGTTCCCAGGCTCCGCCGGCA
>CAZGSN010000492.1:0-19460 GCA_964528465.1 uncultured Binatia bacterium (SeqCode)
CATCCAGATCTACACGAAGTACCGCAACATGTTCGGCACTTCGAACATCCTGCTGATGGCGGTGGAGCCTGTCCACGGAACGATCTTCGACGATCCCGAGGTTGTACAGACCGTCGACCGCATCACGCTGGAGCTGCTGCACGATGTGCCCGGGGTCAATGGCGAGCAAGTCCTTTCCATCACCCATCCCAAGCTGAAGACAACGTTGACCTCGGGCTCCGGTATCAAGGTTGTGCCGCTCACCTACCCGCGGGTTCCTCAAGACAAAGATGACCTCGAGTTCCTACGCCAGAAGATTTACACGACCGAGGGCGTGCGTGGCCTGTTCGTCTCTCAGGACGACACCACGACCTTGATCACCGCCGGATTCTGGGAAGAGTATTTCGACCTCGACGGCATGTGGCAAAAAATCAGCCGCATCGTTGCAGCCGAAGAAGCGAAGGGGAAGGTCAAGATCCACGTGGCTGGGCCGCCCGTGCTGTACGCCTATTTTATGCGCGCCCTTTCCAGCATGGGATACGTGCTGATGGCCACCAGCATCGCGGTGATGGCGTTGCTGTGGTTCTATTTTCGCACCCTGCAGGGCGTCGTGATTCCGGTGCTGTCAGGCCTGATGAGCGCGGTGTGGGGCCTCGGGTTTGCCGGTCTCTGTGGCTTCAGCATCGACCCGCTGGTGCTGGTAGTGTTCGTGCTGATCACGGCGCGCGCCCTCAGCCATTCGGTGCAGTCGATGGAGCGCTACCACGAAGAGTACTTTCGCACGCGCGATCAGCACCAAGCCATCGTCGATTCCTACGTCAGCCTCTACAGCCCGGCCATGGTGTCGATCGCTGCCGATGGGGCAGCCACGCTCACCATAGCCGTCGCCAGCATCCCCCTCATGCAAAAGCTGGCCTTTGTTGCCTCTTTTTGGATCATCTCGATCTTCCTGAGCGTCGTCACCCTACACCCGATCATCCTGTCGTGGATCAAGCCGCCACAGCACGAGCACAAGCCCGGGCGCGTGTCGGATCTAATCTACAACTCGATCACCCAGTTCTTGATTCGCCTCGGCAGCGGTCGCATGCGCTGGATCGTGGTCGGCAGCTTTGCTGCCTCCATGGTGGTGGGACTCTACTACGCCCATCATCTCAAGACCGGCGACACAGAACCCGGTGCCGCCCTCCTCTATGCGGAGCATCCCTACAACGTGGCTTTTCGCAAGATCAACGAGAAGTTCGTTGGCGCCAGCAACCTAGTCATCATTGCCGAAGGCAAGAAGCCCGGGGCTATCAAGGACGCGCGCACGCTGAACCAGCTAGACTTGTTCCAGCGCCACATGGAGCAAGGAGACGGTGCCGGCGGCTCGCTCACCGCGACGACGCTGATGAAGAAAATCTTTCGTTCGTTCCGCGAGGGCGATCCGAAATGGGAGATGCTGCCAACGAGCGACGATCACATCGGGCAGCTTTTCTTCTTGCTCACGTCCGGAACCAGCCGTGGCGAGATGGATCGCTTCTTCAGTCCCGATTACACCAATGCCACGATCACAGTCTTCTTCCGCAGCTACAGCAACGACGTGATCCAGGGAGCCATTGCTCGCGCCAAGCAATACGTTGCCGACCATGCGCGCCCAGAAGACAGCGTGCGCTACCTGCTTGCGGGCGGGTCGTTCGGTATCTTCGCCGCAGCCAACGAAGAGGTGGAGTGGTCATATCGCGTCAACGTCCCGCTCATCTTCGCCGCCGTTTTCTTGCTGAGCTTCTTCACCTACCGCTCCGTGCTCGGCGCCTTGATCGTCCTGATCCCTTCTCTAGTGGCGCAGCCGTTGTCGGAAGCCGTGATGTACCTGGTTGGCATCGACTTCAACATCAACTCGCTGCCGGTGGCCGCTATCGGTATCGGTATCGGTATCGACTACGGGTACTACGTCCTCAGTCGGATCGTGGAGGAATATGAAGTCGATCAGGACTTCGACGAGGCCAATGTCCGCGCCATCTCCACCACCGGCAAAGCCATTATCTTCACCTGCACGACCCTGGTGGTCAGCGTCATGTTCTGGCTCTTCCATCCTCTCAAGTTCGAGGCGGAGATGGCCTTCCTGCTCATGATGTTGATGGTCTTCCACGCGGTGGGCGCCCTGGTATTTATCCCGGCGCTGGTTTCATTGATGAAGCCCAAGTTCGCAGTAGATCGTGCCGCGCACCAAGCACAGCTCACAGCGGCGAGGTTGGCGGCGGGCAAGTAGCTCCGGCGTAAGGCATTAGGATGCGGTTCCTCGTTGGGTTGGTACTGCTGGCAGCCCTGAGTCCCGGCCTGGGCGCAGCTCGAGCGAGTGACAAGGCTTTCCCAGCAGGGACAGTTCTAGGGAAAGACAACTGCTCGCTGGCGGTTGACCTCTTGCCAGCCGAGATCCTGCGTCACTACTGCAGTGGCGACTACGTAAACCCGATCATCGACTGGCCGTTGGGAGCCTACAAATGGGCTCCGCACTTCCTGGAAGCAACCCGCGCCAATGGCGGACGCTATCTGATCAACGGCGACGGCACGGTGGTCGATATACAAAGTCGTACACAGCCGCCCTTGATCTACGGCATGCCGTTTCCCGGTATCGATCCCAAGGATCCGACGGCCGGCACGCAAGTCATGTGGAACTACCAGTACCAGTATTGGAACGAAGGCAGCAGCCACAATGTCGTTCTGCTCTCCTGGGTCAACCCGCAGGGGCGCGACCGCGAGGCTATCCAGGATGTGCGCTTCCTGTTTTACGACGGTCAGGACCCTGCCTATCGCATTGCCAATCCCAACAACTTCTCGGCTCAGTTCGTGGCTGTGGCTACCTCTCCTGCCGACCTCAACGGCACCGCGGCGCTGACCTGGCGCTTTCGCGATGCCAATAAGCGTGATTCCAATTGGGTCTTCGTGCCGGCGTTGCGGCGTGTGCGTGCGGTCAGCCCTGCCAATCGCTCCGACGGTTTTCTGGGCTCCGACATGAGCCAAGACGACGGCCCCTTCTTCGACGGCAAGCTCGAAGACTTCACCTGGAAGCTGACGGGCGAGTCGGACATGTTGCGTTTGGTCGACCCGTTGAGCTTCGCGGGCAAGGGAGAGCACGTGCCCCTTGCGACTGGTGGTTGGCGTAGCGTATGGCCCAACATTCCGACGGCTGGGTTTCAAGACCCCGGCTGGCAAGGCCTCGCCTGGGCGCCGGTGTCTGCGGCCTTGGCGCAACGCCCGTGTTGGATCGTCGAAGGCGTCCCCAAGGATCGCTACTACTTGTTCGGCAAGCTTCAGCTCTACATCGACAAAGAAACCTACCAAGGGGCGTGGAGCCGCAAGTTCGGTTGGAACGGCGAATTGCTCAACACCCTGCAGGTAGTTGCCTATCAGAAGACCGAGCTACGCCGGGCCGACGGCCAGAGCGACTATCTGTGGCGTTCCAATTTCGCCTACCAGTGCTCGGAGAACGTAAAGATGAATCGCGCTACCTTGGCCGGCCTGCTGCCCAAGGGCAAAGATGTCGCCAATGACCGGCGTGTCTCCTACGAAGCAAGCTTCTTTGACTCCTCCATGTTGCAGCGTTTCGGAAAGTAATCGGAAGGGAACGAATGTCCGCCCTCGAAGTCAAGATTGAAAACGAAGTAGCCTGGCTCACCCTGAATCGCCCCGAGCAACGTAATGCGGTCAACGCAGAGATGCGCGACCAGCTCCTTGCGGCGTTGACCGACGCCCGCACCAACGGGGAGATCCGTGCGTTGGTGTTGACCGGAGCCGGGAAGGGATTCTGCACGGGAGCGGATTTGTCCGGTCCACGCCAAGGCCCGAGCGGCCCCAATGCCGGTCGCGAACTGATGAAGAGCAGCTCGCAAAAACTCATCCGTGCTTTATGGGAGCTGGAGAAGCCGGTGGTCGCCGCGGTGAACGGCGTTGCCGCGGGGTTGGGATCGCATCTGGCCTGGGCTAGCGATTTTGTAATTGCCGCAAATACGGCCAAGTTCATTGAGGTGTTCGTGCGCCGCGGCATTGCCGTGGATGCAGGCGGTGCGTTCCTGCTGCCTCGCCTGGTCGGCTTACAGAAGGCCAAGGAGATGGTGTTCTTCGGCGACGATCTCAGCGCCGAAGAAGCACAGCGCCTTGGGCTGGTGAGCAAGGTGGTTGCGCCAGAAGAGTTGGAGACCACGGCCCGCACCTGGGCAGAGCGCTTGGCAAAAGGCCCCACCTACGCTCTGGGCATGTCGAAGCGCCTGCTCAATCGCTCCCTCGAATCTTCCTTCGAAACGGCAATGGAAGAAGAAGCCATGGGGCAAATGCTGGTCACCCAATCGGACGACACGAAGGAAGGCATGAAAGCCTTTCTGGAGCGCCGCGAACCACAGTTCAAAGGGTCCTGAGCAAGAGCGAAGAGCGCGGAGGGTAGGAAACGTGCGGGCGCTGAGCCGGTCTTTCAACAAGATGGCAATGGAACCGTCCGACAGATGAGCTTTGATGCGCACGACCCTACTTCGTGGCCAGCCAACACGGTCGTAGTCCGCTGTGGGAGTAGTCAAGGTGCTTTGGAGCTTGCCGAGCGGTTGTCGCGAGATGGGTCCTGGTCGGTCTTTACCAGCCCTGGGGTCGCGCTCTCCGAGCTTGCACGGTCCTGCCGGAACAACCAGGTTCGGTGGACGACGATCCAGGCGGTTTTGGCGGCCGGCGGTCGGCTGCGACCATCACCAGGACCTCCGTATCACCACGATCTATGGGGTTTGACCGCGCAACAGTTCGATGCCATCCTCGGCGCACCGATGCCGAATCCGGTGCGGAAGGAGGATCGCTGGAAACCGTGATCACGCTCAAGGCTGATTTCAACCACATTGATGCGCAAGGGCGGCTTCGTCTCGAAGACTTGCGCATGCATCGGCAAACTCCCTTTGCGAAGCTCGCCGCCAGGCATGAGGACATTGTCTTCGTGGATGGGGAAGATATGGTGCGCGGGGGACTGGTCTACGACCATGATCTGGGATGGATTGGCGAGGTCGATTGGGCGACGCAGGATGTCTGGGAAACATACCCGAGCGCCGTGGTTGGCGGCTGAGCACCAGCAAGATTAGATTCGATCGCGTACAAGCCGATCCGCTGACTCCAGACCAGAAGGGCAAACTGAGCCGCCGTTTCCCCGCATCGCGCAAGGGTGCTAGGAGGCCAGGCATGAGTCGTCGCATCTTGATCAACGTGGGCTTGAGCGTCGTTGTTGCCGGCCTGTTTCTCTACCTCGCCTTTCGCAACGTACCGATGCAGGACCTGCGTCTGGCGATGCAGCGCTTCGACCCGCGCTGGCTGTTGCCTGCTTTTGCGGTAAGTCTTTTGTTGCAAGTCTTTCGCGCCTGGCGCTGGCAACTTGAGCTGCGGCCCCTGGAGCGCATCCCGCTGAGTCGGCTCTGGATAGTAACCAGCGTTGCCTACATGGCGATCAATCTCATCCCCGCGCGGCTCGGGGAAGTGGTGCGGCCGTGGCTATTGTCGCGGCGCTCGCGCGTCAGCATCTCCAACGTGGTTGGCAATCTCGTGGTCGAGAAGACGATGGATTCGTTTTGCATCCTTTTTTACATCTTCCTCGGCTTGCTCACGACTCAAGATCTCCCCGAATGGGTACGCGGAGGTGCGATGGTCCCGGCCACCGGAGCCGTGTTGCTGGCTGTGGTAGTCGGGCTTCTCTATGCGAAGGGGGAGCCGTTCGTAGATCGTTGGGTGGTTCACTACCTGCCCGAGCGCTTCGGTGCGGGCCTCAAGCGCATCACCAAGGCCATCGTCGAGGGCATGCAGATTTTGCCCGATGGGCGTTTGCTGGCGACGGTGTTTTTGGTTTCGCTGGGCCTATGGTTCCTGCCCATCGTCTCCAGCTACATCACCATCTTGGCCTTCGATTTCGAGGTGCCGTTCAACGCGGCACTGATCGTCTTCATCTTCATTGGCTTCGGCACGGCACTGCCCAACCCACCCGGAATGATTGGTCCGTTTCAGTATGCCTGTGTTCTGGCACTCGAGATGTTTGGCGTCACACACGCCGAGGCCCTGGCCTACGGGTTGGTGCTAAACGGCATTCAAGTCGTGTCCCTGGTCGTGCAAGGTGTGATCGCCCTCCCGCTCGCCCAGATTACTGCCGCCGACTGGCAAAGCGCCCGACAGGATCTCGCCGCGGCGGACTCGTAAGCCGTTGCGATCAAGACAGCGTGTCGGTCCGCGCACGCCACACAGGCGGCAACAGGCGCGTGGCGATGCTGGCAGACGAATAGAACGGAACCAAGCCAAACAGTGTGAGGAGTAGCCAGTCCGGCAGAAGCTCCAATCCGGCGCTGTGGTTGAACACCAAGACACCGACGACCACGTAATTGCAGATGCCACCAAGGTGACCGATGCGGCTGCCGATCAAGCTCGGGGCGGCGCGTGTGCGCCGACGAGAGTCGAAGACGTAGAAGCCAAAAGCGGCCAGCACTGAGAGTGGCACCCACCAAGGCAACAGACCCAGGCAAACGTAGGTGGTAAACGCCACCATGAGGAAGCTTATGTCGGCAAGGTGATCGAAGACACGACCGCGTTCCGACGCCTGGCCGTAGCGTCGAGCCACGCGCCCATCCCAAACGTCGCTGGCCGCTGCCACAACGAAAGCCACGATTGCCAAGACCACGGCGCCACGGTGTTGGGGTGCATTGCCGGCACCTACGACCAAGGCGGGGCAGGACAGTAGGCGCGATCCGGTCAACAGGTTGGCCGCATTTCGCCGCATCCAGTCGCGCATTCCCGGCATGTTAGGAGGCAAGGGAGGAAAGTAAACCCAGATCCGGCGCTAAGGAACCTCTGCACAAGTAGCCCTGTAACCAGATCGGGGTCGGAATCGGAATCGGGGTCGGAATCAACCGCGACAAAGGTGGTGGGAGACCGCGTGAAATGAGATCGATACCGATTCCGATAGCGACCCCGACCCCGCAGGGAGGCGACTTGCCCCCGCACCAGCGCACCGTGCACCTTCCCGATCCGGCGCTAGCGCCGGAGCGGGGGTAAAGCGAGGAGCAGCCCAAGCGCGGATCGTATTGCAAGCACGGAGCAAATCCGCAACAGGATCGTGAGCGTACTGTGCACACAACGGAGGTAGGATGACACTTGCGAAATCGGTTCTTCTTTGGGTGATGGCGGCGCTCTACGTCACGGCTGGAGTCATGCACTTCTATCGGCCGGATTTCTACATGCCGATGATGCCTCCTTACATTCCCTGGCATGCGGCCATGGTATTCCTATCCGGTGTCGCCGAGATTGCTCTGGGGTTTGGGGTCTTGTTTGCCCCCACGCGCAGGCTCTCTGTGTATGGGCTCATCGCCCTGCTCATCGCGATCTTTCCGGCAAACATTCACATTGCCGTTCACGACATCCCGGTATTTGGAGCCAGCGAAGGGCCAGGCGTTTTGGGGTGGATTCGCTTGCCCTTCCAAGGCGTGCTCATTGCCTGGGCCTGGTGGTACCGAGAAGACTAAGCCGCGGGCGTCTCTTGCGGACGCAGGGCCGCTGCGGGCTTGCGCAAGCCATCGAAGCAGGATTGGAAGGTCGCCATGGCGATAGAGATTCTAGACTTCGAGAGCCGTGTTCTGCGCGGCAATTCTCTGCACGATCCGCATCAGCGGCGCATCCCGGTGTATTTGCCACCGAGCTACCCGCGCAAGACCTATCCCGTCTTGTATATGCTGGCGGGCTTCAGCGGATTCGGCGAATCGTTCTTGCAGAAGGCGGCATGGTCGGAGTCGCTACCGCAACGGCTCGATCGCTTGATGACCAGCAAGAAGATGCGCGAGGCAATCGTGGTGATGCCCGACTGCTTCACGCGCCTTGGTGGCTCGCAGTATCTGAATTCCACGGCTACGGGCCGTTACGAAGATCACTTGATCCGCGAACTCGTACCGCATATCGACCGTCACTATCGCAGCAACCAGAGGCGCGCCGTGGTCGGCAAGTCGAGCGGTGGCTACGGCGCTCTCGTCTTGGGGATGCGGCACCCCGATGTCTTTCACGCCCTCGCCTGCCACTCCGGCGACATGTACTTCGAGTATTGCTACTTGCCCGATTTCCCCAAGGCCATCGACGTGATCCGCCGTCACGGGTCGGTTGCCAAGTTCCTGCAGGCCTGGGAGACGATGCACAAGCGCCTGGCTGGCAACCTTCACGCCGCCGTCAACACCATCGCCATGGCCGCTTGCTACTCACCCAATCGCCGCGCCCCCTTGGGCTTCGATCTGCCCTTCGACCTCAACACAGGAGCCGTCGACGCCAAGGTCTGGCAACGCTGGAAGGACAAAGACCCGATTGTTCTACTCGACTCGTTCGCGGGCAATCTAAAGAAGCTCTCCATGGTGTTTGTCGATTGCGGCAGTCGCGATCAGTTCGCCCTGCACCACGGTGCTCGCATCTTTGCTGCCAAGGCCAAGCGTTTGGGCGTGCCGATTCGATACGAAGAATTCGAAGATGACCATTCAGGCGTGTCGTATCGCTTCGATCACTCTCTGCCGCTACTCGCGAAATCGATCTAAAACGGTGTCAGCGAGCTGTGCCACGGGAGTCCATCCAGGTGCGAGGCGAGGTACGATCTACCCTTGAGAAAAGAAGGAGCAGCGCATGGACTATCAACAGATTCGTTACGAAGTCGAGGCGGGTATTCTGACCCTCACCTTGCATCGGCCGGAAAGGCTCAACGCATTCACCAATCGTATGCTGGCGGAGTTGATCGACGCCTTCGATCGCGCCGATGCCGATGATGGCGTGCGCGTCATCCTCGTCACCGGTGCGGGACGAGCCTTTTGCGCCGGGGCCGATATCTCGGGTGGCAGCGATAGCTTCGCCGGCGGTAACGAGCGCGTGGCCGATATCGAGAAGCACCGCGACGGCGGCGGCCTGTTGAGTTTGCGAGTCTTCGAATCAAAGAAGCCGGTGATTGCGGCGATCAACGGTCCGGCGGTTGGGGTCGGTGCGACCATGACCTTGCCCATGGACATTCGCCTGGCCTCCAGTGACGCGCGCATCGGCTTTGTGTTTGCCAAGCGCGGCATCGTGCCGGAAGCCTGCAGCACCTGGTTCCTACCGCGTATCGTGGGCATCAGTCAGGCTGCCGAATGGGTCTACACCGGTCGCATCTTCTCGGCGCAGGAAGCTCTCGCCGCTCGCCTCGTCAGTCGCGTGGTCGCTCCGGAGCTACTGCTCGACACGGCGCGGGCCATTGCCCAGGAAATCATGGAGACCTCCGCGGTCTCGGTTACCCTATCGCGGCAAATGATGTGGCGGATGCTCGGCGCCGACCACCCGATGGAAGCGCACCGCGTGGAATCCCAATGTATCTACTGGGCCTCGCAAAACGCCGATGCCGCCGAAGGCGTGACGTCGTTTCTGCAAAAACGCCCGCCACAGTTCACGCTCCGACCGAGCCGCGACCTGCCCCCCTTCTACCCTTGGTGGCCGTCACGACCGTTTTGATCGCTGATGCGGACATCTCAAGAAACGTAGAATCGCTGGAACGAGTATCCGCCTGCCAGATGCATGGGGAGCGATATCGTTAAGGTCTAGCCAGGATTGGGAAAAAACTGGCAGAGAGGCCGCCTGCTCCCCCGCATGCTCGCGGGGTGCGGATCAAGGCGAGGGGCACAGAACCAGAGGTGTCCTCCTCAACTGGAGGACATTGGCCTAACGACCACCTGGCAGGCGGCCATGAAACGCCTACGACAAATCGACAGCGCGGCGTTGCGCTTGGTAATGCGTCGCGCACAAGCCCTTGGCTACGCGTTCGCGATCACACGCTTTCACCGAGCATCGACGATTCGGCGCGATTACCGGCTTGGGGGGAGGCCGCCAGCCCTTGAGTTCGTTCTCCGCGGTTTGCAGGCCTTCGTTCAAGATCGCGATAACGACCTCGGTCTTGGTTGCTCCCAAGGTCGAGGCCACCTTGTCGATGCGTGAAAGCACGTTCGCAGGGACCTTCACGTTCATCAGCTTGCTCTCTTCACGTCCGTGTTTGCCGCGCGATACAAGATCGTCAAGTCGCATTCCTGGGTTCTTCATTTGTGCTTCCTTTCAGCGATACATTACGCTTGTCTACGCACGAAAGCAGTCCTCTCATTACTGCCCGGAGTCGCATCGTGCTCGACAAGCCGCTGCACAATAATCTGCAATGCATGTTGAAGCAAGCACTTGCTGCAAGAGAGAGCGATTTCAGTATTCGAGGGTTACTTCGGCCGGGAATTGGTCGATACGGACGCTGTCCGCTGCGAAATCCGCCTGAGGCTGTCCGTTCACGATCACGCGCTTCAACGGTTGCGGCAATGGCGGCTGCAGTACGATTTTCCCTGGGGGCAGGGCAAGGTCGCCGCTGATCTTGGCACGTAGTCGATTCGGAGCTTCGCTCTTGAGGGCAAAGTGCACAACGCCGAAATGCGTCGGCAAACGCTTGACGGCCACACCTTCAGCACTCATCACCCACTCCCGCGGCAATCCGGCTCCAAGCACCAGACTTTGATCGGTGTCGCGCTCGTAAGCAAAGAAGCTGCGAACCGACTGGATGAGGCTCGAGGCCACCCAGGTGTGCGGCATGTCGCCAATGAAGCGCGGCAGGGTGGGATCTCTCCACGTGATCTCCTGCCATTGATTCCAGGCCAAGGGCCGCTGGTCGGCCAGCAGCATCTGCAAGAGTTCGCTAGCGCGTTCGCGCTGGCCCAAGCGCACCAAGGCTCCGACATTGCGCAACTCGTAGACCGAATAGCCCTCGTCACCGACTTGCCGGTCGCGGCGCGCCTGCACGTGCTGCCAATACTTCTCGAACGTGTACGCCAGGGCTGCCTGTGGCACATGCGAGTATTCGCTGCCGAGCGTGACCGCGATTGCCGTAGACGTGGGATCATAGTCGCCAAGCTCTGCCGAGCCTGGAATGTACTCGATCTTCTTGTCGCGCATGGTGCGATCAATCGAAGCGTACAAGTCGGAGCGAAAGCTGTCGCGCAACTCGGCGTACTGCACAGCCCTTGCCTCATCCCCTACTACCAGTGCCAAGGCCGCCGCATCCTTGAACCCGCGCACGGCAAAGAAATCATCCCAGTACGAATGCACCGGCTGCGACGAGTAGCCTTCGTGACTAATCGACGGCGGCAAGATACCGAAGAAGGCTTGCTTCCCGGGTTGGCGGAACTCGTCGGTGAGGCGCTGGGCACGCAACGCCATGAGGTGCTCCACAGCCTTGACGACCACGGGCCATTGCTCGTTCAGAAAGCCGACGTCACGGGTGTGCCGGTAGTACTCGGCAATGACGAAAATCATTTCGCCGTCACTGTCGTGCTCGGGAACACGGTCCGGACCACGTTCGTCGATGCAGCAGGGAATCCGCCCGTCCGCGCCCTGGAACTGGGCGTACCAGCGCACGAAGTCGCGCACCTCATCGGTGAGGCCCATCTCCAGCAGGGCAGCGGAAATCATCGCCCCGTCCCGGATCCAAGCACGTGCGTAGGTGCGCGGCCCTGGATGGATCGCTGCCCCTTGTCGGTTGATGAGAGTGTACGCCAGGGTGCTCTTGATGCTGCGCGCGATGCGTTCGCCGGCAGCGGGCAATTGTATCTCGACGCGGCTCAATAAGCGCCGCCAGTAAGAGGCTGCTCGATCGAGCGCCGCCGCAAACTGCGCCGCCGCGCCGTCGACTGTCGTCGTACGGCCTGCATCTTTGATGTCGTAGAACGGAACCGTAAGGTAAACATCGGCCGCGCCGCCGCCATCGAGCCGCAAGGAGTACATCAACGCACCGGAAGCGTAACGGAAGGGGTCGAAGGTGCGTGTCTGTGCCGGCACACGTCCTTGATCCAGAAAATCGGTGATCATGCCCTCATCGAACGTCGAGGCGCCGAAACGATCCGGGGGCGTTTGCGTAAGCATGGCCTCATGACCGTTGACGCTGACGACACGCTCCTGGAAGGCCAGCTCGTCGATGGCCGACACCCCACCCACCAGGTTGAGATTCTGCCACGGCGGCAATACCTGGAACGGCCGCACCGCAAGGAAGAGGGTGACGTCCCGGTACGCCGACGAGCGATTCTCGACGTGATAGCGCAGATGCAGCAAGGAGCTCCCCGGCGTGCCGGCGGCTACAGCCGTCACCCGCATGGCCACACGCTCGTGTTGCCACGTCACCGAAGGAATCGGTAGGTAGCCTTCTTCCAGTTCTTGCGCCGTGCGCACCGAATTCCAGGTGATCAGCTCGCCGTCGGCATACAAGAAAGGCTCGATCGAAAAGCCCCCTCGATGCGACTCGACCGTACCCTCTTCATTGATCAAAGCTTCCTTGTCGCCATCGACACCGGCAATCGTCCAGTAGGTCTGCTCCCCGGCAAGGTACTTGGGATAAAGACCACGGCGGGCGTCGCGAGCAATCATTTCAAAGAAGCGGTTGGGCGACGTCGAGAGTTCGTAGGGGGCCAGGTAGATGGCAACGATGCCGTAACCCTGGCCGCGACTGCTTTCCAGCAGAGTGAAGCGCAAGAAACGAGACTCCCCGTCGGGAGCGTACACATAGTCGCGCCCGCCATTGCCGCGCGCGCAGCGGTGCAAGGACTTCCAGATCTTGCCATCATCGGAAGCTTCGACATCGTAGGCCACGGCGAAGTCGTCGCGCTCCCAGTCGACGATCACGGCGCCGAATTCGCGGCGCACCTGCAGATCGATGAGAAGCCATTGCTGCGCCGCAATTGCACCACTGTGCCAGCTCGTCTCGGCCTTTTGATCGAGCACCATCTCGGGCCCGTGGCCGGGCTGCGCGGTGGAAGCTGTAACCCTAGGGGGCAGGTCCATGCGCGCCTCCACCTCGCGCTTCTCCAGTCGCAACTCGTCGATCCACATCGAGCCTCTGCCACCTTGTCCCGCCGCCACGGCAATCTCGATGGCGGTAATGTCGCGCGGCGGACCACCGCCGAGCGGGCCCCAAGCAAACTCGATGCGCGACTTCTTGATGACAATCTCACGCCAGCCCTCAGAGAGTTCGAAAGCGTGCTGCTTGTACCACCAGACGTTGTCGCCATTACGGCCAATCAGCTTGAGTTCAAAGCTGTTCGGCAAGGCACTGCCACGCACCCAGAGCTTGAACGTGTAGTTGGCGGGCAAGGCGACCGGCACGTCTCGGTGTACGGTAGCGAAACCTCCGGCACCGAGATCGAAATCCATGCGCATGCCCATGCCGCTGTAGCCCTCGTCGCGCGCCACCTCGGCGGCTGCACCCTCGGACCACGTGGCACGCCACGACGTCACATCTTCAAAACTGTCGAGAATCGTTTGCGCAGAGACACGCTGGCCGAGGACCAACCACAGCAACCCCACCACCAGCGCCCAAGCTCGACCCGCCACGGCAGCTTCTCTACCACGCGAAACTCATCAGTCGAGCGAAAACCCACACGAGCCACGACGACCTCGCCACAGCAACGGGGCCTGGGAGAAGGGTGTGTGCGACAAATTCTTTGGGAGGCCAACTTCCACCATCCACGCGCTCACGCGCGCGGCTACACGGAGCTGGCGAAGACACAGTAGGCCGCGGCCGTGAGGCGCCGTGAGGCCGTGGATCTCAGATGAAAGCCAACAAACATGACGCACGCCCCTGGGAGAATATAGGGAAGATTTTGTTTGACATTGCCCTGGTCTGATCCATAGGTTCCCCGGTTCTCACGCTACAGGAACGAGACGGAACGAGACGATGGATCGGTGCGGGTGCACGGCGCCGTTCAAGACATGAATTGAGATCGGAGAGACTAGAAATGGTGGTACGCAATCGTTTGCAAGTACGGGGCGCAGTCTGGTTGGTTACGAGCGGCTTGATCGCAGCGCTTTCTGGATGTGGTGGCGGGGGCGGCTCTTCCCCGGATCCCACCGCAACGCCTACGGCAACGCACACCGGCACCCCAACCCAAACCAGGACCTCGACGGCTAGCCCATCCAGGACTTCAACGCACACTCCATCGCATACGCCGTCGCCAACGGCGACGCCGAGCCCGACCGAGGTACCGCCGCCACCGTTCACCGTACGCGGCAGCGTCGAGCAGCTTTACATCACAGATGCTCCTGCCAATGCTCCGGTCGAGCTGCTGGATGCCAGCGGCACGCTGGTGCGCAACGCCACCACCGATGACAACGGAACCTTGGTGTTGCGAAAGGTCGCGGTCGGCGATGGATATACGGTGCGTCTACCGATCGACGGCAGTTTGGTTGCGTCTGCCCCCTTTCGCGTTACCGCCTTCGACGAGCCTCCACCGCCGTCTTTCTACAGCGATCAGCAGATCGGCAACGGCTACGGCTACCTGACGACTCGCGACGGCACCAAGCTGGCCATCAATGTGAGGCTTCCTGGCCCCATCGCCAACGGCCCGTATCCTACCGTTATCGAGTACTCCGGCTACGACCCGGCCAATCCAGACAGGTCGCAGCCAAGCACCGAGATTACCTACCAGATTGGCTACGCCGCCGTGGGCGTGAACATTCGCGGCACCGGTTGCTCGGGGGGCTCCTTCGAGTTTTTCGAACGCGTGCAGAGCACCGATGGTTACGACGTGATCGAAGCCATTGCTGCCCAGCCCTGGGTGAAGGGGCACAAGGTCGGAATGGTTGGTATCTCCTACCCCGGTATTAGCCAACTCTTCACGGCCCAGACCCAGCCACCCCACTTGGCGGCAATCGCACCCTTGTCGGTCCTCGCCGACTCGACACGAGGCTTATTGTCGCCGGGCGGCATCCTCAACGATGGGTTCGCGGTCGAATGGATTCAACAACGCCAAGACGAAGCGGAGCCGTTCGGGCAAGCCTATGCGGCCAAACGCCGTGACGAGGGCGACCAGGTATGCATCGACAACCAAAAGATGCGTGGCCAGAACACCGACATGGTGCAGTTGATCTACGACAACAGGTACTACGTCCCTGAGCTCGTCGACCACCTGGTGCAGGCCGACTTTGTCGACAAGATCAATGTGCCGGTCTTTCTGGCCGGCGCCTGGCAGGACGAGCAGACGGGCGGATACTTCGCCACCATGCTCGATCGCTTTACGGGGACCGACAAGGTCCACTTCACCATGACCAACGGCACGCATGTCGATTCCCTCGGTCCGGCGATCTTCACGCGTTGGCTGGAGTTCCTCTCGCTCTACGTGCGCGAGGAGGTGCCACGACGGCCGACCTTGCTCTCCGCGGTACTGCAAGTGTTTGCGACAGAAATCTTCGGTGTGTCGCGGGTGGTTCCGGAGGCGGAGCGCTTCAACTCGTCGATGACCTACAACGAAGCCTTGGCGATCTGGGAAGCCGAGCCCAAGGTGCGCATTCTGTTCGAAAACGGCGCTGGCATCCCCAGCCAGCCGGGGAATCCTGTCTCGACCGTCGACATGTCCTTCAGCGCCTGGCCCATCCCCGAGCTGCGGCCCACATCCTATTACCTGCGAGACAACGGCACCCTGCAGCTCGGGGCTTCGCCGAGTTCGGCCGTACATTCTTATGCCTACGATCCGTCGCATTCGCAGGATCGCACCTACGACGGATCCCAAGGCAACATCTGGAGAGCTTTGCCAACCTACAATTGGCCTTCGCCACAAGAGGGTACGGCGCTGTCCTACGTCAGCGAGCCTTTGGAGCGAACGTTGATGATGGCCGGCAGCGGTAGTGTCGACCTATGGTTGCAGTCGACAGCGCCGGACACGGATATCCAGGTCACGCTCACCGAGGTGCGCCCGGATGGCAAGGAATTTTTCGTCCAATCCGGCTGGCTGCGCGCCAGCGTACGCAAGCTGGAGGCGGAACTGTCTAGTGCACTACGCCCGGTCCACCTCGGACTGGAAGCCGATGCCGCCCCTCTCCCGGGTGGTGAGTTTTCCGAGACTCGGGTTGAGCTGTTTCCGTTCGCGCACATCTTCCGTCTTGGCTCGCGCGTAAGGTTGATCATCGACGCTCCGGGGGGCAGCCGTCCATTCTGGAAGTTTGCTGCTCTACAGCCCGAAGGTCCTACGACCAATAGCGTTGCGATGTCGACGGCAATGCCATCGCGCGTGGTGCTGCCGGTAATTCTCGATGCCACCACGACCAAGGCACATCCGCCGTGCCCATCCCTGCGTGGCCAGCCATGCCGCACCTACCAGGAGATCTCCAACCAACCGTGATCTAATCGAAGCGGGGCGATCCTACGGTCGTCCCGCTTCGTCGTACCCGCCGCCAGCAAGCAGCGAGGCATCCATCGCGGACGAGCCCTGAGCCCTCATCATTGCACACAAGCATCCTCGCCTCGAATTTCCCCCGTTTCTCGTTCCCAGGCTTCACGATTCGCGGGGAACGACCGCTTGTTGCCCGCTGCTGACTCCTTCCTGCAGCTATGCCATATTCCCGTCATGCTACGAACATCGCCGGTTCACCTTCTCGTAATTGTCTCTGTCGCCTTGCTGATTGGTTGCGGGGATGACGATCCGAGCATCACACAGCGCTACCCGCGGGATCACGAGCTACGTTTGAATCAGGTGCAGGTGCTGGGCAGCCACAACAGCTACCACATTCGGCCGGCGTCCGAGGTGTTCGCCTTCTTCCAGCGCATCGCTGCGGATCTTGCTCGTGGGGTGCAGTACGAGCACCTCCCACTAGCGCAGCAATTCAGCGAACAAGGAATTCGGCAGATCGAGCTGGATGTCTTCGCCGACCCCGACGGAGGGCTCTACAAAGATCCGTATGCTCTGCGTCTCCTCAGGTTGCCGCGCCCCGATGTACCGGAACTCCTGGAACCTGGGTTCAAGGTACTGCACATCCAGGACCTCGATTTCCGCAGCACTTGTTACACCTTCGTGCGCTGCCTGAACATCATCAGAGAGTGGTCGGATGCACATCCCACGCATTTGCCGATTACGATCTTGGTGGAAGCCAAGGATGACCGGCTGCCGGGCACCGTGTTCGTGAATCCCATCCCGATCCGCGCTGCTCTCCTAGATGCCCTGGATGCAGAGATCCGCTCGGTGCTGCCGCCGTCGAAGTTGATTACCCCGGATGATGTGCGCGGCCGGCGTGCGACGTTGGAAGAAGCTGTTCTCAGCGATGGTTGGCCAAGTTTGGCCCAGAGTCGAGGCAAGTTGCTCTTTGCCCTCGACAACGAAGGCATTCAGAAGACCGAGTACCTGCAAGATCACCCGTCCCTACGCGGTCGGGTCCTCTTCACCAGCTCGCGCCCGGGTGCGGCGGAATCCGCCTTCATCAAGCTCAACAATGCCACCGGCAGCTTCGAGGAAATTCAACGTGTGGTGGCTGCTGGGTACATCGTCCGCACCCGCGCCGACAGCGATACTCAAGAGGCGCGCGACAACGACACGCGCACCCGTGACGCGGCCTTGGCGAGTGGCGCTCAGTTTGTCAGCACCGACTACCCCGTGCCCGATCTCGATTTCAGTCCTTACCAGGTGCAGATCCCCGGGGGCATGCCGGCGCGTTGCAACCCGATGAGCGCGCCGCCGCATTGCCAAACACTCGATACGGAGAACCCGGCCTATCTCTAGTTTTGCAGAGTTCTGAAAACGTAGCCGTCGAGCTTAGGCGCCGCCTTGGGCTAGTGTCTTCAACCCTTCCGGGAAACCAACGTCGATTTTGCTGGTATCGCGTACGGCAACCACGAGGCCAACGCCAAAGACGGGATGGTTGATCAGCTCTTTTGGGAGGAAGCGGTCCGACATCTTGTAGGGGCGGGCGGTGCTGACATCGCGACCGCGCATGAGGGTTTGGTAATCGACGGGCGCTTGTTCCTTGCCGCCGCGCGTCGAGGTCGACCCGGCTCGTTTCCTGGCGGTTCCCGGGGGATTCTTGCGATGGGCGTGCTGGGCGCCGCAGGTGTTGCAATGTGTGCGTGTGATCTTGTCGTTGACAATCGCCTCGACCGTGTGCGCCAGCATGAGCTTGCAGCGCGCACACCAACCATCAACGTTCTTGCCTACCGTTGCTTGAGCCATTTTCTTCTCCTTGTTCGCCATGCGGACCAAGGTGTCAGCAGTCTTGCCCACCGCTCACCCCGTCGCCCGTGCAAGGCGAAGCGCCCAAGCTAGCAGCAATTGCAACCCATTGCAGGCTCTAGCGTTTTCTCCGTGATTCCGGGGCGTGCGTCATATTTGTTGGCTTTCATCCGAGATCCACGGCCTCACGGCCGCGGCTATTGTGTCTTCGCCAGCTCCGTGTAGGCGCGCGCGTGAGCGCGTGGACGGTGGAAGTTTGCCTCCCAACGAATTTGTCGCACACCCGTGATTCCGACGTAGCGCACGACACCTCTAGGGAGCGTCTGCCCAAGTTCGTGCAAGTCACCTTCCTGCGGGGGCGGCTGCTCCGAGACGGCGCCTGAAAAGACCACGATGACGATATACGATATAGGCTGCGGGTCTGTCGGCGGTGGGCGTCCAGGCTGCCCCAGGTTGCTCCCATCGGTGAGGCTCCGTATGATGGGCGGCGTAAAGGGTGGATGTGGCGCGCGAAATCATCATCAATAGCTCTCTCGTGGTAGAAACCCGCGTCGCGGTCATGGAGCAGCAGCGCCTGGTCGAGATCTTCATCGAACGCAGCCGTGATCGGGGGATCGCCGGCAATATCTACAAGGGGCGGGTGACTCGGGTTTTGCCGGGGATGCAAGCCGCATTCGTCGACTTAGGCCTGGACAAGGCTGCGTTTCTGCACGCCTCCGACCTCGACCCTCACCTCGAAGAGGAGTTCCTTGCTGAACCCGTCGATGGTGTGGAGCCGGCCAACCCCGGAGCCCAAGGGGAGATGCCAGTGGCCACACCGCGGCGTCCGCCAATCGAGGATCGCCTCAAGAAGGACAATGAGATCCTGGTGCAGGTGGTCAAGCCACCGATCGGCAGTAAGGGTGCCCGGGTAACCGCTGTCCTGTCGCTGCCCGGCCGCCACCTGGTCTTCACCCCGGCTGCCCAGAATATTGGCGTGTCACGGCGCATCGAGGACGAAAGCGAACGCGCCCGCTTGCGGGAGCTGGTGCACGCGGAACGTCCGGAGAACGGCGGCTTCATCATCCGGACCGTGTGTGTCGGTCTCAGTAAGCGCGAGATCCAGGGGGATATCCGCTTCTTGGCGAAGGTTTGGGATCGCATCCTGCGCAAGGCCCAAAAGAATGGAGCGCCCACGCTGCTGCATTACGACATGGATGTAACCCTGCGTACGGTGCGCGACTTGTTCACTGTCGATATCGAGCGCCTGGTCGTCGACAACCCGCGCGATTACCACCGCGTGCTGGATTTCGTCGAGACGGTCATGCCGCGTATGAAGTCGCGGGTCCAACTGTACGAAGGGAGCGAGCCGGTCTTCGACCACTTCGGCATCGAGCCCCAGATCGCCAAAGCCCTGGAACGGCGCGTATGGCTCAAGTCGGGCGGCTATTTGGTGTTCGATCACACGGAGGCACTGACGGTGATCGACGTCAACACCGGACGCTTCGTCGGCAA
>CAZGSN010000493.1:0-2346 GCA_964528465.1 uncultured Binatia bacterium (SeqCode)
GGGCTCAGTAAGCAAACTTTCCGTTCGGCCTGAGGAGCGGCCATCGGTTCAGGCCGCGTCTCGAAGGCCGTCTCAAGTGCCGTTGCGAGCTCGTGGGCAATTGAATTGAGGTTTTCGGGATCAGTCGGACCACGCTGAGCCGGAACGATGGCGTGTCGCTCCGCGATGCGGGCTGCCCGTCGGGCTGCAACCGCATCGATCTGGCCAAGTCGCGTAGGATTCGCCATAAGGCGGGAGCCCAGGAAGTGGGCAGGGAGATGCGGATGGCACAGTGGAATTTAGGGGAATGTTTCGAACGCGTAGCGGCGATTCGTGGTGATGCCGAGGCGTTGCTGCAAGGGGGGCGGACGATCACATGGCGCGACCTCGAGCGGCGTGCCAACAACTTGGCTGCGTGGATGTTGGGGCAAGGGGCGACGCGCCAGGGTAAAGTCGCGCTCTATACCTACAACCACCCTGCCTACATGGAGGCCGTCTTCGCTGCCTTCAAAGCGGCGCTGGTACCGGTCAATGTGAATTATCGTTACCGAGCCGAGGAGCTGCACTACCTGCTCGACAACGCCGATGCGGAAATCGTCATCGTGCATGCGGACTTCATTCCCCTACTCGATGCCGTGCGGGATCGCCTGCCGCGGCTGCGTGGTGTCTTGGTGGTTGGCGACGGGCCTCTGGGAGCTGAGCTGCCGTCCTTCGCGGAGGATTACGAAACCGTTGCCGAACGCCCCCAAGCGCGAGTCGAGGCCGAGCGCAGCCCCGACGACATGATGTTCTTGTACACCGGTGGCACCACCGGCATGCCGAAGGGGGTGATGTGGCGGCAAACCGATATGTACCAACGGCTCGGCGGCGGCGGCCTCGGCCAACCGCCACAAGACATGGCATCGTTCGAGGCCTCGGTGGCAGACTCGCCGATGCGGTTGCGGACCTTGATCGGGCCGCCGCTCATGCACGGTACGGGCTGGTTTACCGCGGTTATCGCCTGGCTCACGGGTGGTGCGGTGATTCTCCTCGATGACGCCAAGAAGTTCGACGCCGAGCAGCTCTGGCGCGTGGTCGAGCGCCACCAGGCCAGTGCGCTCACGATTGTCGGCGATTCCTTTGCCAAGCCGTTGCTGCGAGCTCTAGAAGCTGCACCGCAGGCCTTCGATCTATCGTCGCTGCGCATGATTGCTTCGTCCGGGGTGATGTGGAGCCGCGAGACCAAGCACGGACTACTGCAGCACCTACCGCAGGCCATGTTGGTCGACGCCTTCAGTTCCTCCGAGGCCATCGGTATGGGCATATCCATTACCACGGCGGCGGGTGCCATCGAGACCGCCAAGTTCCAACTCAGCGATCGCACCAAACTTTTCGACGAGTCGTTGCAGTTGCTCGACACCAAACCCGGGACCAAGGGATTGGTTGGCGTCGGCGGGGCGCAGCCGGTTGGGTACTACAAGGACCCGGAAAAGAGTGCGCGCACCTTTGTGCAGACGGAGGCGGGCCGCTTCTCGGTGCCTGGCGACTGGGCGGTTGTGAATGATGACGGGGTGACGCTGACCTTACTCGGGCGTGGCTCGGTGTGCATCAACACAGGCGGAGAGAAGGTATTTCCAGAAGAGGTCGAAGAAGTGGTGAAGCGTTATCCGGCGATCAAGGACGCCGTTGTCGTGGGTGTCCCCGACGAGCGTTTCGGCGAAGCTGTCGTTGCCGTCGTCTCTTCCAACGGAGCCATCGTCGATGGCGACGCCGTCAGGGCCTTCGTGAAAGAGCAATTGGCGGCTTACAAAGCGCCGAAACACGTCGTGGTTGTCGACGATGTCTACCGCTCCCCATCGGGCAAGGCCGACTTCAAGCGCACCAAAGAAATGGCCCTGGCCGCATTGGCCGGCACTGCCACTGGCGGCTGAGCCGTTGTCTGCCTGGAGGGTCTTGCAATCCAGGGGACGGCGCCGGGCATGCAGTTGAGGCGCGCAACTTACTACCGGATTGCCGAGCACCTGTCGGCCGATCACCTGTTCGAGCGCAGTGAGATCGACGTGCGCACGTTTCGAGGCGGCGCCTGAAAATCAATTGGGTTCGCGTCCGGGGTGGGGTATCAGGCAACACGGCTCTTCTTGGTGCCTTTGTGCCTTGGTGGTGAATTTCCTCGAAGCTCCGCCCCTCTCGCTTCCATGGGTGTGGAGAAATGGAGCACGAGAGGCTCTCGTTTTATTCCAGGGGATACGGCATCTCTTGGGCCATGATGTATCCGCAACCAATCGTTTTGGAAGGTCGCTTCGTGCGTCTCGAGCCCATGCGCCCCGAGCATGCCGATGCGTTTGCCGCCGTAGGACTTGGGCAGGATCTGTTTCGATGGTTCCCCTA
>CAZGSN010000494.1:0-3406 GCA_964528465.1 uncultured Binatia bacterium (SeqCode)
CGATGCGATGGGCTCCCCGACGACATCCTTCGTAGTCGCATCAAGGCCCAATCTAGACTGGTCATGCGAGGAAGCTTGTACTGGTTGGCGCACACCAGGAACGCCAACAATTTTCTGAGCCCACGCGTCGTACAATTCGCGGCGTTGCCAAATTCAATGGCTCAATGCAACTGGCGGCGACGGGCGGTCTCGCACCGAGTCCTTATCCAGCTTGCGCCAACGGTAAGGTGGTGCCTTGAATCGGACGACCTCGACCACTCCTCGCTGGCAAGGCGACCATTTCTAGCCCCGCGGCCAGAACAGCGCTTACATCGTTTCCGACACGAGGCGCGGCTCGACCGGCTCTCGCTTCTGGACGAGCCTTGCAACTTGGTCGGCGCCTTCGGTTCGGACCCACTTGCCGTAGTGGCGGCGCATCGTCTCGTAACGAACGCCGGTTTGCGACTCCAACCATACAGGCGAAACCTCCGCGGATAGCGCGAGCGAGATGTACGTGTCCTTCATCGCGTAGATCCCTCGCTGCCGAATTCCGAGCGCACGTAGGCACCGGTACCAATGCGGGGAGATCGTTTTGTTGGGTTCGATCGGTTGGCCGGCCGTTGTCGTTAAGACGTACATCTCAGGCGCTATGCGTAGCGGTTGAAGGCCACGGAGGATGCGGATCGTTTCGGGCACAAGTTGGACGGTGCGCATGCTGCTCGCGGTCTTCGTCGGATTATTCTCGTATTTGTGCCGCGAACGCACGATCGACACGACCCCGTGCGTGAGGTCGACATCGCCCCATTGCAGGCCAGCCGCCTCGGAGGGACGCATGCCGGTCCAGAACAGTAGATGGACGAACGCGTAGTAGGGCGGGTGTAGCCGCACCCGTGGCCCCGACTTGGCAAGCCCGGCGTGCACCCCGTAAGTTTTCTCCTTGAACCACGTGATGATTGCATTGCGCTCGCTACCACCGAAGGGCTCGGGTCCGGGTACGATTGTCGCCGGCCACCTGACGCCGAGGAACGGGTCTCGGTCCATCAATTCGTCGATCTGCCTCGCATCCCTGAGCATCGCCTTGAGCGAGCCGCCAAGGATATTCTTGACGTATTTGACCGAAAGCCCCCGCTTGAGGAGTTGCGCCATGAGCCCAAGGATGTCGCGGGCGCGAAGGTCGCGGAGTGGAATTGGCCCGAGCCCTGGTAGGATGTGGTTGCGGAAATGCTTCTTGTAATCGCACTCCAGCGACCTGCGCACCATCGGCGGTGTCCGCGTTTCGATCCAGGTCTTATAGTAGGCCTCCACCGTCATCGTCGGCGGGCCGAGGACCTCTTCCTCCTTCTTGAACAGTTGCCGCGGATCTTTTCCCGCGTCGGAGGTGGCGGCGATAAGCGCAGCTAGCCGCTCGACCTCGCGGCGGTTCTCCGCCGTGTCGACGAGATCGGTCTGCCGCGCGTACCGCCGTCCCTTCCATCGGAAGCGGAGACGCAGGCGGCCATTGTGCACTTCAACGGCACAACCGCGATGCGATCCGCGTTGCTTCATCCAGGTCTATGACCTCACCGTTGGCGAGGATGACTTGCCCCTCAACGGATTCACTCTTGGCGGTAGAATGCTCGATCAGCTCGACCACTTTCGGCCACGAGAATATGGCCCGCGAGTGGGGGCCGAAAGGCTTGAAGAAGTGCACGCCCTCCTTGAGCTTGCCCCTCGCCTGCATGGTTTGGATCGCCCTCGGCGACCATGGCGTGAGCTGCGACAGTTGCTCTAGGTTTACATACTGTCGTGTCAAGTTGTTATCAGGTTCTAAACGCTTTGACATCGAAATTAAAGCCCCACAGGTGCGGCGAAGTGCCGAGCACCTGGAAAATTGCCGCTTGGACCGCTTGGACCGCTTACCCAAGGAAGGGGAGGTAGGTCGGCTCGTCCTTGGATGGTGGCGCCGGCTCGATGCCGGCGAGATACGCCTCGAACACCTTCTCGAACTGCCCGCGGTGGTATCCTCGGGGATTGCTTACAGCGAGGTTAAGTTGGACGGGCTTCACACCAAACGGTCGTAGCTGCGCGGCGAGTTGGTTAGGTGTCATGGGCTTATCGAACTTCCACTCGGCCCAGGGGCGCCCTTCGATGTGGTGTAGGTGCACCAAGAGGGTTGCACTCGTCAGCGGGCTCTCGAAGCTGTCGAAGCACCATCGAATGTCCTGCAATAATTGGATTCGTGCGTCGTCGCTATCGTCCAATTTGAGCCTTAGTTTCTGAGCAGCCTTCCTTGCGAGCACAGCCCATTTTGCGCCGAGCTGTTCGGCGACAGCCAGAAGCGGTCTCCAGTTATCGGCTTCACGATCGTTCAGTTCCTTTGGAACGATAGGTTCGGCGCCCACCAGGTCCTTGAGATTGTCGAGTGCCCAACGGCGGCATCGACGTCGCAGTGCTGCGCCCTCAGCAGCCAGAGTCTTGTCTCTCAAGGACGCAACTTGGTCGGCGGGACGTCGACGACTCATAGGGATGACGATGGATCGATCCATCACGGTGTCCGGCAGGTTGCCGATTCCACCGAAGGCCTTCGGGCAGAACACGTTGAATGGCTTTGGGATATTCTCCTGACCAACGCAGCGAACGACGTAGGCAGTCGCGCGCGAATGTCCTGCGTTCAAAATTCCCCGCATCTCCTCGTTCATCCGCACGAACGAGTCGGCCTCGTCGATCTCTAGCGTTGGATGAAACAATTCCACGATGCGGAAGAGCGCTGCCGGCGAAATGTTCGACGTCGACAGCGCCTTGTAAGCGACTTGCTGCAGAATGCTCAGGGCTCTCGTCTTTCCACTCCGCTTAACGGCGGAGAGAAACGCCAAGATTGGCGCTATCGAAAAGGCGTCGATTGCGTACGTGAACAGGGTCCAGAGCGCGACCGCAACGGCACCGCCGGGTGGTAGAACAACGTAACGCTGGTAGAGATCAACTAGATCGTGCATGAGCGCATCGCCATCGACGGCATCTTCTGCTGGCTCGACGTCCTGCACGAGAGCGGCCGCACCATTGGAATGCACGGATGTTTCGGCGCTTTTCGCAGGCTGCTTGAGCCATTTCGTATGCCAGGATTTCGTGGCAGCGAACGCTGGGTGGGTCGTGGGGTAGGACCTCAGGCTTTTGAAGTCTTCGGTGCCCGCCGCGACGAGGTAATCGTCAACGCCGACCTTGGCGCCTTTGACGCCCGGCACCATTACGATCTTGACCTTCCCGCCGCGACGCTCGATTGCTTTGGCCAACGCAAAAATGGCCTGCTCTAAATCTGGTCGTGTCCACATATCGGAGTCGGGCACGAGCGCTACCTCGCGCTCGACCCAATGGATGGTGCCGATGTCCTCGATCGGCTCTTTCGAGCCCTTGCGTACCCACGCCCACACGCCGCCGATACCGACACAGGGGA
>CAZGSN010000495.1:0-8044 GCA_964528465.1 uncultured Binatia bacterium (SeqCode)
GGCAACCATTCGAAAGCCCAGGGCAACGCCCCATAGGCGTTAACTTAAGGCTTAGTCCAACATGGCACGAGGCATAATGTTTTTCGATCAACTACCGCCGGCCCACGGAGCACTCCAACCGGCACTGGTCTAGAGAATCTAGCGCTGGAAAGACCTGGAGGGACCAGGACCACGCCAAAGTCGTCGACGGAGGCGTTTCGCCTGATGCGCCGCGAGGGCGCGGCGTCTCCATTGCTGATTTGTGTGTGCATTGGAGACGGGCTGCCCCCAGCCCGCGTCGGATGGAGCCCATTAGGTCTTCTGGAGGCGGCTTTGACGTGGCCCTGCTGGAGAGACCATTGCAACTGGAAAAAGCTCCGAAACTATGTATCTTGGCGCGCCAACCCGCACAGGGTTGCCTGTAAGAGGAGGAGCGTATGAGATTTGCACGATGGGGGATGGCAGCTTTGGGATCGCTGTTGGCTGCCGGATTGGCAAGCGCCGAAGAGGGTGCCTTCGTCGGCGTAGATCTCGGAGTCTCTGAAGCAGTGAACGGGAACTACCGGGCGCATGTGAAGACCGGCGTCGCGCTCAATCCCTTTGCCGGATACATGTTCACCGAGAATCTTGGTGTGCAGGGGCAGATTCACCTCGACTACCACGAAGCTGACGCCCACCCGGAACGCGGTCCTGGGTTCGGTAAGCAAGAGACGACGATGCTTGGCGGAACCATCGGACCCCGCCTCGATGTTCCCCTCGGCGGCCCGTTCGAAGATCTCGTGGCATTGTACGCAACCACGCAGGGCGGTGTGTTCACGGGCTTGAGCGGGCGCCTGCATCACACGGGCGCCGGCGTATCTCTCGGTGGTGGCTTGGACGTCAACGTCACCGACACCGTTACCCTCGGTCTATTTGGCCGCTGGAACCGGGCTTACATGAAGCCTAGCCCGGAAGATCTCGGGGACTGCCAACATCCCGACGAGAGGTATGCCAAAGACATTGTTTGGGCCACAGGAGGTTTGAGTCTGAAGGTGGCTTTTCCCGTAGAGGAAGCAGCCCCGGCTCCCGCGCCGGTACCGCCAGCTCCCGAACTGCAGAAGACGTTCGTCCTACGCAACGTGTACTTTGATTTCGACAAGGACACCCTGCGTCCCGACGCGCTAGCGATTCTCGATGGCGCCGCGGCGGAGCTGAAAGCGGAACAGGAGATCACCATTGTCGCCGAAGGGCACGCCGATAGCCGCGGCACGGTGAAGTACAACATGGGGCTCTCGCGCCGTCGTGCCGAACGGGTGAAGACTTACCTCGTCGACCACGGTGTTGCGCCAACGCGTATCCGCGTCGAGGCTGCTGGCGAGTCCAAGCCTGCGGCGTCGAACGACACCCCGGAAGGTCGCGCCAAGAATCGTCGCGTCGAGATCCGCGTCGACTAATTCGAAGAACCGCTGCCGCGCAGGCGTTCGCGGTAGACACGGCTGAGGGGCAGTACGTTGATGGCACCGGTGATGTCGTTGCGGTCGACGTATACCTCGGTCTCATAGGTTGCGGTGATGTGGGCGTAGGTGATGACCTCGCCCGGAACGCCGCTTTCCACGATGCGTCCGCCTTTCATTAGGGCAACGCGATCACAGTAGAGAGCAGCAAGATTCAGATCGTGCAGCACGGTCAGCACACTCTTGCCCTCGGCGATCAAGTCGCGCAGCAAATCGTACAGCTCGACCGCATGCCGCAAATCGAGAAACGCGGCCGGTTCGTCCAGCAAGAGAATGGCAGCCTCTTGCGCAAGAGCCCGGGCAAGGATGACGCGCTGGCGCTCGCCGCCACTCAGTTCGTGGATGCAACGCCCGGCAAGATGAGCAACTCCCGTGCGCTGCATGGCCGTGCGTGCCACCTCGAGGTCGCGGTCCCCTTCAAAAGCAAAGGTCCCAAGGTGCGGCGAGCGACCCATGAGCACGACCTCGGTGACTGAAAAAGGAAACTCGATGGTGCTCTCTTGGGGCACGACTGCAATGTGACGCGCCAAGGCGCGAGGGCCGTAGCTGAGCAAGGGCTGATCCAGTAACGTCACGGTACCGGCCTCGGGCGCGAGCACTCCGCTCAGCAAACGCAGCAGGGTCGACTTCCCGGATCCGTTGGGCCCGATCACGCCGAGCATCTCGCCGGCGTGCAAGGTCAGGAACACATCTTGGACGACGCGGCCCTCGCCGTAACCAAAGGAAACCTGCGAGGCGCGCAATACTTCCCGCGAGTTCATTGCGTGATGCGTGTTCCTTCCCGCTTCAGCAAGTAAACGAAGAATGGGCCGCCACATAGTGCGGTGACGACCCCAACCGGAACCTCGACTACGCCCAATACGGTTCGGGCCAGGGTATCCGCCCACACCAGGAATATGGCGCCGGCGAGGAACGAGGCCGGAATCAGCAGGCGATGATCGGCACCGAACAGCAGGCGCAAAACGTGCGGCACGATCAAGCCGACGAAACCGATCATGCCGCTTACGGAAACGACGGCTCCGACCAGCAAGGACGCACCGAAGAACGTGGCACGTCGCGTACGTTCGACATCGACGCCGAGCTGGGCCGCACCCTCTTCCCCGAGGCTGAGGACATTGAGCGCGCGCGCGTGCGACAGCAACCAAACGCATCCGACCGCAACGTACAGAGTAATGGCCAATACCAGGGTGTAACTGTGTGTGCTCAGGTTGCCCATGAGCCAGAACAAAATGCCTTGGGCTTGGTAGAGATCAGCAATGGCGTTGACGCACATGATCAAGGCGCCGGCAAAGGCGTTGTAGATGACACCGGCCAGGAGCAACACATACGGCTGCAAGCGGCCATGCACCAAGGCCAGGCGATACACGATGGCCATCGACACTAGGGCGCCGGCCGACGCCGCCAGGGGCAGCAAGGCGGCCTCGGCGAGAAGCTGACGCCCACCCACAACGACGGCAGCAACCGCCCCGAGAGCCGCACCACCCGAGATGCCGATCAAGTGAGGCTCGGCCAGAGGATTGCGCAACAAACCCTGCAGCGCCGCCCCGGCCGTGGCCAGTGCCGCACCGACGATCGCGGCCAGCAAGACGCGCGGCAGACGAGTTTCAAAGAGGATGACGCGATCGACATTCTGGGCGAGATCGCTGCGCAATGCTTGCGTGAGATCGATGTGCACGCTGCCGACCAAACAAGCGGCCACCAGCGTTACCAGCAGTGTGACCCCAAGCCCGGCAAGTACCGTGGCAAAGTGGCCTTTGGTTAAGTGGATCATTGTCGTTTGCGTGTTGCCCGTAGCGACTTGAGACACAAACACCTTCCCCGCTCAAGGTGGCGTGGATGGTGTCGTCACAAACGCCTCGGGCTGAATGATGCGCGCAATCGTCTCCAAGGCCTGGTCGATGCGCGGTCCGGGACGCAACAGTTGGTACTGCTTGTAGCCGTGCACGCGTCCGTCGCGGACGGCAGGAATAGTCGGGAAGCGCTTCCAGAACTCAAGCGAGGCTCCGGCGCCGGCCTGTTCCTCGTTCCCCATGGTCGTGTCGATGATGACCTCTGGCTCGGTGGCGATCGGAAACTCAATGCTCAAGTGCGGCCAACTGGCCCCAACCCTTGCTCCCAGATTGATCCCGTGCGCCAAGCCAATGAGTTCGTCGAGATAGGTGCCGGTACCGACCGCAATCAACGGGGTTTGCCCCACCACCATTAGAACCTTGCGCTCGCGGCGATCATGGAGCATCGCCCGCACACGTTGCATACGCTCGTCGATGCCTCGCACCAGGGCCTGTGCCGCGGGCTCAACGTCGAGAGCCTTGCCGATCTCGATCTGCGCCGCCTTGATCTCGTCTACGGTCTTCGGGTCGACCACTACCACGCGCAACCCCAGCCGGCGCAGTTCCTCTACCGGCCCGCGATTCCCCGGGGACGGCACGCCAAGGACGATGTCGGGACGCTTGGCGAGAATGACTTCGATATTGGGGGTAAGAAAAGTGCCGACACGATCGATCTTCTCCACCCCTGGCGGGTAGTCGCAGTACACCGAGACACCCACCAAGCGCTCTCCCAACCCCAAGGCAAAGACAGTCTCGGTTACCGACGGCGCCAACGACACGATCCGCTGCGGCTGGGCACTGGCCGGCACGTACACACAGCAGAGCAAGAGCCCAAGCAGGAATCCTTTCCTTGCTAGCCACCTAGGGTTGAAAACATGCAAGGTTCTCCGTGCGGGAAGAGGTGGTTGCTTACGTTTCGTCATCATTGGAACAGAATGTCGAAGGGGGGTAAGCCGATGGGCAGGATTCCGGGTAGAAGCTCGCTGCCATCGGCGGCGCGATAGATGCGCAGACCCGACTGGCCAAAGGCACGGTCCGCCACGTACAGCTCGCCGCGGTCGTTGACCTCGATGTCCGGAACGAAGCCGCCACGGTCGTACACCGTACGCAAGACACGCCGCTCGGCGGGATCGAAGGCAACCACCTTGCTCGCCGATGGTCCGGACAGGGCGACATACCCAAGATGCTCGGAGAGCAAGACGAAGTCGTTGATGTCACCACCGAGTTCGGCGCCGGTGATGAAGAAGCCGGAGACGGTATTGGTTGCCGGATGCATACGCTCGATGCCGCCGTCGTTGACACCAAAGCGGCCAGCTTGGGCAATCACGATGTCGCCGTTGAATCGCACCAAGCCCTTCGTAGAGGCAAACGGATTGGTGCCGCTCAAGTCGACATAGGTCACCACACTGTCGGTCTCGATATCGATGGTGACTATACAACCGTTGCGCGCCGGCTCGAAGAAATTCCTCCGGTCGAGCTGCTCGAGCGAGACATAGAGCCGATTGCCCACGATCAACATTTGATCCATCTCCGGAACGCCGTCGGCGTCGGCAAAGCCGGAAAGGTCGATGCTTCCGGTGACGAAATCGCTGCAATCCGCACGTGGCGTCGGGTTGACGATCAGCAGCCGGTTGCTCTCGTAGGCCGTTACGTAGGCCTTCTGTGCGTCGACCACGGCAATGTCGTGCGGGTTGGTCACGGCACCGGTCGAGCATTGAAAGAGCGGCCGCAAACTGTCCGCCTCAAAGGCTTGGATACTGTTGGCTAAGAAGCGGTTGAGAACATAGATCACACCATGGTGCGCCCGCACCACGGCATCGCTGCCGGCGACACGCTCCCGGCTCGTCGGATCAACTTGCCGCGAAGCCAAGTCGACGGTTGCAAACGAACCGGTCTGAAAATCGCTGCCCAGCACAAAAGCCCGCTGCTGCCGCGCACAACCCGTGACGGCCCGGTCCACACTGCGCACCAGATCCTCAATGACTACGAGGCCATCATTATCCCCATCCGCCGGCCGGCACTGAGGCAACGCGGCCTGCGCTAGTCCGATGCGCAACCCAGCAAGGACCTCGTCCTGCGTGACTCCACCACTACTGTCACAATCCCCTGGGCACGGCTGTGCGGCTGCAACCCCTGAGGCCAAGAACAGACAAACGAATAAGAACCACTTCGCCAAGCTGCTTCTTGGAAGAGCAATAGAAAAGGAAACAATGTGGCACCGAGCCAACAGAGAAGCTGTATGGAAAGCTGACTTCACCGTTGCCTTCCCACGAGCTTGTTCTCGGTGTCCTCCGTGCCTCGGTGGTTGGTGGACTAGCCGTATGGCATGGCGGTAACTCTGCTGTTTCATCACGAACCTCCAAGCTGCACTTGCAGCGTGCCGAAAAACGACAGTCCCGGCAGTGGGAAACCCGCCAGGTCACGTACCGAGTTGTTGGTAATGTTGCGCGCCTCGAAGGAAAGGGTGAGCCACGCCCAAGGCGTCACACTCAGACCTATGGTGTGTACGTCGCGCGCCGCAATGGGCCGGTCGTTGGTTTGGTCCAAGAAATTGCCATCGGTAACGCTGAGTTCGTACGACAATTTTGCCAGCCTGTTGAACAGTTGTGCCCGGGCATACCACTCGTTGCGCGGGCGACCGGGCAACTGACGCTGCCAGTAGTTCGGCTCGTGGGTAAGGTTGGCAGTATCCTGGTAGGTGTAGTTGAGGTCGAGTCCAAGATGCGCAAGCGCGACCGCATGGGCGCTGACCTCGTGGCCGCGCAAGCGCGCTGCTCCAAGGTTCATCGGCACGAACACCTGCGCCGAGTTCTGCACAAAGACGATGAGATCGCTCGCGTCGTTGTTGAAGTAGGCATACTCCAGACGAGCTTCCTCGACACCAAAGCCGATATCTTCTGGCTGCAGCACGAAGCCTACGTCGCGATTGAGGCCTTCTTCGGGCTGCAAGCGCGAGTTGCCGTTGACGAAGCCGCGTGTGCCGAACAGCTCGGTAAAGTTGGGGGCGCGTTCGAAGCGGCCAATGTTGCCGCGCAGGCGTAGCCAGTCGATTGGCGTAAGCTCGAGTCCGATCGATGGCGCCACCAGGTCATGCTCATGCTGTTCCGAGCCGGTCACCTGCCCGACAGGACTGGTGGTACTGATCTCGTCTTGCAAATGCTGGTAGCGCAGGACCGGAAGCAACAAGAGGCGATCGTCGAAGTAACCGACACGATTCTGCACCGCCGTGCTCACGTTGAGCCGGGTTTGATCGGGGAAGTTACGATTCCGTGCCAGGTGGTAGGTGGCATCAAAGCGCTCGTGCGACACCTCGGTAAACCAACTCAGCTCGTGCCCAGAGAATGGAGTGTAGGTGAGTGTCGCGTTGCCTCCGACCACGAGCGAGGTGCGGTCGGTCTTCTCCTGAAGGCCAGTGATCTGTCCGAAACGATCGCTGAGTGTATGGCGCTCGTAGACTGCGAACAGCGAGGCCTGGCCGCTGAGCGACTCGAATACGAGATCGTCTTTGCGCAAGCGCAGGTAGTTGAGGGCGCGCAAGTCTTCGAGCGTTGCCCCGGGAATCACGCCTGCGGTTTGGCCGTGGCCCAGAGGAGGAATGCCTTGGTTGCGCCAATAGGTATCACTGGTCAGGTCGATGCGCACGCCACTGCCATGATCGTGGCCAACCTTGAGCAGCGCCTCGATCGAATCAAACCAGTTGTTCTCTCGCTCCTGCTTCTGATCGTCGAGAGGATTGTCGGTGCCACGATCGTCGGTGAAAGAGAAATCTCCCTTGCTGCCGAGATAGGTGACATGCCCAAGCACATCGATGCCGTGCACCTGCTGTGAGTGCGAGGCAACGATCTTGCGCGTCTCGAAAGAGCCATAGGAAGCAGACATCTGCGTCTTCGGCTCCAGGCTGGGTTTCTTGGTGACGAGACTGACGACACCGCCAAGCCCGGCGGTACTGAAGCCAACCGGTGTCGAGCCGCGATACACTTCGATGCGTTGCAGGCTGTCGAGCGGGAGGTCGGCAAGGTTCACGGTCTCGTTGCGGGCTCGCGATAAGGGCACAGCATCGAGGTAGATCTGCACTTGGTTCGACGCCGAACCGCGAATCGAGATTGTGCTGAACGATCCCAGGCCGCCGAAACGACGCACGCTCAGGCCCACGCTTTCGGCTAGTACGTCGGTCACCGTCTCCGCCTGCTGGCTGTGCTCGGTCGGATCAATCTCCGTTGCGAAACTCGTAGGGGACTTAACCTCCGTCGCATGGATGGCCTTTCCGGTTACGACAATCTCATCCAACCTGGTTGCTTCCTGCGCCAGCGAGGTGAGCGGGTCGAGCAGCAGCAGCAACAGCAACAGGAGAATAAAAGCCCAGGACAGGCGCGGTCGGGGACTGCGGTGAAATCGGAACGGGAGTCCGTCACCCCGGAGAAAGCCCTGAACCTTACCTACGAATCGGCCCGCTGGACAGCGGTGCCCCGAAAGGCTTTTCGGTCGAAAAAAGCACCGTCGCCAGCCATGCGGTGTCCTCTCCCACGCGTTTTTTCCGCGTGGGAGAGGGGAGGGTGAGGGTACACTCGGAAAAGCGCTGCGATTTACCGACGTACGAAAGCGACGTCGGTTTGTCCTAACTTCTGTAGGGCCAACACTTTGGGCCCTCATCCTCCCCTCTCCCACGCTGAGGAGATGCACGGGAGAGGACACCGATCCTTGCTGCCTTTCCATTCTGCTGTCGGTGTCCAGCCGGCCGATTTG
>CAZGSN010000496.1:0-2117 GCA_964528465.1 uncultured Binatia bacterium (SeqCode)
GCGAAAACGGATCAGGACCAAAAAGCACAGGGCTGTGGACGGGCGTATCCCAGCGTTTCTCCTCTTGCCCTTGTAACTGCTGCCTGTATCCGTGTTCATCGGCGTCCATCCGCGGTTCATTTGTTGTTTTCGGGCTAATCGCGAGGAATCTGCCATGAGCCCAAAGTGCATTCATCATGCAGGACATGAAGTCGGAAAAAGCGGCCATCGGTCAATTCTTCTTCATGGGCTTCATGATCTTCATGGTTTGATTCTCCGTTCCACATCAACCACAGCCGTATCGGATCATTACAGAATTCACGTGGTATCGGTGTGTATCGAACTGTTTCCCGGTACTTGCGTGTCTTGAGATCGAGGATTCCGGAACTCGCTTCCTTGGAGTCTTCAAAGAGAGTTGCTCGGGTTGCGTTCTCTGAAAGCTGGCAGTAGTTTTCGCGCATGCGCAACGTGGCGACGCGACGTCAGGCGGTGGACCCAACCATCTATCCCGAGGAGGAGCGCGTGGGCGAGAGTCTCCTGCAACGTTGGATCATGGAGCTGCTACGGCCTTTGCTGCAGAGCTGGCTGAACCGTCGTGGCAAACGCGCTCTCGTCGGTGCGGATCAGTTCATCTATTGGCGCCAACACGACCCTCTGCGACGTATTGCCCCCGATATCTACGTGTTGCCCGGTGTGGATCCGCGCACTCATGTGCGCAGTTGGAAGCTTTGGATCGATCAGGTCGTTCCTAGCTTTGCCTTGGAGATCGCTTCGCAGGACTGGGAGAAGGATTACGTAGAGGTACTGACGCGCTATGACGAGCTGGGAGTTCCGGAGGTGGTGATCTTCGACCCGTTCCACGCGGAGCATGCCGGTGGTGTTCTGTGGCAGGTGTTCCGGCGAATTGAGAAGCGCGGCCTCGTGCGTGTCGAGGCAACGCAACAGGATCGAGTACGCTCAAAGGCACTCGGATGCTGGTTGCGCGCGGTGGGGGAGGGCCGCGACGTGCGCCTTCGCCTCGGTGAGGGTGCACGTGGCGAGCAACTCGTGCCAACCGTCGAGGAGGAGGAGCGCGCAGCCAAAGAACAAGAGCGCGCAGCCAAGGAGCAGGAACGCGCGGCAAGAGAGCAAGAACGTGCAGGCAAGGAAGAAGAGAGGATTGCGAAGGAGGCAGCCTTAGCACGTGTTCGCGAACTCGAGGCCGAATTGGCTCGTCTGCGACCACGAGCACCCCGCAAGTAGTGCAAGTCTCTTGCGGCTTGCAAATGTCTGCCGCCGCTACGCTGGCGCCGTATTCGGGTGCATGCGATACCCTTCCACATGCCTGAGTGGACCGAGCTAACCATTGAGATCCCGCGCGAGCACGGCGAAGCGGTGTCGAGCTTCCTATTTGATCAGGGCAGCAAGGGTGTCGAAGAGGAGGATCGAGAAGAGCGCGTGCGCTTGCGAGCCTACTTCGAGAAGGAGGCGCCGCTGGTGGCGGTGCGCGACTATGCGGTCGCAATCGGGGCGTTGGCAGGAGGGCAGGAGCCTACGGATGTACTCTTCGCCCGCCGTGTCGACGATGAAGATTGGGCCGAAACCTGGCGCCTGCATTTCACGCCGCTGCACATCGGGCAGCGGCTGTTTGTGTGTCCGCCTTGGACCGAAGAACGCCCAGCCGACCGTTCCATCATTGTCATCGATCCGGGAATGGCTTTCGGCACTGGGCAGCATGCGACGACACGCATGTGCCTGGAAGCCGCAGAAACTACCATCTTATCTCGTCGTGTTGAGAGCGCCATCGATCTTGGTACTGGCTCGGGCATCATTGCTATCGCTTTGGCCAAGCTTGGAGTGCCACGCATCCATGCCATCGACATTGATCCCCTGGCGCGTGAGGCAACCGAGGTCAATGCCGCTTGCAATCAGGTGCGCGGGGCCATTGTGACGGCTGCCGCTTTGCAGGACACCGACACGGTGGTGGACCTGATCGTGGCGAACCTGTTCACGACACTACTGGTCGAAATGGCTCCTGCGATCGCCGCGCGTTTACGCCCTGGTGGCACACTGGTGTGTTCCGGCTTCATCGAAACGGATGCCGAGCGCGTCGAGGCGGCCCTGTGTGCTGCCGGCTTCGTGGTGCGCGAGCGTTGCGA
>CAZGSN010000497.1:0-5693 GCA_964528465.1 uncultured Binatia bacterium (SeqCode)
GGTATCTCCCTACCTGTGTCGCGGCCGATTCCGATACCGATTCCGACCCCGATCTGATTACAGGGCTACTTGTGCAGAGGTTCCTTTAGTGGGTTACGGCGATGTTCCGGCAAGAAAGGTCCCCCTACCCGGCAAACTCCCGTTGCAGCGGGACACGTAGCCGAGTAGTGTCGGCGCCAATTTTCAGGCGGCGCAGGCGGTAGGGAGCACAAGTGAATTTACAATCCCCGATTCGAGCCCGTTTTTGGGGGGTACGTGGCAGTTATCCAGCACCAGGGCCAAGCACGGCACGCGTCGGTGGCAATTCCTCGTGTGTCGAGGTCGAGGCCGGAGGCCACATTTTGGTTTTCGATGCCGGTACGGGCATCATCGGCTTGGGCCGCGCATTGATGCAGCGTGCGCAGCGACGCGTGGTGCACATTTTCTTGAGCCACGCGCATCATGACCATATCGAAGGCTTGCGCTTCTTCCCTCCCGTCTACCAACCGGGTTGGAAGTGTCATTTGTACGCACGTCGCAAGGCCCGGGTAGAGCGTTTGCTGGCGCGCATGATGGCACCCAACCTCTTTCCCGTGTCGCTCGACGAGCTACCGGCGCAGCTTACCTTCGAGGACCTGGCCGACGATGCCCACATTCGCCTGCGCGGGCAACCGGACGTGGAGATCCAAGCGCGCTTCAGTCGTGCCCACACCAAAGTCGGGGTGATGCTGTATCGCGTTTCCTGCGGCGGACGCTCGCTCGTGTATGCGACAGATGTCGAAGCGCCCATGGGTGGGCATCAAGACGTCGTCGATTTCGCGCGCGGTGCCGACGTATTGATCCACGATGCTCAGTACAGCGAGGAGGAGTATTTCGGTGCCGCGCACAAGCAGGGCTGGGGGCACAGTACAGTCGCCATGGCCGCAACGGCGGCGCGCGACGCCGAGGTTGGTAAATTGATTCTCTACCACCACGATCCCACCCACGACGACCGCAAGGTGAAGGCTCTACAGGCACAAGCCCGCAAGGTGTTCCGCAACAGCACCGCCGCCAGCGAAGGGATGGAAGTGCGGCTCGGCTGAACGCCCTCACGCGTAGCCGCGCGCCGCGTAAGTGCGTGGAGCCAATCGGAACATGGATAGCGTCAGTCGGCGATTCCAGCTCACTCCACGGCGTTACCGCCGCGGCTACTTGCTTGCGCCGTTGCCGCGCGCCTGAGCGCGTGGCGTCGGCCGGAACATCGATCGCATCAGCCCGCGTATTCCACCTCACCCCACGGCGTCACCGCCGCGGCTACTTGCTTGCGGTGTAGCCGCGCGCGCGAGCGCGTGGAGTCGGCCGGAACATCGATCGCGTCAGCCCGCGTATTCCACCTCACCCCACGGCGTCACCGCCGCGGCTACTTGCCTGCGGTGTAGCCGCGCGCGTGAGCGCGTGGAGTCAGCCGGAACATCGATCGCGTCAGCCGCGCGATTCCACGTCACCCCACGGCGTCACCGCCGCGGCTACTTGCTTGCGCCGTTGCCTCTCGACCGATTGTGGGTAACCAGGTACGACGTGCGGGTGCCTGCCATCGTCACACTGCTTACGGATTTCGGCCTCAGCGATGCTTTTGTCGGTATCATGAAGGGTGTCCTTCTCACGATCGCTCGCGACTGCCGGGTGGTGGATTTGACGCACGCGATTGCGCCGCAGAATATTCTTGCCGGAGCCTTGCAGTTGCGCAGTGCCGTCCCGTTTTTTCCTGACGGCACGATTCATGTCGCGGTTGTCGACCCGGGTGTCGGCGGCACCCGTCGAGCGCTGGTGGTGGAGACCGAGCGCGGGCTGTTGTTGGGTCCGGACAACGGCCTACTCAGCCCGGCGGCCAAGCTGCTCGGGGTGCGCCAAATCTACGAGCTGCAACCGGGGCAACACACCTTGGGCACGATCTCTCATACCTTCCATGGTCGCGACGTGTTCGCTGCCACCGCCGGTCATCTCGCGCGCGGTTTGTCTGCCGCTGCCTGCGGCCCCCGTGTCGACTCCATGCAAGAACTTGCCGTCCCCATTGCTCGCCGCGAGGGGGAGCGGATCCTCGGCGAGGTCGTACACATCGATCACTTCGGCAACTTGGTCACCAATATCGAGGCAAGCTTGGTGGCGCGCTTCTCTGGCTCGGAGCTTTCGGTTAGGGTCGGCGGCACTGACATCGTAGGCATCGCACACAGCTACGGCGCTGTTGCCGAGGGTTGTCCACTGGCGATCGTGGCGAGCTGGGGCACGCTCGAGGTTGCCGTTCGTAACGGTAACGCCGCGAAGCGGCTCGGCGCTAGCGTGGGGGCGGCGGTACGGGTTGAGGAGAAGGCTAGAAGACAATGAGATTTGAACCCCCGAGGCCGCGCTACGAAATCTACCGGCCACCGGCTCCCGCCCCATGGCAACCGAATCCGTTCTGGCAAGCACCACCACCTCCAAAGGAAACCGGGGTCTGGCTGCACGTATTGTTGTTTGCCGTTACTTTCGTCACCACCGCCATGGCCGGCGCCTTCCAGGCCGGGGCCGATCCGCTGAGCGATCCGATGAGCATTCGGGCCGGCTTTCCCTTCGCGGTGACACTGCTGTCGATTCTTCTGATCCACGAACTCGGCCACTACTCGCTGGCGCGCTACCATCACGTGCGCGCCTCCCTGCCCTACTTCATTCCGGCACCGCCGTTTCTGATCGGTACTTTTGGCGCCTTCATTCGCATGAAGTCGCCACCCCCGGATCGCCGCTCGCTGTTCGATGTCGGAGCCGCTGGCCCCTGGGCCGGTCTACTGGTCGCCATTCCCGCCGTCATCCTTGGCCTGCAGCTCTCCGAAGTGCGCCCGCTCGGTCTCGACGAAGGCGGCATGGTATTGGGGGACTCTCTGCTGTTCACCTTTCTCAGTGAACTCGCCATCGGTAAGTCCCCGGACGAAGCCACCATCTTGCTTCATCCCGTCGCCTTGGCCGGCTGGTTTGGTCTGTTCGTCACCTTCTTGAATCTCATCCCTGCCGGGCAACTCGATGGAGGGCACGTAGCCTATGCCCTCTTCGGGCGCGCCCATCGTTTCCTGGCTCGCGCTTGCGTCGTCACCATTGCTTGCCTGGGGTTTGTCGGCTGGCAGGGCTGGTTTACGTGGGTGGTCTTGTTACTCGTCATCGGCGTCGAGCATCCTCCTACCTACGACCCAGTCACGCCGCTCGATTGGCGCCGACGACTGGCGGCGTGGATGACTTTCGCTGTGCTTGCCGCCACGTTCATGCCTGCCCCGTTCAGTTTCCAAGAGCCGTCGCCCATGTTTGAGGGAGAGCGGACCGAGGTGCTTTGGCGTCCACATCGCAAACCGCGCTTGCGTTTCGTCGTGCCCTTCCGTACGCACACGCGGACGAAGGGAGTGCCAACATGAGTGGCCGCTTGAGCTGGGACGAGTATTTCCTCACCATTACGCGCCAAGTCGCGGAACGATCGACCTGCACACGCGCCAAGGTCGGTGCCGTGATCGTGCGCGACAAGAACATTCTGGCAACCGGCTACAACGGCTCCCCGGCAGGATTGCCGCACTGCACCGAGGTCGGCTGCCTGATCTACAAATCGCAGACACCTGAGGGCGACACCGAGGAAAACTGCTTCCGCACCATCCACGCCGAGATCAACGCCATTGCCCAGGCCGCCAAGAACGGCACTCCGATCAAGAACGCGGGCATCTACATCACCCACACCCCGTGCATCCACTGCTTCAAGGTGCTCATCAACACCGGCATCGTGCGTATTTGCTACGAGAAGGAATACAAGCTGCACACGATCCAGGCGCTACTCCAGTACGCGCCGCACGTTGAGCTGCAGAAGGTCAGCCTGCCGCCCGACCCCGCTTAAGCTCCCAAGGCCTCCACGGTGAACGACACCCATGGCAGCGACCCCCACTCTAGCGAGCCCCGAGCCGCCGATGACGCACGAGGAGCACGCCTTCGTTTTCTTCTCGGCTTTGCTCGACAAGACGGTCATCGATGCCCACGGCTTTATCGTCGGTCGCCTCACCGATCTGGCGGTTTCCGTCGCCCACACCTTTCCCCCCGTAGTCGCCTTCGTGGCACAACGAGGGCGCTTTGAGCCGTTTCCCCTCACCGGCCGGTGGAGCGATGTCGCCAGCATCACCGGCTCTGTGATTCGCCTTGCCGTGGGCATTCAAGCGCTCACACCAAGCAAGATCGACACTTCGGGAGAGGTGCTCCTGCGCGAAGCTCTGCTCGACAAACAGATCGTCGATATGGACGGCGCCAAGGTGGTGCGCGTCAATGATGTCCACTTCTTGCGCCTTGGCCGCACCGACCTGCACATGGTCCACGTCGATGTCGGCACACGCGGTCTAGTGCGGCGCATGGGTTGGCAGGATGGGATTGATGGTTTGGTCCGGCGCTTCGCTCCACGCGCCCGCTACTTGAGCGCCGAGCGGCTGATCCGCTGGCAGTACGTGCAGGCGTTGTCCCTCGACGCCAAGGCGCACAGCATTCGCCTGAGCGTGCAGCAGAAGCAGCTCCGCGAGCTGCACCCAGCGGACATTGCCGAGATCCTCACCGACCTCGACGGTCGTGAGCGTGCCACGGTGTTTCGTTCGCTCGATCCGGAGACGGCGGCCGATGCTCTCGCCGAAGTGGAGGACCCGCGCATCCAGTCCCTGTTGCTCGACGCGGTTTCCCAGGAAGAGGCAGCCGACATCCTCGAGGAAATGCAGCCGGACGAGGCGGCGGACCTTCTCGGCGAGCTACCACACGAAACATCCAGCGCCTTGCTGCGCAAGATGGAACTGGAAGACGCCGAGGATGTGCGGGAGCTGTTGACCTACGCCCCGGATACGGCGGGCGGCATGATGACCACCGAGTTTGTCGCTCTGCCTGCCGACATCACGGTGGAGGACGCGTTTGTGCGCCTGCGACAAGCCGCGCCCGAGGTCGAGCAGATTTACTACGTATTCGTCATCGACGACGATGGCCACTTGGTAGGTGTGCTCAGCCTGCGCCAGTTGATTCTGGCGCAGCCGCAAGCCCGGGTACGCGAGGTCATGATCGAGAACCCAGCCCGCGTGCATCATACCGACAGCCACGACAACGTGGCGGAGATCGTCGAGAAATATGAGCTGCTGGCGTTACCTGTCGTCGACGATGGCGACATTTTGGTCGGCATGATCACGGTCGACGACGTTCTCAGCCACATTGCGAGCCAAGCATGGAAGAGCAAGCTGGGCCGCTGAAACGATCTTTGCCGTTGCGCCTGCGCCAGGGGTTGGGGCGTGGATTTCGCCAGCGCTTGCCGCGCATCCGCATGCCCGCTCGCCTCGCCGCGGTGCTGGCGATCATCGGCCCGGGCGTCATCACCTCCAACGTCGACAACGACGCCGGCGGCATCACGACCTATTCCTTGGCCGGTGCCGAGTTCGGCTACGGCTTGCTGTGGATGATGGTGCCGCTCACCATTGCGCTCATCGTCGTGCAGGAAATGTGCGCGCGCATGGGGGTGGTTACCGGCAAAGGGCTCGCCGATTTGATCCGCGAGCAGTTCGGGGTCAAGACGACCTTCTACATCATGGCGGCGCTGCTGCTTGCCAACCTGGCCAATACCGTCGCCGAGTTTGCCGGTGTGGCTGCGGCTTTGGAGATCTTCGGTATCTCGAAGTACATTTCCGTTCCCCTGGCGGCGCTGTTCGTGTGGTGGC
>CAZGSN010000498.1:0-3803 GCA_964528465.1 uncultured Binatia bacterium (SeqCode)
ACCAAGCGGGCACTGGCATTGCGCACGATCTTGCCTTCGGTAACGAACGAACCAGCGATGACACCGCTGCTGGGGATACTGAAGACTTGTCGCACTTCGGCACGCCCCATGGTCTTCTCGCGTGTCGTCGGCTCGAGCAGCCCTTCCATGGCATCACGCAGTTCGTTGAGAGCGTCGTAGATGACGGTATACAACCGCACATCGACCCCTTCCCGCTCCGCCACGGCCGTAGCCTTGGTTTCCGGGCGAACGTTAAAGCCGATGACGATGGCATTCGAAGCCGTGGCGAGTAGGATGTCGCTTTCGGTCAAGCCACCGACCGAGGCGTGGATGACGTTGAGCTTCACCTCGTCGGTAGACAACCGCGATAGAGCTTCGCTGAGGGCCTCCACCGAGCCTTGCACATCCGCCTTGACGACGACGCGCAGCTCTTTGACATCGCCGGCCTGAATGCGGTTATAGAGATCCTCCAAGGAAACCTTGGCGGTCTTTACCATGTCCTGTTCGCGCTGTTTGCCGCGGCGATGGTCCGCCACCTGACGAGCCGTTGCCTCGTCGGCAACCACAACGAAAGAGCTGCCGGCGTCGGGAACCCCTTGCAGGCCAAGGATTTCGACCGGCGCCGACGGTCCGGCACTGGTTACCTTGTGGCCCTTGTCGTCAATCATCGCGCGCACACGACCAAAGTGCTCGCCGCACACGAACGGCTCGCCCACTTTGAGAGTGCCCTCTTGGATCAGCACCGTGGCAACCGGACCACGCCCGCGATCGAGCTTGGCTTCGACGATAGTGCCACGCCCGAGCTTGTTGGGATTGGCCTTGAGGTCGAGAACATCCGCTTGCAGCAACAACATTTCGAGGAGCTGCGGGATGCCCTCTTGGGACTTGGCCGACACCGGAACGCAGATAGTGTCGCCGCCCCAGTCCTCAGAAACCAGGCCGTGGTCCGCGAGGTTCTGCTTAAGCTTTTCGAGGTTGGCATCCGGCTTATCGATCTTGTTCATCGCCACCACGATCGGCACACCGGCAGCACGGGCGTGGTTAATGGCTTCGACGGTCTGCGGCATGACGCCATCGTCGGCAGCAACGACCAAGACGACTACGTCTGTCACCTTGGCTCCACGCGCACGCATGGCAGTGAAGGCCTCGTGGCCGGGCGTGTCGAGGAAAGTCACGTGCTTACCGTGCACCTCAACGCTGTAAGCCCCAATGTGCTGGGTGATGCCGCCCGCCTCTTGTTCCGTGACGTTGGCTTCACGAATGGCATCGAGCAGTGACGTCTTACCATGGTCGACGTGTCCCATGATGGTGACCACCGGGGGACGCGGCTCCATGTTCTCATCGGTCGGAGCCTCGTGCTTCTCTTCCAGAGCAGACTCCGCGTTGAAGGCCACGTTCTCGACGTTGTATTCGAAGTCGGAAGCAATCAGCACAGCCGTGTCGTAATCCAGGACCTGGTTGATGGTAGCCATCATGCCCGAATCCATGAGCTTCTTGATGACCTCGCCGGCCTTCACGCCCATGGCTTTGGCCAGCTCACCAACGCTGATGGCTTCGGAAATACGCACCACGCGCTTACTGGCACGCGGCGTAGTGATTTCGGTCTTCTTCTGCTCTTTGCCGGGCAGAGCTTTCTTCTTGATCGGACGCTTGCCGCGCTGGCGATCCTGCTCCCAACCCTCGGCCGTCTCCGGCTTCTTGATAACCTTCTTCTTTTTCTTCTTTGGCTTGCCGTCCTCCGAGCTTGGCATCGGCGGGATGCCGTCCGCCGGCGACGGGGCTGCAGCACCAGCTCCCGCTCCCGCTCCACGGCCGCGGTTCTCGCGCTCCGCGGGTGGCGGTGTTTCCACCTTGCGGAGATCAATCTTGCCCAGAACCTTTACCCCGCGCAGCCCTTCCGAAATTGGGCGAGCTACCGGCGGTGGCGGTGGTGGGGGAGGAGGCGGCGGTGGCGGTGGAGGTGGCGGCGGCGGTGCGACACGCACAGGTGGCGGAGCTAGCTGTACCACCTCGGCTGCGGCTTCCGAGCCGGCGGCAGGGGGACTCACTGTTTCCACGCTCTCAGAAGTGGGCTCCTCGACGAGGGGTGGCAGCGGTTCGATCTCGGCAGGGGGAAGGTCGGGGAAAGAGTCGGGCGAAGCAAACGATTCAAAGGACTCCACGTGCTCCGGCTCTCCTGATGAAAACACCCCCATATCACCAGCAACGTCGCCACCCTCAGATTTTGCTGCACGGCGCCGGATGACATTGGTCTTAACCCGTCGCTCAACGACCGTCTGACCTTCGGAACCGGTCAGCACTTTTTCGTCGCCAACCACGATGGACGGCTTATCGTCGCCCCCCATGGTAATACGCAAGCGCTCGATCTCGTGTTCCTCGAGCGAGCTTTGCGAACGCTTTCCGAGAATGCCGAGCTTTTCGAGCCGTAGACTGAGTTCTTTGGCATCAATCCCAAGCTCTTTGGCTACTTCATGAACGCGTTTACGCGACATGCCCACTCACCTCACTTTTGGGCGCCAGTGTTTCGTGAAGCAGATTCACAAAGGCAGCTCTTTCTTCTTTCGCGAAGCTGCGCGCCAGAGAGCGTACAGCCCCCTTACGCGCGGCAAACTGCGACCAGCATTGCCGCTCCTGGTGCAGGTATCCGCTTCTGCCCACATGGACGCGCCCGGCGGCGACGTGCAGATGTCCTTGCGCCGATACTTTGATGCGCAACAGGCTCTTCTGTGCCGAGCGCTTGCCGCAGCCCATGCACATGCGAATTGGCGCGTGCAACGTTTCGCTCACGCCTGGCCCTCCTCGGCCACAGGAGGCAGCAGTTCCGCCGACTCGTCACTCACAACCGCAGGCTCCATCGCCGCGGCTTCGGCCGCTGCCGCTGCTGCTACAGCCGCTTCTTCTGCCTTGGCCGCATCTTCTGCTTTCTTGGCGGCAACGTAGGCACGTGCCGCTTCGAGAATCGCATCGGCCTTGTCGGTGCCAATGCCCTCAACCTCGGCAATGGTGTTGGGGTCCGACTGCGCGACTTCTTCCGCCGACTTGAACCCATTTTGATAGAGAAGCTCGGCGGTAACATCGCCGATGCCCGGAACGCTGACGAGCGAGCTACGCGCCTTGCGTGCTTCCTCATCGGCTTCCGACTCGCTGCGAACATCGAGCTTGAAACCACTCAGGCGCGAAGCCAAGCGAACGTTCTGCCCTTTGCGACCAATCGCCAGTGACAATTGGTCATCGGGAACAATGACCTCCATCATGTGCTCGTCTTCATCCATGATGATCTTGGCGACCTTGGCGGGAGCCAACGCACGGCACACAAACTCGGCAGGGTCCGGCGTCCAGTTGACGATGTCGATCTTTTCCCCGCGCAGCTCCTGCACGACGGACTGCACACGCGTTCCCTTCATTCCGACACAGGCACCAACCGGGTCGACATCGGAATCGTTCGAGGTCACCGCAATCTTGGCACGACCGCCAGGCTCGCGCGCGGCACCTTTGATCTCCACGATCCCCTCATAGATCTCGGGCACCTCTTGTTCGAAAAGCTTGATCAAGAAGCCGGGATGTGTCCGCGACAAAACGATTTGCGGGCCCTTGCTGCTCATCTCCACGTCGAGGATGAAGGCGCGGATACGGTCCCCTTGGCGATAGCGTTCGCGCGGGATCTGTTCCTTTTCAGGCAAGATGGCATCCGTACGGCCTAGATTGACGATGATGTTCTTCTTTTCGAAGCGTTGGACGATACCGGAATGGGTGATCTCACCCTTACGATCCTTGAACTCGTTGTAGATGATGTCGCGCTCGGC
>CAZGSN010000499.1:0-6078 GCA_964528465.1 uncultured Binatia bacterium (SeqCode)
CCCGCAGAGACGCCCTGTAGGCTTACCACGAACTCGGCGCTGCCACCGGCCACGGCATTGCTACTGCTTACGACGAAGCCGATCGCTTGCGCCTGCACTGCCCACCCGACAACGGCAAAGCAAACTGCCAACTTACGCACGTCAATTCTCCTCAACTTCAAAGCGAACTGCTGGAAAGAAAAAAGGGGCCGCAAGCGCGGCCCCTTTTTTCTCAGTCAAGAATCAAGGCTGGTGAATCTCAGCGCGCTCGGCGGCGCAGGGCCAAGACCATCATCACCGGAACAAACAACGCCCAGCTATTGGAAGAAGCGTTGCTGGTCATCTGACAGCCGTCTTCGTCCTCTTCCTGGGGCTGCTGGCCTTGCGTAGGAGTACGGGTCGGTGCCGGACGCGTCGGGGTGTTCGTGGGAACGATCGGAGTAATGGTAGGTGTGTTGGTTGGTGTAAACGTCGGGGGAATCGGGCTGTTGGTTGGAGTGCTCGTTGGTGTCGAAGTCGGGGTATCCACCGGACCACCACCGGCACAGACCGCCACCAAACCGTCCACTGCCGCGGCGTCGCCAGAAGCCAAGATATTTCCAGCCGTGTCCCCGACGTTCACCCGGCCACCGTCGAGGGTGACCGTACCTTCGGGAGCACCTGCCAAGACCGGGAAGGTACAGGAGTACAGCTCACCGTCCGTCACACGGCCACTGCCGTCAGCATCAATGATGTTCAGGCGCAAGCGCTTGCTGTTGGCTGGAACCGCAGGACTGCTGGGCAAGGTCTCCGTATGGCGGAGGTTCGCCACTCGCGAGTTTGCCGTACACACAGCCCCCGAGGTGACGTCGAACACTTCCGTGGAGAAGATGATATCCACCTGCGCGTTATTCGCCAATGCGCCACCAGCAACGCCAGCGAGGGTTACAGAGAAGGTTACGCTCTCACCTGGAGCCACCCGACTCGAACCGCCAGTCTGAATGAACACACCACTTGCTGGCGTGGGATTCGGTGTTGGCACCACACAAGGGACTGTGCCCCCATTCACCGTGACTGTGCCGTCCACCGCGGCCGCATCTCCGGAAGCCAAAATATTCCCAGAAGTGTCGCCGACGTTCACGCGACCACCGTCCAGAGTCGCGGCGCCCGCGGGAGCATCTGCCTTCACAGGGAATGCACAGGTATAGAGAACACCGTCGGTCACTCGGCCGCTGCCGTCGGCATCAATGATGTTCAAGCGGAGACGCTTGCTATTGGCCGGAACTGCCGGGCTTGTCGGCAAGGTTTCGGTATGTCGAAGGTTGGCGACGCGAGCATTGGCCGTACAGACGGTGCCCGCAGAAACATCAAACACCGCCGTCGAGAAAATGATGTCGATCTGTGCATTATTGGCCGCCGCCCCGCCAGCGACGCCACTCAGCGTGACATCGAAGGTGGCCGTAGCCCCCTGATCCGCGGTGGCGTCGCCTACCGTGATGATGACCGCTGCGTTGGCGGAACTGCCGACGAGAGCGCTGGCCGCCAGGGCTAATGAAACAATCGTGTTGCGAATCCTCATCTGAATCTTCTCCTCACTTACTCTTCTCATTCGAATTATTCTACGACGACCAACCGTGGACGGCGGTTACTGCGGGCAGCCGTTGGCAACGTTATTGATGGCGATGGTAACTTCGTTACCAAACACCTCGCCGTCGCCGTTCGCATCTGCGTTCATGCAGCTAGAAAGTTCGGCATTCCCGGCAACGATGTTGATGGCAACTGTCACTTCGTTACCGAACACTTCGCCGTCATCGTTGCAGTCCCCGGCACAGACATCCCCGCCCCCACCAGGAATCGTGACGTTGCCATTTGCCGACGTGCAAGCCGGGCCACCCGAGGCGCCACAAACTGCCTGGCCACTGCTATTGGCCGTGCGCACGTTCGAAACAGTAAGAGGGTGCATGCTGCCCGCTGTTGCGGTAGCCGACGCTGTCACCATGCAGGTATACAGCGGACCATTTGCGATTGCCTGGGAGGAATCGGTCAGCGAAAGGACCAACGCGCGAATCGAGGTGCAAGCAGTTCCGGAGCAACCGGCGGGGAGGAATCCGAAGAAACCGCCCTTGCCGATACCTGGGGCGACTTCGCAGTCCGGAGCACCGATATTAACGCAGGGCTCCTTGCCAGAGAAAGGAGCCGTCAAATCAGGACACTGGGCATCCGAGGTGCAGCTTGTGGCCGTCGTCACCGCACAGTTGCCGGTAGCGTTCGACAGAATGCGCACGTCCGCATCAAAAGCCATGTCATTCTGAGTGCCGACCACACCAGTGGCACCACTCAGCGAAACCGTAACCGCACCAGAGGCACCGGCGGCTACCGTAGCGCTACCCGCGCCAATTGTTTGAGCGAAAGCCGCAGACGAAACGAGCAGGATTGTACCCGCCGCCGCAAAGGTTCCGATTCTCGCCATTGATCCCATCCTGCTACGCATGGTTTTTTCCTCCCTGAAAAAGATTCGTTGTCCTTACCACAAATTGAAAACAAAGGTCTAGGTTCCGCATCGAAGATTCATTCAGATATGCCGAATTGTCATCTGCGGTCAACACGGTAGCGCAACTTTTCTCGCGTTCTTCACTGCGGGCAGCCGTTGGCAACGTTGTTGATTGCGATCGTTACTTCATTCCCGAACACCTCACCATCGCCGTCTGCGTCGGCGTTTTGGCACTGGCTCAGGTCGGTATTGCCGGCGACGATGTTGATAGCCACGGTCACCTCATTCCCGAAAACCTCGCCGTCATTGTTGCAGTCCCCGGCGCAGCGGTTGGCAGCTCCCTGAAGGGTCGCATCCTTGGCCACAACCTGGCTCGTATGCGATGGCCCGGCGCACGGCGGCTCGCCCGCCACGGGAGCGCAGGTTTGATCAACGGCGTTGACGTCGCCCATCGACAAGAAGGCGGTGAACTGAGGGCGCTGTGGGTTGGCTACTTGATTGTAGGGATGCAGCAGGATCGGCAAGGCGGCGCCGTCGGCTACGCGCAGGTCGATATCCAACAAGTTACCGCTGGGAATCTTGGGAATGACCACCGGATTCGGCCCCGGCGTCGGCAAGGGATTAGGGCCAAAGACGACGATGTTCAGGAACGAGTCGGGATTGATACCGCTGCCTCCATCGGGGCACAGACAGTGCGTACGTCCGGCTCCACAAGTGGCATTCTCGACGACGACCCGGAAACCAGCGAGAGCGGCGCTGGGTCGCACCGAGACCGGCAATCCGTCGGCGCCGATGTTGCAATCCGCCAAGGTCAAAGGAGTGTTCGCAGGCAGCTCGCAGCTATCACCTGACGGGCAGTCGGAACTCACGAGACAGGGCTGCGAAGCACCGCTGCAGCGGCCGCCTTGCAATCCCAGGCTAAATGCCAGTGCCGCTACATCGTCGGCACCGCCACCCTGGCCGTTGTCCGGAGCCTGGCGAAACGACACGCCGATGGTGGTCACCTGGCCCGGAGAGGCGTTGACCTGCTCCGGCGTCACCGCCAACTCGGCACACGCGTTGGGGTCGGGACACGCCGCCACGCGTTGCGCCAGAGCTTGTCGTCCGCCAAGCGTCGCGGCCAGCAGCACTAAACCAAGCGTTGTTCTTGTCCTCATTGCACACATCCCCCGGCTGCTGCCTTGGCAACCGCACCCACGATTTCCTCCACCGTGATTCCTCCGCTTCTATCAGAATCCCCGTCCGAGCAACCGGTGCTACTCGAACCACTCAAGCTAAGACCCACCATAGTTAGAAGATCATTCATCTCTATCATCTGATCCCCGTCGCAGTCACCGGCACAGCCACCGACGGTAAGAAAGACAGTTAGAGTCTCGTCGTCTTGGTTCACGACCACCACATCGGGCTTGCCGTCAGCGTTGAGTTCCCCGATCGCGACACCAACAGGGGTCTCTCCTACCTCATAATCCAGGGCTTCGGCAAAGGTGCCATCCCCATTTCCCAGCAAGATGCTGACAAAGTTATCAAAGCTGCCGGCAACCGCGAGATCGAGCTTGTCGTCGCCATCGAGGTCGGCCACGGCCATCGCTGCCGGGGTGCTGCCTACTGCGAACAGAGTTGGCGCAGAGAACGTCAGATCCCCATTGCCGAGGAGGATACCAACGCTGTCGCCATCCTGGTTCGTAACTGCCAGGTCCAACTTCGTATCCCCATTGAACTCCGCGGCTGCAACCGCCACGGGCGAACAACCAACCACACCGCAGGTCTCCGGCAAGAGCAACTCCGGCTGCAACAAAAAAGTTCCATCGCCTTTGCCCTTGAGGATGGACAAGCTGCCGTTCGCCTCATCGCCACCGGCCGAATTGGTGGCAATTAGGTCCAGTTTCTGATCCCCGTCCAAATCCCCAACCGCAAGCCCGGTAGGTGCCGTGCCTACGACGTAAGAAGTCGTCGCGACAAACGTGCCGGTACCGGAGCCTTTGAGAATGGTCACTGTCTCGGCGAAGTTGTCGGCGGTAGCCAGGTCCACCTTCTGATCCCCATCGAAATCGCTCGCCACCAGACCCTGCGGCGCAGCCCCGGTGTCGAAGCGCTGTTCCACGCTAAAGTTGGCAGTTCCGTCATTGATGAGGACACTGACCGCGTCCTCGCCCTCGCACGTGGTAACGATATCGGCACGCGAATCGCCATTCACATCGACGATGACGATAGCGTACGGAGCCTGCCCCACCGTGTACTGGATGCCGGTATCGATCAGGTCCCCCGTAGCCGTGCCGAGAAGGATACTGACATTGTCACCGTCGTTGTTCGCTACCGCTACATCGGCAATTTGATCGCCATCCAAGTCCTGCACAGCCACCGCAATTGCCGACAGCCCCACCGGATACTCGGCGCTCTCCTCGGCAAAGCGGATGCGCTGCGCCTGGACGATTCCAGGCAACAAGAGAACGCCAAGCAGCACTACCGTAAGATTTCTAGACATCTGGTTCCACTTCACGTCTGCAACTGGGCTTCACCCGACCAGCCCTACACAAGGTATGGGCACTCGCATCACAGGCTGCGGGCAAGGCAGGGGGTAGTTCAAGTGTTCTTTCGCGTTTGGATTTCCGGCCAAAGTTCGGCCATCTTGTCCGTGCTGTCTGGTGAAGTCAAGCCAAGCTCTGCGCCGACAGCATGCAATTTCCTCCGCAACATGGCGGCGAGTCGCGACACACAGCAACCTTCCCTGCGGGCTCGACTGTGGACGGTGGCGACTCATGCTTGCGAGGGCGAATCGTTGCGCAGGCTTGTTGCATTTCCATCTATTCGAGTCCGCGCTTGCGTCTGCTTGCTCCCTTACGGCTGGCGGTTGGCTGGAGCGGCTTTGCGCGCAAATTCGACTAGGTTGGCAATCCGGCTGCTGCGCCGCGGGGGCGCGGCGTCTCCACTGCTTGCGGACATTGTGAATTCGTCTTTGGAGACGGGGCCGCCCTCGGCTCGCATCCAACGGAAACCCGAATTGGCAGACAAAGCCGCCTGGAGCAGCAGACTTACAGAGGTTCACCTGCCACACCGGCGGTGAACTTCCCCGTTTGCACGCGCCAGACGCGCCGGCTATTGGCGCCACCTTGCCACGCGTCACGGAGGGGTGGGTGAGTGGTTGAAACCACCGGTCTTGAAAACCGGCGACCCGCAAGGGTCCGGGAGTTCGAATCTCCCCCCCTCCGTATCTTGCTCTCCGCCATATTACTGAGCCTCGAAGAGGCTCGGATTGCGCATCTTCGTCACAATGGCCCGTGCCGAATCGTTACCCGGCCACAGTCGGTATCGGAATCGGTGTCGGGATCGAATCTGGCCGCGGAACGATACCGATGCCGATTCCGACCCCGACAATAGTGGCTTAGCCCTCGGGGAAAGCCCAATGCCGGTCGGTTAAGGAGAACACGCTATCTCTTCGATCGACAATCAAGCAGGGGGCTGTGCACGCCAGATCGCTTGGGCGGGCAATCCGGCTCATGCGCCGCGGGGGCGCGCCTGTCCTGAACTACTATCTCCTGATTTCGTCGCGCCGCGCACAGATTCTCGATGCGACGCGTCCTTGTGGCAAAGGCTCTTCTCCGACCTCCGCGGTTTCTCCGACCTACAGCCTA
>CAZGSN010000500.1:0-8760 GCA_964528465.1 uncultured Binatia bacterium (SeqCode)
CCGTTCGGCCTGAGGAGCGGCCATCTGTTCAGGCCGCGTCTCGAAGGCCGTCTCAACCCGGAAAAATCAGTTGGAACCACGGATGGACGCGGATGGACGCGGACTGCTTGCGAAACGGATCAAGACCAAGAAGCACAGGGCGGTGGACGGGCGTAGCCCAAGCGCTTCTCCTTTTGCCCTTGTAGTTGCTGCCCGTATCCGTGTTCATCGGCGTCCATCCGCGGTTCAATTGTTGTTTTCGGGCTCAAGTGCCGTTGCGAGAATGTGGGTAATTGAACTGAGGTTTTCGGGCTGAGCCCGCATCTTCGTTGGAACGTCCCCCCGGCGAAAGCCAGAGTCCAGTGCTGGGAGCCTTGGTTTGCGACCGTCTGTTCCGGGAGTGATGGAGAGCTTGTGCTGAGCTCCCCTAGGGGTTTGCCGATTCAAGCAAGCATGAGATCAGCGATGGATCGGTCAGCAGGCTGCGCAGGGCAGCGCTGACAGCACCTTCGACCGCCCGCGCATCCCTGGACTCTGTGCGCAGTCCGAGCAGGGGCTCAGCGTGGGAGCCACGATAGAGCTGCTCGTAGGCCGGAGGGGTAGCCGTGCCACAAGCCGCTTTGATCGCACATTCGGTTGTCAGCGTGGCCGCCCAAAAGCCGCTTTGCAGACTGTATCCCAAGCTGCGCATTTCCACCTGTAGGACGGCACCCTCCGTGTCGTCGGCCTCGGGGATCGTAAAGCCGAGCTGCCGTAGTCCGTCCTCGACCGCGCCGAGAACACTCGGGCTGACATCGTCATCAACCGGCCATTGCGTAGACGGCCCGACGGTGCTCGCGTGCGCACCAGGCGTACCCGGGCGAGCATCTTTGGCGACTACGCGAACCTTCACATCCTTCGCTGCCTCATTGGTGGCGAGGCGAAGCGTGGAGTTTACGGCTACGCGGTGGGGGGTGAACGCGCATCCCGCAAGCAACAGCAGGGCTGCCATCCCAATCCAAACCTTGCGATGAGTCATCGGTTGTTCCTCACGATCGAAGTTGCTGTCGGCCTAAAGACAATGGCCTGCTAGTTGTCGGATTCGGCGCTAACGCCCACCATGTCTTCGCTGGACGAACTATCCTGAAACCCGCACGGTTACCCCTAGGCTGCGCGTCTGATCTAGGGAACGCAGCACCCCGTACCGGCGAACCGGCGCACCGTGCACCTCCAGATCCGGCGCTAGCGCCGGATCTGGGTGGTTGTCAATCGGCAGGATTTGGGCACAGTGGCGCGCCATGCACCGAGCCCTCTACCGAGCCACGCAAGCGGCGCTGCCCTCCGTGGTCGCACTCGCCGCGGCATTGCTGAGCTGTGCTGCTCTGATCTCGTTGTCGGGGCATAGTCCGTGGCTGGCATTTGGCGCACTCTTGCAAGGAGCCTTCGGCTCGCTCGACGGACTGTCTGAGATTTGCGTGAAGGCTTGTCCGCTGCTGCTCACCGGCCTTGCCATATCGGTGTCATTTCGCACCGGCCTTTGGAACATCGGGGCAGAGGGACAACTGCTCATGGGTGCTCTAGCGGTGGTGGCGATAGCTCCGCTGGCCGCATCGTTGCCGGCCGTGCTCGGCATCGTTGTTGGCCTAGGCGCGGCGGGTCTGGCGGGAGGTGCATGGGCGGCCATCGCCGGGATGCTCAAGCTGCGGCGTAACGTCAGCGAGGTCATCAGCACCATCATGCTCAACTTCGTTGCGTTGTACCTGTTGAGCTATTTGGTGCAGGGCCCCTTGATGGAAGCCGGCGGCCGTTACCCACAAAGCGACGCCCTACCCGCATGGTTGTGGCTGCCACGGCTCTTTCCACCGCACCGGCTACATGCAGGAACCTTGCTGGCGGTTGTCGTTGCTTTGGTGGTGCATGTTCTGCTGACGCGTACACGGGCCGGCTACGAGATGCGCGCCACCGGTGCCAACTTGCCGGCGGCGCAACTTGCCGGCATTCCGGTAGAGCGCCGCTTTCTCATGGCTGTGGTGTTGAGCGGCGCGCTTGCTGGCTTGGCGGGTGGCGTTGAGGTCAGCGCCATTACCCACCGCGTCTACGAAAAGCTGTCCCCCGGCTGGGGTTTCACCGCCATTGCCGTAGGTCTCTTGGGGCGCCTGTCGGCTCCCGGCGTGATCCTGTCTGCATTCCTGTTCGGCGCCCTCGACGCTGGCTCCAGCGCCATGCAGCGCGTCGCCGGCGTTTCCTCGGTGCTCGCCTCCGTGATCCAGGCCACGGTCATCCTGTTTCTGATCGCCTTTGAGCGCCTACAGTGGCCGCGCTCTGCGTCTACTTCGCCGGTCACGACCTAAGGAACCTCTGCACAAGTCCGTGCAAGTCGTCTCCCTGCGGGGTCGGGGTCGCTATCGGAATCAGTATCGATGTCATTTCACGCGGCGTCTCTCCACCCTTGTCGCGGCCGATTCCGACCCCGATCTGGTTACAGGGCTACTTGTGCAGAGGTTTCCCTAAGAACTTTGCCGATACTTCGCCATGCCGCAGGAGTTTGCGTTGAGTCGACGATAGTCAGAGGCCCTGCTCCAGGGCTTTGGTAAAGGTGGCGGGGGACATCACTTCGATACCATCGGTACTCCAGGAATCGCTGCCGGCATAGACGAGCACCCGGCGCTTGAGTCCCGGCAGTTCACGGATTGCCTGCAAGCCTTTGATCATGTCGCCCTTGAAGCGGCGGCTCGCTTTAGCCTCGATGGCGATCATGCGCTTCCCCTGTCGCAACAAGAAGTCGACCTCGATGTTCCCTCCATGCGGCGACCAGTACCACCAATCATCGAACAGACCGCGATAGTCGTTCATCGCACGCAAGCTCTGGGCAACCCAGCCTTCAAAGAGAGCCCCGCGCTCCTCTTCTTGTATGGGGCCTAGAGCACGTTTGAAGGCACGTACTAGGCCGGGATCCGCCCAGTACAGCTTCGGATGGGCGGCTTCCTTAACCCGCAGCCGTGGGCGGAAGGCATCGAGAGAAAAGACGAGAAGCGTCTGCTGAAGAATTTCGAGATACGACTGCACGGTGGTGCGCGGCACGCCGGCGTCACGCGCCAAGGACGCCGCGCTCAGCACCTGCCCGTGGAAAAGCGCGGCAATGGGCAAGAAGCGAACGAAGCTAGGCAAACCACGCACCGCAGCCTCGGCGCGGATCTCCTGCGCCAGATACGTCTGCACGTAGGCGCGCAACGTGTCGCGGCGATCTTCGGCACTCCACACCAGCGGCAGCGTGCCGAGTGTGAGCGCCTTCTCGAGGTCGAAGGCATCCCCCAACTCGCCGGCAGTAAAGGGATGGAGGTGCCGCTCCACGGCACGGCCGGCCAGTAGATTGACGCCGCGTCGGCGCAATTGGCGGGCACTCGAACCGCACAGCACAAAGCGCAGGCGCTTGTTTTCGATAAAGCGGTGGACCGTATTGAGTAGAGTCGGCGCCCGCTGCACCTCGTCGATCACCACCCAGGCTCCCGCCTTCTGCGACTCCAGCTTGTGACCTAGCGCGGCGGGATCGCTCAACAGCTCCATGTGCACCGATTCGTCCAGCAAATCGAAGGTTGCGGCGGCGTTGGCAAACCGGGTTTGCAGCCAGTGGCTCTTGCCCGTGCCGCGCGGGCCAAAGAGGAAAAAGGATTGCTTTGGGGGCACCAGGAGTCGGGGGATGTCGATGGCGGACATGCCGGCATTTATCCTGGAAAAATGCCGGCATGCAAGGCATCGAGCCCTACCCCCGTTAGGTGTTCGGTGCCGCTGGAAATTGAAACCCTGACTACGGTAGCTCTATGTCGCCGACCGCTATCGTACGGCAAGGGGCTTCAATGCGGCGATCACGGCGCCGCTTGTCGCAATCGGCGAGCGCCTCGGCGATTGCCATATCGGCACTGGTTGCCTCGCAGGAGGAGTACCCGAGAACAAACACTTTGTCCTCTTCGCCCGCCATCGCCAGGCTTTTATGCTCGGCTCTTATCTCGTTGTAGAGTTCCTTTTCCTTTGTGAGCCGCGGCTTGTCGCGCAAAAGGACTCCCATGGGGTGACGAGTGGCGAGGCGTTGCCCGCTACATCCGGAAAGCAAGAGCGACCACACCACAGCGACGGCAAGCAGCAAGTTAGCCGTGCCGTCGATTCGTCGGGGTCTAGCTCGCATCATCTCGTCACCAGGAAATCCACGCGCAGCGCGGCATGATCGCTCAAGGCGCGTTCCTCTTGCGCAAACTCCTTCGCCTCGCCCGCCTTCGTTACCTGCAGCTTGGTCGCAACGCCGCTGCGATAGAGCACGAAATCGCGCTCCCGCCAAAGCGGCGATTCCGGTCCCGCGCCACTGTCTACCAATCCAAGCCGATCCCGGAACTGCGTGAGCGACTTGCGGTCCCCGGAGCGCAGATAGCTGAGATTGAGATCGCCACCGACGATCACCGCTTGTGTCGGTGATAGCCTCTCCACATCCCCGGCAAGTTCCCCGAGCTGTTTGCGCCGCGCTAGCGTCGACGGTTTGTCAGCCCCGGATTCCAGATGGGTATTGTAGACATCGACTTCGCCGCCATTGGCTAGGCGCAAGCGTACCCGCAAATATCCTTTGCTCGCCCAGCAATCGAAGTTGGAGTCGAGCCAACCATCGCACGCTTCATAGATGTGTGTGCTGGTTTCGACGACATCGAAACGACGGCGCACGGCCGTCGACACCCCCGAACCATACGGCGGGGAGAAATGCGGAATCCACATGGTGATTGGAACGGCCAAGGCTTTGGCAAGAATTCGCCACGGACTACCGCCGACACCATTACCGGTGAAGTCGACATGGCCATCGAGCTGTCGCACCAGGTCACGGTGGTATTCGAAGTCTTCCTGGTAGAGCATGACGTCATACGGGCGCGACAGCCAACCGATGGTGGGCATGCGCTCGACCGGATGATCCGTCGCCGCAAAACGGAAAAGGCCGTGTATGTTGTAGGACAGCAGCGCGATCGTCTCTCCTTTGGCGATATCGTCGATTGCGTGTGCTGGAGTGGCACCCCTCAGTACCAGGCATGCCGCGAAGCAAGCGGCCAGGAGCACGCGTCGAGAGGCGCCAGGAAGCCCCCCCTCGAGACAGCCCTCGAGCCCTTGCCGTAGACAGCGCATGACGACGCTCCCTATCACAAAACCGAAAAGAGCAAAGGGAATCGCTAGCACGCCAAGCCGCAGGCTAGGCACCTGCGCCAGATGTCCCTGATCCGGCGCCATCACTGGCTCTGTCCTCATCGACCACCCATTTTCAAACCCACACCGCATCCGGGGCCTGGAAGCCCACTTCGGCCGTATGGGTCGAGCGTCTTCCACAGTCCGCTTGCCGGCGGTCCTAGCTGTTGCCAGTCGGACCCTGGTCAACATATGAAGGGGGCGTGCCTCTCTTCGATCCCGGAAATCGTATCGTCTTCGTTCCCAGTAGCTCGCGATGGGCCGGAAGCTCCCTTGCGGCGTGTTTGCTCAGGCCGATCCTTCTGCTGCTTGTGGCCGCTGTCGGTGGCGCCGTTGTTTACGCCGCACCCGCCAGCGCACAGCTATCCCGCGCTGAGGTGCGCTGCCGCAAGGCTTTGGGACGCGGTGCCAAACAGGTTGTCGCCACCCTGACAGCCGAGCAACGCAGATGCCACGTGCAACGCATGCTTGGCCGAATTCCCGACAGCACAAACTGCAATGTCACCAGCGAGTTGCCCGGTGCCGCTCGTGTTGCCCGGGCCATCACCAGCGCGAGCCGTAACGCTGAGCGTGGGTGCAGCCGCGTCGATGCTCCTGCAAGTCTAGGCTATGCGTCCTGTCCGGCTCCCTGCGAGAGCGAGTCGATGGCCGATTTTGTGGGTGTGGCGGGCTGTGTTGCTTGCGTCGTGGAGAATCGGGCTTTCCTATTGTCCACGGACCTTTCCGGAACACCGCCAGCGCCCGCCAACCCGGAAGAACTCGATTGCTATCAGCATCTAGGCAAGGCTCGTAGTTACCTCAAAGTGCGCATGGGTGGACAACAGAAGTGTCAAGCAACCGAAGATACCGACCCCAACGGACGCTACTGCCTGACGGCAGACGAACTCGGTCGAATCCAAGGGGCGGTGGATTTCACTGCTGCCGCGGTGGCCAAGTGCGATCTCGATGCACTGGCTGCATTGGACACCTGCGCTGACAGCATTGCCAACGTGCAGGCGTGCCTTCCATCTGCCGTGGATACGCTAGCCGACGACCTGTTTGCCTTGGTGTATTTTCCGACCCCAGCCATCCGTCTCCGCATCGACAATCCGACAGGACAGACCCTTACTGCATCCGTGGTCGGATCGCGTCTCACCGGCAGTGCGCCACAGGCCGGCGAGGCAACCCTGTACCCTGCTCGCAGCGTAAACCTTCCACCCGGTAGCAAGGAGATCTCCATCCTGATCAAGCCAGCGCCGGGTGTTTGGTTGCACTCCGTTACCGTCGCCAGCACGGGGCAGGTGCAGCATCAACAGGCTCTCGTGCTGCGCAACCCAGCAGCACCAAACCAAGTGGGCTGGCGGTTGTTCACCACGGTGCTGTCCGTCAATATGCCTGGCGATGCGGGCGATGGCGTGTGCGATGCAAGTTGCACTCTTCGCGACGCCATCACCACTGCCAACGGTGCACCGGCTCCGGTTTTGATTCGCTTCGATCATAGCTCCTTCATCGGCGAGACCGCCGATATTACCATCACCAACCCTGTTGCCCTGCAGCTCGTGTCGGCCGACGCAATGCTCGACGGGACGAACAGCAACGGCGATCCTTCACCGGTCAGCGCAATGGCAGATCGTGTCTACCGCACGCAGATCCATCTCGTCTCGCCCAATACCTCTCCCATGCCGGGCGATTGCCCATGCAATGAATCACCGGGGGGGGCTCTGCAGATTACCGCACCGGGGGTGGAGATCCTCGGGGTCGCCGTGAACCGAACTCTGGCGGCAGAAGGTACAGTGTGCTGCGGCGATCAGGATCTGATCACCCTCGGCAGCGGCAGCAAGAACAGTCGCATCGACACCTGCCGCCTCGATGGTGGCGCGGCGGCGTTTACGACCGCGGAGGTTCCGGATGGAGAGACACGGCCGCCTACCGGTAAGGACTGCATCGATGCCGACAACACCGGCGCCACCAGCATCGAGCCGGTCACTGTTATCAATTCCGAGCTGCGCTATTGCTACGATCGTGGCGTCAAGAGTCGTCGCGGCCTCGTCCGGCTGCAGGACAACTGGATTCACCACAACCTGAGAGGCGGCGTGTTTGCGCAATCTCCCGACATGGGAATGATCCGCGGTATCATCGATGCGGCAAACAACCTCATCGAGCGCAACGGCCGGAACTGCCCATCCGGCAACCCCGCGGCTTGCGGGATGCAGGCGGTAACCCGCGCCGGCGCCTCCGAGGCTTCGGCACAAGGGCCGTTCACTGAGATTCTCAGCGACGGCAACCTGGTTCGCGACGGCGTCCTGCACGGATTTTTCTTTCAGGATCAGTCGCGCGCGATGCTGCGGGACGACTACGTGTGCGGCATCCACAACGGCGTCAACGGTAAGGGTCTGCAATTCGAGAGCGTCAGCGGCGCAGCGGGTGACTTCCGCGTTCGCGGCTGCGCTGTCGTCTACAACGACGACGCCGGGGTAAAGATCGAAGGGGAGGTGCCCGTCGACCTCGGCCTTGACGGGGCGATGAATGCGGGAAGCAACGCCTTCACGGACAATGGAGCGATCCCGCGCCGTAATGTCCGCAATCTACTCGACGCCCCGGCTCCGGTGATCAGCGCCCAGGGCAACCAATGGCAGCATTGCTATCCGACGATGGCCCCGCTTGCGGATATGTGTGATGCGCTGAGAATTGGCGATGAAGACACCAACAACACCATCGGAATGGGCGACAAGATCGACGTCACCAACGCACAGCCGCACCAAGGGACTGGGGCAGTTACCGTTGCCACCCTCAGGCCTAGCAAGACGGTGAGCGGAGGACTGGTTCATCTCTACGGCAGCGGCTTCGACGCAATCACGGGCCACGCGGGGGGCGTAGCCGGCGACTGTCATGCCCTGGCAATGGGAAACCGCTGCTCGCCCCTGCATGGGACCTGCGTCGAGTTTCTCATTGGAGATACCTGGACGGCAGCAGCGGACGTTCTCGGGGTCACCCCAACCCATGTGATCGTTACCGCACCATTCAGTTGCACCGAGGCTACGCAAGTTCGCGTCCGCCGCCAGATACTCGGCGGCGGAGAATCCGTCTCGACGCCAGTCGCCTTCTGCACCAATACGCCGTAGCGCCCGAGAGTCAAACTGACACATGACCGCAGTTGCGTGGTGTAGCGTGCTGACGACGCTCGGTGTCGTGCGCCGCCCAAAGCCCTTCTCGATAAGCTGTGCAACATCGCCCTCGGCAAGGCCGCTGATCGGGAGATGGTGCCTGTGTCGAGCGATGGGCCGTAAGAGGTTCAAGCGTTCCGGATCGCGCTGCGCGTCGTGTGGGCGGTAGGAGGCCATGGCGGACGGCGGGCGCATCGCCTTCTTCGGCAAGCCGTGTCGGCCACAAGGCCGGTGCGCCGGAAAGAAGCATGGGGCACCGTTACCGGTGCCCGTAAGTTTTCTAGTGGAGGTATTCTTGTAGACCCTGCTGTCGGCAGATGTCCTTCAGCTTGTTCAAGGCGCGGCTTTCCAACTGGCGGATGCGCTCACGACTCACACCCAGTCGATTACCCAAGTCCTCGAGGGTTTCGGTGTTGTCGTCTTGCCATCCAAAGCGCTGGCGCAGGAT
>CAZGSN010000501.1:0-2510 GCA_964528465.1 uncultured Binatia bacterium (SeqCode)
AGTGCTGTCCGAAGGACTACGTTGTGACGTGTACCAGGATGGTGCCAATAAACGAGCCTGGCCCGGATGGTGACTTCTATGACTTCTTAACGGTGTGCATCCATTTCAAGTGGCACGCCATCGTTGTCAATGCGCCTGGCAAGTGGGAGTGTGGAGCCAACTGCGATCAGCGGATATTCTTCAACCGTAGTGAATGTAGTGCTGATTTCCCGTCAAAGCAGGTAACCACGCGGGCCTCACATCTGACCAACGGCGCAGTCGCGGATTTCCAGAAGATGATCGTGGCGGTCAAGGACTCGCCAGTGGGAGTTAGTCAGAGCAAGATCGATGCGTCGGGCACAGCATTGATACCGTTTAATGTAATGAGTGGGAATGTGCAGCTAACTCTCTTCGACCCAATTACCGGTTGGTTCGATGACAACGCTGCAACGGTGTCGGTCACTGACCCATTCGGTGAAGTAAACTACGTCACGGTCGGATTCAATCCGGATACAACGACCGTGAGGGGGGCCGTACCGATCGGTGGAATGTTCAGCGGAGCCATTACGGAGCGAACGCCGAATTACGAGATTTCTTTTTTTGTGGCAGAAGAGCTTGTCGGTGCCCCGCTGAATGTCGGGTTCCGTGGAACCAATCGCTTGACCTTCATCGTGGAAGACCCTTCCGCGGCGCAACTCAGGAACAACAGCGGGCTTGGCAGTTGTGCGAACGTAGACGCTATGCTCCTCAACGTGCCGGGTACTTACCGGCTGAGGATTGGGCGTGGCAGTGGTGGGGAGTACGGCACCTTCACGATAGGTACGCGGAGCGATGGCGGTGCTCCCACACCTTACCTGTGCGGCAACATTCCTTGGCGACTCGACGGGATGCGATCGCCGTACATCGCTGCGGACAATGCGGCCGTGGCGAGCGGTGTCGCCATCGATGTCGAACATGGAGTCTCCTTGGCGTTCGCTCAAGGGGGGAGCATCACAGTGAACGGTACTCTGCACGGAATCGCGATCCCTATGTCTCCGATCCTGTTGGGAGTGTCCACGGTTCAGTTGAGCGACACTCGTAGGGTCGAGGGTCCGCGTTAGCGGCTGCAGGCACCAATAGCGCTTGGCACACGCGATGCGTTCGGGGCACGCCTTGATGCCGTGGACTCCATGCTCGTACGACTGAACACGGCCCCACAGCCCCGATGGACGCATCCATTGCGAGTGAGTAAGGCGGCGATCCAGTCAAGGGGGGAGTCAGCACGCCAGCACTCAACCCGTGCCTTTCGCAATAGCATCCGACCTCATCTGGAGCGGCGCCCGCCACCTTGACAATCCCACCCCCATCCCGCACACTGCCCGTCGGTCCGAAAATGTCCGGGCAAGCGAAGGCCAGCCTTCCACCCGGCAGCGTCGCGGCGCCGAGGCTAACGCCTCCGACTCCGCTCCAGCTCGCCGGTGTTCCCCGTCAAGGGGCCCACGAAGTGGACGCCGCAACGCGGTGTCCGCCTTGGGGTTGGTGGCGATGCCTCCAGCCCGTTTTTTATGCCCGCGAGCGTCTGGCGCCGCGATCCGGAGGCCACCCAAACGGGGTGGGCCGCCCGGCCGCAACCGCGCCTGCCGCCGCCGGCCTGTAGGAGGTGCCCATTCTCGAACGCGATTCCCGCCGGTCGATTCGTGTGAACGAACGTATTGGCGTCCGCGAAGTGCGAGTGATTTTGGAGGACGGCGACGAGGCCGTTCAGCTCGGCGTCCTGCCGACCCGTGATGCACTGGCCAAGGCGCGTGAACTGGGCCTCGACTTGGTCGAGGTGTCGCCGACGGCGCGACCGCCCGTGTGCCGCATCATGGACTTTGGGAAATACAAGTACGAGCAGTCGAAAAAGGCCAAGCAGTCCAAGAAGCGCCAGCATCAGGTCGAAGTCAAAGAGATCAAGCTGCGGCCGAAAATCGAGAAGCACGATTACGAGTTCAAGAAGCGGCACGCGATCGAGTTCCTGGAAGAGGGCGACAAGGTCAAGGTGACGCTGACGTTCCGCGGCCGCGAAATGGCGCACTCCGACCTGGGACGCAAGCTCATGGATCGCCTGGCCGACGAGCTCAAGGAAGTGGCCAAGGTGGAGTCGCCGCCCCGCCAGGAAGGCCGCACGATGATCATGTTCCTGGCGCCGACGGGTGTCGTAAAGCCGAAGCCCGCGGCAGCGCCGGCGCGGCGCACCGAGAGCGCCGACGCCGTGGGAACGCCGACCGCATCCGACGAGTAGGACGAGGAAGACGAGTAGGAGGCAGAACCGTGCCGAAGATGAAGACGCACCGGGGGCTGGCGAAGCGTGTGAAGCGCACCGCCTCGGGTAAATTGAAGCGCAAGCAGGCAGGCCATCGCCACATGCTGGTGTCGAAGTCCCGCAAGCGCAAGCGCGGCCTTGGGAGCACGGCGCTCATCGCCGACGTCGAGGAAAAGCGCTTGAACAAGCTGCTGAACTTCTGAAGTTTCGGAAACCGGAGGCTGGGAGCCTGATCCGGTTTCGACCC